>CALLKG010000059.1:0-80211 GCA_938008395.1 Corynebacterium tuberculostearicum
TTCGCTGAGGCCAAGTCCCGCAAGACCTTGCTCCGCGCAGAAATCCTCATGGTCGCCGTGGTTATGTTCTTCGTCTTCTCCTGCGCTCTGAGCCTCTCCCCGGCTGACATGGCAGAAGCTAAGGCACAAAACATCACCATCCTGTCTTACCTGGCCAATCACTTCGATACCCCACTTATCCAGTGGATTGCACCAATCATCGCCATGATTGCAGTTGCTAAGTCCTTCCTCGGCCACTACCTCGGCGCAGCCGAAGGCTTCGAAGGCCTCGTCATCAAGGGCAGCAAGAACGCAAGCAAGGACGACGCAGAGTCCGCCCACAAGCTCGATACCATCACCCTCATCTTCATGCTGGTCACCGCTTGGCTCGTCGCTTGGGCTGACCCATCCATCTTGGGCATGATTGAAACCCTGTGTGGCCCGACGATTGCCATCATGCTCTTCATCATCCCAATGGTCGCCATTCACAAGGTTCCTGCGCTGAAGCGCTACAAGGGCAAGGCTTCCAACTACTTCGTCTTCTTCATGGGCCTCGTCGCCCTGGCAACCATCATCTACTCCATCGTCCAGGCTTTCTAAGCACCGCCGCAGACGAGAAAATCGCAGAGGATTCAAGGAAAGAACAATGTTCATCAGCATCTTCGATATGTTCAAGATTGGCATCGGCCCCTCAAGCTCACACACTCTTGGGCCAATGAAAGCCGGCAAAGCTTTCGTGGACGAGCTCAAGGAAAAGGACCTCTTTGACAAGGTCACTCGAGTTCAGGCAAATGTCTACGGCTCCCTCTCCCTCACGGGAATCGGCCACTCCACCGACAAGGCCATCCTTCTCGGCCTCGCTGGTGAAGAGCCAGAGACGGTTGATATCGACGGCATCTCCGAATTCATGAAGAACGTCCGCAGCAGCGAGAAGCTCATGCTGGGCGGCTCCCACGAGGTAGAATTCCCCAAGGACGGCGGCTTCTTCTTCCATGACGAGTACCTCCCGATGCACGAAAACGGCATGTGCCTTATCGCCTTCGCTGGCGAGGAAGACATCCTGCACAAGACCTACTACTCAGTCGGCGGCGGTTTCATCGTCAAGCAGGAAGACTTTGCCAAGCGCACGGACGCCAAGGTTGATATCCCCTTCCCATACGCCAGCGCCGCAGAGATGCTTGAGCTGTGCGAGAAGAACAACATGACCCTCCCGGAGCTTGGCCTTGCCAACGAGTTGGCACTTCGTTCCGAAGAAGAGGTCAACGAGCACCTGCGCAAGGTTCGCGATGTCATGTACACCGGCATCAAGCGCGGCTCCGCTACCGACGGCCCACTCCCAGGTTCCCTGCTGGTCCCCCGCCGCGCCGCTGCCCTCAAGCGCCGCTTGGAGCAGTCCGAACCGCATGATGGTCTGAACATCCTCAGCTGGGTCAACATGTTCGCACTGGCCATCTCCGAGGAGAATGCATCCTGCGGCCGCGTTGTTACCGCTCCTACGAACGGCGCCTGCGGCGTTGTTCCGGCAGTACTGGCCTACTACGACAAGTTCGTTGAGCCCGTTACCACCGAGATGTTTGCTGATTACATCTTCGCCTGCAACCAGATTGCTTCCCTGTACAAGATGAACGCTTCCATCTCTGGCGCTGAGGTCGGCTGCCAGGGTGAGGTTGGTGTAGCGTGCTCCATGGCTGCTGGCGGTCTCGCCCAGCTCATGGGCGCTACCCCAGAGCAGGTATGCATCGCAGCCGAGATTGGCATGGAGCACAAGCTTGGCCTGACCTGTGACCCGGTCCTCGGACAGGTTCAGGTACCCTGCATTGAGCGCAACGCTGTCGCTGCCGTTGATTCCATCACCAGCGCACGTATGGCGCTGGAGCGCGAAACCAAGCCATGCGTTTCTTTGGACGAAGTTATCTGGACCATGTATAAGACTGGTAAGGATATGAACGCCAAGTACAGGGAAACCTCACAAGGTGGCCTGGCCCTAGCAGTTCACCCACCAGTTCCGGTGTGCGGATAGAGACCACCCAGTAAAGAAGCGATGAGCCGGGTGAGCACAGCGCTAAGCCGCTTGTGTTCATCCGGCTTTCTTGGCGCTACTCCCCCTTTCGCCTATTCGCTTCCGTGTGATATCTTCTCTATAACCTGACAGGAATTAAAGGACATGCTTCAGCTAATGAACTTCCCTAGCGGCAATGCCTCCGAAGAAAACTTCCTCGAGCAGTACATTCCCCTCGTCGAATTCCTCGGTAAGGCAATGGGCCCCAACACCGAAATCGTGCTCCACGATCTCGACGTCCCCGATAAATCCATCATGGCCATCGCCAACGGCCACATCTCCGGCCGGCAGCTAGGCGGCCCGGTGACCGATTTCGCTTTGTGGTTTATGAAACAAGGCGATGCCGCAGCAATACCCATGATGACCGGCTACCGCGCCGTCAATGCGGAAGGCAAGATTTGCCGCTCTTCAAGCTACTTCATCCGAGATGACTCCGGCCATATGCGCGGCATGCTGTGCATCAATGTTGATGTCTCCGAGTTGGTACACATTCGCGATGCTGCCGCCGCACTTATCGGCAACGCCGATGATCCCGCATTTGATAAGTCGAAGGCCTTCGGCGGCTACCCCGGCACAGAAGAGCAGCCGCAGCGACCCGTTGCGGTACCAGACCCGGTTCCAGAAGACGAGGCTACGGAAGAGGAGCCAGAGAAGGAAGAAGTCAGCGAGTCTTTGCGTTCTAACGTGGAGCACCTTCTCGATTCCATGCTGAACTCTGCGATTTCCAACCAGAGCACGCCAGTTCCTCGCATGCAGCGCGAAGAGCGTCTCGAGGTGGTTTCTGACCTTGAGGATGCAGGATTCTTCCTTCTTAAAGGCGGAATTGCCGCAGCTGCAGAGCGCCTCGGCGTATCGGAGCCCACAATCTACCGCTACCTCGTGCAGGTGCGTGGATAGTAGTTCCACATTCCTAGCTGTTCGCAGCTCGTAACCGTTCCCCGTGGTGCCTCTCCCCCGAAAAGGTGGAGTTGTACCACGGGGAACAACTGTTTTTAATAATTCTCTCCGCACCGGGAACTAAATCGCTAGAGACTCCGTTGTACTTTGTGAAACCGGCGACAAATTCAGGAGGCTTCACTATGACGAAGACATCTGCCACCACCGCCAAGGGCACTTCAAGTGCCACTACTGATGAAGAACAGGAAGTAGACCGCGGATCTCGCCGCAACCAAACCAACGATAATCCTTCTGCAGACCTCGTCCGCGTTTATCTCAACGGCATAGGCAAGACCGCGCTGCTCAGCGCGGAAGATGAGGTAGAACTCGCTCAAGCCATCGAGGTTGGACTGTACGCGGAGTACAAGCTCAATAACGCAGAAAAGCTCACCCGCGCAGAAAAGCGTGACCTGAAGATTCTCGCCCGCGAAGGCAAGAAGGCGCGTTCCCACCTGCTCGAAGCCAACCTGCGCCTCGTCGTCTCGCTGGCAAAGCGCTACACCGGCCGCGGTATGCCACTGCTGGACCTCATCCAGGAGGGCAACCTAGGCCTTATCCGCGCAATGGAGAAGTTCGATTACGCCAAGGGCTTCAAGTTCTCCACTTATGCCACGTGGTGGATCCGCCAGGCGATTACCCGCGGCATGGCTGACCAGTCCCGCACCATTCGCCTCCCAGTCCACTTGGTGGAGCAGGTAAACAAGCTTTCCCGCATTAAGCGCGAGATGTATCAATCCTTGGGCCGCGAAGCTACCAACGAGGAGCTTTCGGAAGAATCCGGTATTGATGAGAACAAGATTGAGATGCTGCTGCGCCAGTCGCGCGATCCGGTCTCTCTCGATATGCCGGTAGGTACCGATGAAGAAGCTCCTTTGGGTGACTTCATCGAAGACGCGGAAGCTACCGATGCTGAAACTGCGGTCGTCGCTTCTATGCGCCACTCCGATATCCGCGGTGTGATTGACACCTTGGAAAAGCGCGAGCAGGACGTCATCCGCCTGCGCTACGGCCTCGATGATGGTGTTCCGCGCACCTTGGATCAGATTGGTCGCCGCTTCGGCCTCTCGCGCGAGCGTGTACGCCAGATTGAGCGCGAAGTCATGGCTAAGCTGCGCGATGGCAACCGCGCCGATCGCCTGCGCGAGTACGCTTTGTAATCCACGCCTACTGTATTCGGCAGCACACCCTCTCCCCGGGCCCATTTGGCAACGTACCGCCATGGGCTCGGGTTTTGGCGTTGATAAGGCATCGGCTTGGTTCCTAGCGGCGAGCCAAGCCTTAGGTAGGCTAATCTGGACTGCAGAGTCTAGAAAGCGCTTTCCCGTTCTTGGGCGGGACTATAGCCGCGTAACTGTATTCACACAGAAAGGTATGCCCACGTGAGGGACCTAGTTGATACAACGGAGATGTATCTGCGGACCATCTACGAGCTAGAGGAAGAAGGCATCACTCCCCTGCGCGCCCGCATTGCGGAGCGTTTGGAGCAATCTGGGCCTACGGTTTCTCAGACTGTAGCTCGCATGGAGCGCGATGGCCTTTTGCACGTGCGCACCGACCGCAGTTTGGATCTCACGGACAAGGGCCGCGACCTAGCTACCGCAGTCATGCGCAAGCACCGGTTGGCAGAGCGTTTGCTTACCGACGTCCTGGGGCTCGACATTGCCAAGGTCCACGACGAGGCCTGCCGGTGGGAGCATGTGATGAGCGAAGAGGTGGAAAAGCGCATGGTCGCTGTTCTCGACGATCCGACGCGGTCGCCTTTTGGCAATCCTATTCCGGCGCTGTCTGCGCTTGGCTTCGATGTTCCGCAGCCGGATCAAGGCACGCGCGCGGTCGACCTCCCCAATGGCGAGCAAGTCTCCGCTACCGTCATACAGGTCAATGAAATCCTGCAGGTTGATGATGGCACCTTCCAAGAGCTCACCGATGCCGGCATTCGTGTGGGCGCGAAGGTGTCCGTGGTCAATAACAGCGGCACGATTACACTGTCGACGCCTGAGGGCGGCAGCGTCGTGCTTTCCGACGATTTGGCGCACGCTGTGCGCGTGGAGGTATAACCATGAAGCTTCTTGTCACAGGTGGCGCCGGCTACGTGGGCAGCGTCTGCGCCGCAGTATTAGTCGAACAAGGCCATGACGTAACCATCATCGATAATTTCTCCACTGGCAACCATGAGGCCGTTCCGGAAGCCGCCCGCGTCATCGAGGGCGATGTCGCGGACAAGGCTGCCGAGGTCTTGGGCGAAGGTGGCTTCGAAGGCGTCATTCACTTCGCTGCGCGCTCCTTGGTGGGCGAATCCGTGGAAAAGCCTGATGAGTACTGGCAGCACAACGTCGTTACTACCCTGACGCTGCTTAATGCCATGCGGGATAACGACGTCAAAAACCTCGTCTTTTCCTCCACCGCTGCAACCTACGGTGAGCCCGACCAGGTCCCGATTACGGAAGACATGCCGACCCAGCCCACCAATCCTTATGGTGCGACCAAGCTGGCCATCGACTACATGATCACGTCCTTTGCCCACGCCTACGGCCTGGGCGCTACCTCGCTGCGCTATTTCAATGTGGCTGGCGCCTACGGAAATATTGGCGAGAACCGCGAGGTAGAAACCCACCTCATCCCCATCGTGTTGCAGGTTGCTTTGGGCCACCGCGATAAGATCTTCATGTTCGGCGATGACTGGGATACCGCAGACGGCACCCCAGTGCGTGACTACATCCATATCCGCGATCTAGCTGACGCCCACGTGCTTGCCCTCGAGTCCAATGAATCTGGCACCCACCGCATTTACAACCTGGGTTCTGGCGATGGGTACTCCGTCAAGCAAGTCATCGAGATGTGCCGCAAGGTCACCGGCCACGACATTCCGGCTGAGGTGGCCCCGCGCCGTGCGGGCGACCCAGCTACGCTCATCGCTTCCTCTGAGAAGATTCAGCGGGAACTCGGGTGGAATCCCACCCGTACGGACCTCGAAACCATCGTCACCGACGCGTGGAACTTCACCCGACAGCTTGGTGATAAGGCACATTCCGCAAAGCGGTCCTAGACGCCGCGCGTGTTAGGCGGGGCTGTCGACGTGGAGCCCCGCCGCTTCGCGGGCTAGCTCGCAGCCATGGCATAGGCTGGAGACCAACCGCTTTCCCATGCCGCTGCGATATCCCTGCGCTATGAGGCGCCCCAAATTGTGATGGGGCGCCTCTTCTACTACTACGGAAAGCGCTGGGCCGGCATAAATTCCGAATTCGTGGGACACCTGGCTAGCAGCATACAAAGCTAGGGCGTTGTAGCGAATAGACCCCTGGAATGTACGGGCTACCGCCAATAACAGGTCTCCTGCTTCCTGCGGTGCGGAGACGAACTCCGCAATGACTAGGTCACGGGTCCAGGTGGTAGACATCCACATGGCTGCCACGCACAACAATTCTTCATTTTCTAGGGTTTCCTCCAGCGATTCGACCTCGCTGAGCACATAGCGGACATCGGCGATGAGGTGTTTGACCACCTGCACTGGATCTGTAGTGCCGTATCCGTGCCCGGCGCGCAGTTGGCGGGCAATCTCTTCGGCGCATCGCTCCATGGCCCTAATCTCTTCTTCCCCAAAGTATGGGTTCGGGTCCTTGAAGCGCTGGACCAAGTCATGACGGTTCAGTTCCGGAAGCATGCCATTATTCACGCAGGCGCGCATCGTGTGGCTCGTCGAGATGGCGGGTATGGTTCCTTCCATCCAATTCTGCAGCGGGCCCTCGCCGCTTTCTGTGGCGTGGCCAAAGATGAGGTCATAGGCGGTATCGGTGGAAAGTTCTTCGGACAGCCAGCAGGCATCGATGCCCATACCTGTCCGGTCTTGGAAATGGTAAAGAGACTGCAGAATGTCCCAGAGCTCTCCTTCCTCGCGCTGGGAGAGCACGAAGCAGAAGATGATTTCGGGATTTCCGCAGTGAAACGCTTCCATCACTTCGTGCAGGGCACCAGGCACATCGTGCAAATCGAGGCGGGCTACTGGTCCGATGCTATATCCGCGTTGGCTGGGTTGGATGGAGATGAGGATGACTGATTCAGTGGGAAAGAATCCGAGGATTCCTGGGATATTGGCGAGGATATCGCCGGGCGTACGGATGGGCTGAGTTGGTGTTGTGATGTCCATGGCCCCAGCTTCAACCACGCGCGCAACTATGCATAGGCCGCTAAGGGAAAGGTGGTGGGGATCTGTGGATAGGTGGGGTGAAGGGGGCGTCGGCAAGCGGCTTTCCACACCCCGCCCGGGATTGCGCTGGCAATGCGCAGCGGTTTGGGGCACAATTGTTTATTTAACCTCGCAGTGCGCGCGGGAATAGTAAGCACTCACGCGGCGTTGGGGTAGGTAAGAAAGCAAGGAGGTAACACAACATGCACGAAGAAAATCGCCGCATGTATGAGCTGGAATATCCGGCTCCGGTGATTAGGGATGATTCCGGTGACGGACAAGGCCCCACCATGATTGTTGCCATGCACGGTTATGCTGACGCTGGCCAGGCCATTGAGGCAAGTGCTGACCACCTGAAGGCTGCCTTGGAAGGCCGCCAGTTGGCGTCGTTTAACTCTGATGAGCTGATTGATTACCGCTCGCGCCGCCCGGCTGTCACGATTGATAAGGATCGGGCGCTGGAAATCGAGTCCATGGATCTTGGTATTAAGGTCCTGCGCGATAATTCCGGCAAGACCTTCCTACTGCTGTCTGGCCCTGAACCAGACATGCGTTGGGAGGCGTTTACTACCGCCGTGGTGAAGCTGGTGGAAAAGTTCAATATCGAAGACACCATTATGCTCTATGCCGCGCCGATGCCGGTGCCGCATACCCGCCCCACGGTGGTTACGGCCCATGGCACCTCCTCCCGCTTGACTGAGCACATGCTCTCGATGGATTCCACCATGATGGTGCCGGGCTCCGCCGCACTGTATCTGGAAAAGGCTCTGGCGGATAAGCACCGCACGGTGGCTGGATATACCGTCCACGTGCCGCATTATCTGGCAGCTTCGCCTTATCCGCAGGCCACGTACCAGTTGCTGGATTCGGTGGCGCGGGCGGCGCGCCTCAATATTCCTTTGGGCAGCATTGAGGCCGATATTTCTCGCGTGGAAAACCAGCTGGAGGAGCAAGTTGGTGGCTCGGATGAGATCGAAGGCGTAGTCCAACAACTCGAGCAGCAGTATGACGCTTATATGGAGCGCTACCGCAAGGAGCATCCGCAGGCGATCATGCCTGGCGAGGAGCCCATGCCTACCGGTGAGGAAATCAGCGAGGAGTTCCAGGCATTCTTGGCTTCCTTGGATGAAGAAGAAAGCCAGCAGATCATCAATACCGAGATCGATGACCGCGAAGATTCCGCCGAGGAGGAAGGCCCGCAGTCCGATGATGGCAAGGACGGCCCTGATTCTGCTTCGGGCGAGGGCGACTTAGGCGACGATATCTAACTAACCCGCCCCCATCGCCGCTAAGGTGGTGGGCGTGAACTTATCTCAGCTGCTGCCAGATTTAACGGAAGTACCCGAGTCCCTCGTAGACGAGGCAATTTGGGATACCTTTACCTCGTGGACTACCGGCCGGGGTATCAATTTGTACCCAGCGCAAGAAGAAGCCTCGCTCGGTATTTTGGCCGGCGATAATGTTATCCTCGCTACCCCTACGGGCTCGGGTAAGTCCATGGTGGCTAATGCTGCACACTTCATCGCCCTAGCTCGTGGCCAGCGCAGTTTCTATACCGCGCCGATTAAGGCCCTTGTGAGCGAGAAGTTCTTTGCCCTGTGCGATATCTTCGGCGCCGAAAATGTGGGCATGATGACTGGCGACGCCACCGTTAATGGCAATGCCCCCATCATCGCCGCCACCGCCGAGATTGTGGCCAATATTGCGCTGCGCGATGGCGCCGAGGCCAATATCGACCAGGTAGTAATGGACGAGTTCCACTACTACTCCGAGCCGGATCGCGGTTGGGCCTGGCAGGTACCGTTGCTGGAATTGTCCAAGGCGCAGTTCCTGCTCATGTCTGCCACTTTGGGCGATACTCAGTGGCTAGAAGAAGATCTCACTCGCCGCACCGGCCGCGCCACCAACCTCGTCGCCGGCACCACGCGTCCCGTCCCGCTGGACTTTTCCTATGTCTTTAGCGCGGTACACGAGACCATCGAGGAGCTCTTGGCCGATAAGAAGGCCCCGATTTACGTGGTGCACTTCTCGCAGCGTGAAGCGGCCGAGCGCGCCCAGGCGCTCACCTCACTTTCGGGGATCATCACTAAGGACGAAAAGGAAGCCATTGCCCAGGAAATCGGTGGTTTCCGCTTCACCACTGCCTTTGGCAAGGATCTGTCCAAGCTCCTGCGCAAAGGCATCGGCATCCACCACGCGGGCATGCTACCCAAATACCGCCGTTTGGTAGAGCGCCTGGCACAAAAAGGCCTGCTTAAGGTCATTTGCGGCACCGATACCCTGGGTGTGGGCATTAACGTGCCCATCCGCACCGTGCTGATGACTGGGCTTGCCAAGTTCGACGGCCAGCGCCAGCGCATCCTCAAATCGCGCGAATTCCACCAAATTGCCGGCCGCGCCGGCCGCGCCGGCTATGACACCGAGGGCACTGTGGTGGTCGAGGCCCCCGAGCACGAGATCGAAAATGCCAAGGAACGCCGCCGCATCGGCGATGACCCCAAGCGCTTGAAGAAGCTCAAGAAAAAGTCCGCCCGAGAAGGTGAGGTGTCCTGGTCCGAGAAGACTTTCGCGCGCCTTACTGAGGCTGAGCCGGAACAGCTTACCTCTCAGTTCCGCGTTTCTAATTCCATGCTGCTCAACGTCTTGGCGCGCCACGGCAATGGCTATGAGCACATGCGCCACCTGCTGCGGGATAACCACGATAACCGCAGCAAGCAGAATAAGGACATCCTCACCGCGCTCGATCTCTTCCGCGGGCTAGTGGATTCCGGCGTGGTGCAAAAGTCCACCAAGGGATTGGATATCTACGGCCGCCCCTACCATTTGGTGCGAGAGCTGCCGCGTGACTTTGCGCTCAATCAGCCGCTGGGCCCATTCGCGCTGGCGGCGCTCTCGCTGCTGGATCCGGAAGCGGAGACCTATAACCTGGACGTTATTTCCGTTTTTGAGGCCATCCTGGATGACCCGCGCCAGGTGCTCATTGCCCAGCAGAAGCAGCGCCGCGGCGAAGAGATCGCCGCGCTGAAGGCGGACGGAGTGGACTACACCGACCGCATGAATATCGTGGAAGATATCACTTGGCCGAAGCCGCTCGAGGAGCTATTGGAGCAGGCCTACGATACTTTCGCTGAGACCAATGCGTGGGTCAAGGAGTTTGAGCTGCGACCCAAGTCCGTGGTGCGCGACATGCTCGAGAACGCCATGACCTTCTCGGATCTGGTCGCCACCTACGGCTTGGCCCGCTCCGAGGGCGTGATTTTGCGCTACCTGACCGACGCCTGGCGCACCCTCAAGCAATCCATTCCGGACGAGTACAACACGCGAGAACTCGAAGACATCGTTATTTGGCTAGGTGAGCTTATCCGCCAGGTGGATTCCTCGCTTGTCGACGAATGGGCGCAAATGGCCGGCGAAGACTCCCCCATCGACCAAGACACGGTGGATCGCGAGCTGGCCTTTGGCGTGGAGGACCCCACCGCGCTCACGGCCAACCGCCGCGCCTTTACCATCATGGTGCGCAATTACATGTTCCGCTTGGTGCAACTCTTTGCTTTGGAAAAGGAAGACCGCTTGGCGGAGCTGCTCGATTACTTGGACGAGGTGCCGGACTTCGGGGCTATCCTGGATGATTACTTCGATGAGTATGATGACATCGATTCCGGCCCCGAGGCCCGCGGCCCAGAGTACTTCCGCCTCGAAAATACTGACTCGCGAGCCTGGTCGGTGCGCCAGATCATCAAGGATCCAGACGGCGACCACGCCTACCAGTTCGTCGCTACAGTAGATCTAGACGCTTCCGATGAGGCCGGCGAAGTTCGCCTATCAGACCTGCGCGTGGAGTACTAGCCAGCGAAAACGACAAAGCCGCCCTGGCAGCCGCGCCCGGGGTAAGGGGGGGCGTCGGCAAGCGCGAGGGCGGCTAAAGGCCGGCTATTCTAGCGTGCGGCCTCAATCTGGATAGCCTGTGCCACAGCCTGGACAACGGCCGCAACCTTGACGGCCTCCCAGACCTGCTCCTTGCTCAGGCCAGCCTCGTTGAGCTCGTGAGCGTGGGCACCCAGGCAGTGCTCGCAGCCATTGATGGCGGAGACTGCGGTATTCCACAGCTCGAAGTTGGCCTTGTCTACGCCCGGCTTGGAGATAATGTTCATGCGCAGGCCGAACTTAACCCGTGCGTAGTCATCGCCCAACCAGCCCTTGGCGCGGTAGGCAACATTGTTCATAGCCATAACGGTGGCTGCGCCGTAGGCTGCCTCGATAGCTTCCTCAGACAGGTGCTCCTTTGCTTCCTCCGCAATCTCAGACAGCACGGTGTCATTGCGGGTTGCGGCGGCCGATGCCAGCAGGCAGCCCCAGAGCTGCTCCTCGTCCAGGTCCTTGGAACGGGTCAGGGTGCCCAAGTTGAGCTTCTGGTCCTTGGCGTACTCCGGCAGGGAAGACTTCAGATTATCAATAGACATAACTTTTCTCCTTTGATATTTTGATAGGAATTTGCTGCGCTGGATTCAAAAGGAAACCCCGCCACGAAAGCGGGGTAAACCTGCATCTCAGTGAGATTTAGAGTGCGGACTGAACGACGTCCATCTTGTTGATGTTCTTGGTTGGGTCGTTCTTCTCCCAGTTGCAAGCGCAGACCTCTTCGGACTGCAGGGCGTCGAGCACGCGCAGAACCTCGTCTACGTTACGGCCGACAGCATCCGGGGTAACGGAAACGAACTGGATAACACCATCCGGGTCGATGATGAAGGTAGCGCGGTCAGCAACACCATCAGCGTTTTCTACACCCAGTGCACGGATAAGGTCGTGGCGCACGTCAGAGAACATCGGGAAAGGAACTTCCTTCAGATCCGGGTGGGTTGCGCGCCAGTTGAAGTGAGCAAACTCATTATCGGTGGAGCCGCCCAGCACCTGGGTATCGCGGTCCTGGAATTCCTCGTCCAGCTTGCCAAAGGCAGCGATCTCGGTCGGGCAGACGAAGGTGAAGTCCTTCGGGTAGAAGAAGACGACCTTCCACTTGCCCTCGTACTTGTCCAGGGATACCTGCTCGAAGTAGTCCTCCGGCTGATTAGCGTTGACGTCGTGCAGGTCGCCACCGGTCAGGGCGGTGAGGTTGAACTCTGGGAACTTCTCGCCGACGGTCAAAATAGGCATAGTCTTCAACTCCTTTAGCAAAGGCTTTTCCTCTAAGTTTCCTGCCGCTTGGCGTACAAGCAGCGGGGCCGGACCGTGTCCGGCCCAACACGATCATTTATACCATCTTTTCCGCTGGCGTCAATAGCAAATCCTATAGGTAAGTGTTAGAGTGATAGGCATGCATAATAAAGAGTATCGCCCTACACTTGCTCAGCTGCGCACCTTTGTCACCGTTGCGGAAAACAAGCACTTTGGTACCGCGGCCGCCAAACTCGAGATTTCCCAGCCCTCCCTCTCCCAGGGCCTCGTTGCCCTCGAGCAGGGTTTGGGCCTGCAGCTTATTGAGCGCTCCACCCGCAAGGTCATCGTCACCTCGGCTGGTGAGACCCTCCTCCCCTATGCCAAGGCCACTCTTGAAGCCGCCGATACCTTCCTCGCCCACGCTCGCGGCGCCAACGGCACCCTCGCCGGCCCGCTGACCATCGGCGTTATCCCCACCATCGCCCCCTACATCCTTCCCGATCTACTCTCCATGCTGGCTGAAGCCTACCCGGACCTCGAGCCGCGCTTCGTCGAGGAGCAAACCCAGCACCTCATTACTCGCCTGCGCAATGGCAACTTGGATCTTGCCATCATGGCCCTTCCGTCGGAGGCCACCGGCATGGTCGATAGCCCGCTGTACACGGAGAAATTCTCCATTGTCTGCCCGCCCGATCACCCCATCGCCGGCCGCGAGGATGTCGAGCTTGCGGAGCTCAAGGACTTGGATTTACTGCTGCTTGACGACGGCCACTGCTTGCGCGACCAAGTAGTCGACCTCTGCCGCCATGCCGATATCAACCCAGCCGAGGCCACCAATTCCGTCACCCGGGCCTCTTCCCTAACCACCATCATGCAGCTGGTCATGGGCGGCCTGGGCTGCACCCTCGTCCCCGAATCCGCCCTGGCCACCGAATGCCATGGCAAGGACGTCGCCATCGCCCACTTTGCCTCCGATGTCACCGCCGAGCGCGAGGTAGGCCTCGTGTTCCGTTCCTCCGCCGCCCGCGCCGAAGAATTCCGCGAATTCGGCACGCTCATTACCTCTGCCTATAACAAGGCGATTGAGCGCTCCCGGCAGTAGTCTCACCCGGCGGCCCCACACGGGGGCGTCGCCAAGCACACCAAAGGCCACCGCCCCTAATTGGAGCGGTGGCCTTTAACTATGGTGCGCTAGACCTGTGGGAAGGTGTTGCGGCCCGCGCACTGGCGGAACATATGCGCCTGTGCCAAGAGAGTAACCGGATACGCCACGATGAGGCCGATGCCCAAAAGCAAGAAGCCACCGATGATGATGAAAAAGTTCAAAATTGCCAGTAGCAACATTTGGCCGTAGTTATTCTTACCTGCCTGAAAGCCCTTCTTCACGGCGTCACCAACGCTATCGCCGTCGGCCGCGAACCATTGCATCAGCGAGAAGAATGGTTGGATAAAGAAGCTAATGAGCATAATCACGCCCATGATGCCCATGACGCTTAATACTGCCGCAACTGCTTCGTCCTCCGTCATATTCTCGGCGTCGTTAAGCAACCCATAGACAGTTCCACCTACTGCAGCGAATGCAATGACCATCGACACCGCCCCGATGACGAGGATGATGACCAGCGGCTGCCACCAACGCACGTTCTTAAACAGATAGCCCCACCCGGTGCGAGAATCATCAATCTGGAAAAGCGCCAGACGCATAATTACCAGCGACAATACAAGGCTTAGGACAGTCGAGATGAGCTGAGAAACCCAAGAACCCGCGGTTGGATCACCCGTACCGGAGTAGCTCGCGGCATTGATGCCGCCTGCAACGGCTACAAAAACGATACTTAGAACAAAAAGCGCTAGTGCTCCTAGAATCCACAGCTTCCAATTGCCAAAGACAGTCCTAAAAGCCCAAGAAACCGCATCTATTGCGGAGGCCTTACCGGTAAACGGCCGCTGGCCTGCTTGGTAGCCCACATAGCCTTGGGTATTTTCTTCATGGCTTCCGCCATAGGACGGAAGCTGTCCGTAGTTTGGTCGGTCCTCGGGGTGATCGGTCGGCTCGTAGCGCGGAAAATCGTCATTTCCACCCGAATACGGGTTCGTCATAGGCGGTGCTCCTCCTTCAGGAATGCACATAGAAAAATGGATAAGTATTTTCACTTTAACAACTTTTTCCTCATTTCAGGTGGACGGGTAAACTCGTTGCCTAGTCATGACTAAGAACGAATCCCTTTCTCGCGACGAGCTCTTCGCCGCACTCGAAAATGTCACTTTGGCCGAGGCCCGCTCCTTCCGCCGCCGCCTCAAGAAGGCCCGCGCCCCTAAAGCGCTGCAAGAAATCGGCGCTGAAATCCATGCCGCGGCCGAGCGCGTCGCACTTAATGACGCCGCCGTTCCCACCATCACCTACCCGGACGCCCTCCCCGTCACAGCCCGTAAGGACGATATTGCCGAGGCCATCCGGGATAACCAAGTAGTCATCATTGCGGGCGAGACCGGCTCCGGTAAGACCACCCAGATCCCAAAAATCTGTCTCGAGCTAGGCCGCGGCAGGCGCGGATTTATCGGCCATACCCAGCCGCGCCGTATTGCAGCGCGCACCGTGGCTGAACGCATTGCCGCGGAACTGGACCAGAAAATCGGCGAGTCCGTCGGCTACGCCATCCGCTTCGATGACCGCGTCTCTGAGACCACCGCCGTCAAGCTCATGACCGACGGCATCCTGCTCGCCGAGATGCAGCGCGACCGCTTCCTCAACAAGTACGACACCATCATTATCGACGAGGCCCACGAGCGCTCCCTCAACATCGACTTTTTATTGGGCTATCTCAAGCGTCTTTTGCCCAAGCGCCCCGATCTCAAGGTCATCATTACCTCCGCAACCATCGATCCGGAAAGCTTCGCTGCCCATTTTGCCGACGCCGACGGAAACCCTGCCCCCATTATCGAGGTCTCCGGCCGCACCTACCCGGTAGAAATCCGTTACCGGCCACTCGAATTCGAGGCCGGCGGAAAAGTCGTGGACCAAGACCCGCTCGACGGCTTGACCGAGGCCATCGAAGAGCTCATGCGCGAAGGCGACGGCGATATCCTGTGCTTCTTCCCTGGCGAGCGAGATATCCGCGATGCCATGGAAGCCATCGAAGGCAAAAAGTGGAAAAACGTCGAGGTCACTCCCCTCTTTGGCCGCTTATCTAATCAAGAACAGCATCGCGTTTTCAGCGAACACCGTGGCCGCCGCATCGTGCTGGCCACGAATATTGCAGAAACCTCGCTTACTGTGCCCGGCATCCGCTATGTGGTTGATACCGGCACCGCCCGTATCTCGCGATATTCCACGCGCACCAAAGTCCAGCGCCTGCCTATCGAGCCTATCTCGCAGGCCTCCGCCAACCAGCGCTCCGGCCGCTGCGGCCGCGTTGCCGACGGCATCGCCATCCGCCTCTACAGCGAACAGGATTTTGAAAGCCGCCCCGAGTTCACCGATCCGGAAATCCTGCGCACCAACCTAGCCAGCGTCATCCTGCAAATGGTTTCGCTCAAGCTCGGTGATATCGAACAATTCCCCTTCATCCAACCGCCCGAGCACAAGGCCATCCGCGATGGCCTCACCCTCCTCCACGAGCTTGGCGCCCTCCACGACAAGCAAGACAAGCCCTCGCTTACCACCATCGGCCGCGATCTCGCCCGCATCCCACTGGATCCGCGCATGGCTCGCATGCTCATTGAAGCCAATACCAACGGGTGCCTCGATGATGTCATGGTCATCGTTGCCGCCATGACCATCCAGGATGTGCGCGAGCGCCCCCTGGACTTCCAGGCCCAGGCCGACCAAGCCCACGCCCGCTTCAAGGACAAGACCTCGGATTTCTTGTCCATGCTCAAGCTATGGGATTACATCAAGCAAACCCGCAACGAGCAATCCGGCAATAAGTTCCGCAAGCGCATGAAGCAGGAATTCCTCCACTACATGCGCATCCGCGAGTGGTTTGACTTGGTGCGCCAGCTCAAGGACGTCGCCAAGCAGCTGGGCTGGACCTACCAGGAAGGCACCGAGCGCCGCTCCGATGACATCCACATGTCTCTCCTTTCGGGATTGCTATCCAATATCGGCGCCCGCAATGGCAATTCCAAGGAGTTCCAGGGCGCGCGCAACACCCGCTTCCTGGTATTCCCCGGCTCCGCCCTGGCTAAAAAGCCGCCGGAATTCCTCATGGCCGCCGAGCTGGTGGAAACTTCCCGCCTCTGGGCGCGCGATGTCGCCGCCATCGATCCTGCCTGGGTAGAAAAGCTCGGTGCGGACCTGCTCAAGCACAACTACTCCGAGCCCACCTGGTCTCGCAAGCGCGCCGCCGCCATCGCGCACCAAAAATCCACGCTCTACGGCGTGCCCATCGTGGCCGACCGCACCGTGCCCTACCACCGCGTCGATCCCGCCGCTGCCCGCGATATGTTCATCCGCAACGCCCTTATCGCCGGCGACTGGAACACCCACCACGCCTTCTTCAAGGCCAACGCCCAAGCGCTTGACGACGCCGCCGCATACGAAGAAAAGGCCCGCCGCCGCGGCCTCATCGTGGACGAAGACACCCTCTTTGATTTCTATGACCAGCGCATTCCGGCAAAGGTAACCACCGGCCGCCACTTTGACTCGTGGTGGAAAAAGGAGCGCCGCCGCACCCCGGATCTGCTGGATTTCGATCCCGCTAAGCTCATCGATGACTCCCACGAGGTCACCGAGGAATCCTTCCCCGACCACTGGCGCAAGGGCTCTATCGATTACGAACTGACCTACAAGTTCGAGCCCGGCGATCCTCTCGACGGCGTCACCGTAATGGTTCCCATTCCTATGCTCGCCGGTCTGGATACCGAAGGCTTCGATTGGCTCGTTCCGGGTCTACGTCTCGAGCTCGTCACCGAGCTCATCCGCAGCCTGCCCAAGGCCCTGCGCCGCACTGTCGTCCCCGCGCCCGAATTTGCCGAGCGCGCCATCGACCGCCTCATCCCTTATGAAGGCCCCATCACCCAGCAGCTTGCCGACGTCCTCCGCGAACTCGGCGGTCAAGGAATCAACGCCACCGACTTCCAGGCCAGCAAGCTACCCGCCCACCTGCGGATGAACTACGGGGCCATCGATAAGCGCGGCAAAATCGTCGACTCGGACCGCGACCTCGCGGCGCTCGTCCGACGGCAGGCCGGACACATCAAGTCCTCCGTATCCCGCGTCTCGCGCACCTCCGAGTCCACCGCCGTCAGCGAATGGACCGACGATACCCTTGGCAAGATCGATGACACGGTAACGACCACCGTCGACGGCCACGAAGTCACCGCCTACCCCGCCCTAGTCGCCACAAAGGACGGCGTCGAACTCAAGGTCCATCCCACCAAGGCCGCCGCAGATGCCGCCATGGTCACGACCACACTTACGCTCCTCATGCGTGAGATATCCGTCAACGCCCCCCAAATGGTCAAGGGCCTGCCATTGCAACAGCGCGTCGCCGTCGATTCCTATCCGCACGGCGGCGCCGACGGCCTTGTCAACGACGCCCGCGTCGCCGCGATTCGCGACCTCATGATGGAAGCCGGCGGACCCGTCCGCACCCCCGCAGCGTTCCAGAAGCTTAAAGACACCGTCAAGCCCCAAGTCCCAGGCCGTGTACGCCAGGCAGTGGTAGCTATTGCCCCCGGACTCGCCGAATACTCCAACCTGCGAGCGGAACTTGCTCATTGGGACGGTCCAGCAATCGATGACATGCGCGCACAATTGGATTTCCTCCTTCCCCGAAACGCCATCACTGTCCATGGAATGTCCCATCTGCGCCATCTACCGCGATATATCCAAGCCATGCGCATTCGCCTAGAGGATATGAACCTTGACCCCGACCGCGATGCAGACCGTCAAGCCGAGGTAGATAACGCCAAGGCCTACCTATCCAACCGCCTGCGCAATCTACCGGCCGGCCGCGAAAAGACCCGCGAGGTCAAGGACGTGCGTTGGATGATAGAGGAACTTCGAGTTTCCCTTTTTGCTCAGCGCCTTGGCACAGCCCATGCCGTTTCACTCCGGCGCATCCAAAAGGCGGTGGACAAACTGCGCTAAAAGTCCTCGCGATCGCGCCTTCGCATCAGGCGAATCTCGGATTCAAAGTCATCTGCGCTTTCAAAGGATTTATACACGGAGGCGAAGCGCAGATAGGCCACTTCATCAAGGTCCCGCAGTGGTTCCAGGATGGCCAAACCAATCTCGTTCGCGTTGACCTGCGAGGAGCCATGACTGCGCACCGTCTCCTCAACTTCTTGCGCCAGCTTCTTCAGGGCATCGTCGCTTACATCTCGACCCTGGCAGGCACGGCGCACACCGCGAATCAATTTATCTCTGCTGAAAGGCTCGGCCAGACCGTTTCTCTTCACCACAAGCAACACGGCCTTCTCGACCGTGGTAAAGCGCCCCTTGCACGAAGCACACTCGCGCCGGCGACGAATCGACGCTCCAGCATCGACCACACGCGAGTCGATGACGCGGGATTGCTCATTATGACAAAAGGGGCAATACACAGTGGTCCTTTCACTGACGTTGGTACGCCAGTAGTTTACTCATCTTCAATTCCGTGCGGCCACCGGGCTTCACCCCGCTGTATCCCCTAGTGCGCTACTGCAGCCTCAACCTGCTGCACGCCAGAAGCCGGGGGTTGAGGGGCACTATCTCCTTCAGCACCCGCTAGTCCCCCTAGCAATGTGCCCACAAAGACCGCGACACCAAACACTGCGCCCAATGCGTAGTTACCTGTGTTCGACTCACCCACACTGTTTCGGACCCTATTCGATCTGTTCCCAGAGCCTCCGACCGACACACGGTTCGAACGATAGGTCGTGCGATCTTCCACACGTAGAGTTCGAACATACCGAGAGTTTGTAGCACCGCGGGCCGCAGAACCGTAGCCGCGCTCCACATCCCACACGGACGCAGAAGGCACCACTACAGGTTCGGAAGCTTTGCGAGTTACCAGGTTATTGCGAGAATTGATCAGCAGAGACATAACTTTCCTTTCGACGACTGAACCCACCGTAGGCGCCTCATGCGACACGTCATGACACCCAGTCGCCATAATGTTCGATTTAGTTGGTACGTTCGATTTATAGCATCGCTTCGAATACTTGTCCACCCCAACACGCAAATCTCGAACATCTGTACTTTTCGTGCTACAAATGACGTGTGGCAACTTTTCAGCGCCGCCAGCTAACAGACCACCGATAAATCCAGCCGATCCCCTCCGAGGAGCCAGCAATGGGCCGCAAGCCAAAGAAGACCACCGAGAAGACCGACTACGCTTCCCTGTCTGACCGCCAGCGACGAATTCTTAACGTCATTAGTGACGCCGTCATGCTGCGTGGTTACCCACCAAGCATCCGCGAAATTGGTGACGCAGCAGGCTTGCAGTCCACCTCCTCTGTTGCCTACCAGCTAAAGCAATTGGAAGAAAAGGGCTTCTTGCGCCGTGACCCAAATAAGCCGCGAGCCGTAGATGTTCGACACCTAAATACCGACGATGGCGCCAAGAAGCCGGGCCGCAAACCGGCTAAGCCCGAACAGCAGGTTCCCGCAGAGGCAGGTGCGGTTTCCTACATTCCTGTGGTTGGCCGAATCGCAGCGGGTGCGCCCATTACCGCGGAAGAAAACGTAGACACTTACTTTCCGATGCCCGATGAGGTAGTCGGTGGCGGCGACCTTTATATGCTGCAAGTGGTCGGCGACTCGATGCAGGATGCCGGCATTCTTGACGGCGACTGGGTAATCATTCGCTCCCAGTCAGTTGCAGAAGAGGGCGAGTTCGTTGCAGCGCTGCTCGATGGTGCTGAAGCTACCGTTAAGGAATTCCACCGCGATTCCTCTGGCGTGTGGTTGCTCCCCCACAACGATGCCTACGCTCCCATCAACGGCGATGATGCGGAGATCATGGGCAAGGTTGTATCCGTATTCCGTAAGCTTTAGTCACCAGCCTGACACAGATTCTATAGCCCCGCGAGGTCCTCGATTGGCCCTTGCGGGGTCTATCTATGTACACCCTTCGTTGAAGCGGCCCGTTTCCTGCCACCCCCATTTGGCTCCATTTCAGACCCGGACACCAAAAGAGACGAAAATCCCACTTTCCCACTTTTCCCTCTGACCAGGTACTTCAGCGCACCGGATATAGAATGCAGCCGTGCAAATTTTTGCTTTAGTCCGTTTATTCCCGATTTTTGAGACAATGGACTAAGCAAAACAACATCGCCGGATTTTCACTTCCGCATAAAGTGGCAACTTTTACCCCCACTACATGACGCGATGTCTCTAGATTCAAGGAGGAATCATGTACGCAGAAGAGCGGCGTCGCCAAATTGCTTCCCTCACCGCCGTTGAAGGCCGCGTCAACGTCACTGAGCTCTCGGAACGCTTCGAAGTTACGGCCGAGACCATCCGCCGCGACCTTGCGGTGCTTGACCGTGAGGGCGTCGTCCATCGCGTGCATGGCGGCGCAGTAGCCTCCCAATCCTTCCAGACCGCGGAGCTTACCCTGGATACCCGCCAGCGGTCCGCCTCCGGCGCAAAAGCGGCTATCGCCCGCGCGGCCCTAGATTTTCTTCCCCAGGGCGGCGGCAGCATTTTCTTGGACGCAGGCACCACCATTAACGCGTTCGCAGAGCTCATTGGACAGCAATACCCACAGGCGCAGTTTAATATTGTCTCCAATAGCCTGCCTATTGCGCTGTCTCTTGCAGGCAATGGCGTGCCTGACGTCCAGCTACTTGGCGGTACGGTCCGCGCGATTACCCAAGCCGTCGTTGGCGATACGGCACTGCGCACCCTGGCGATGATGCGTGCCGACGTCGCCTTTATCGGCACCAATGCCCTTACCCTGGACCATGGCTTGTCGACGGCCGACTCCCAAGAGGCAGCCATCAAATCCGCCTTTGTCACCAATGCCCACAAAGTAGTGGTCATGTGTGACTCCAGCAAGCTGGGCAATGATTACTTGGTAAGTTTCGCCTCTGCCGCCGATATCGACGTCGTCATCACTGACGCCGCTGCCCCCGATTCCTTCGTGGAGGCGCTGCGCGAGCGCGAAATTGAGGTCGTGCTCGCCAGCGAGTAATCCCCCGATCCTTCGCCTCCTTTAGGCGAAGGACTCCATGCGTTCTACCACTGCGGTACGGGCAGCGTCAGGGCTTTCCGCATCCAGTGCCACCTCGGAAAGCTGCTGGCACTGTTCCAGGGTAACCTCTGCCAGCTGCGCACCGACGCCCGCAACTGCGGTCGACGCTGCGGATAGCGAATTCACACCCAAGCCGGTAAGTACGCAGGCCAGCATCGGGTCGGCTGCCGCCTCACCGCACACGCCTACCGCAACGTTATTGGCCTGGCCCACGATGCAGGTGTGCTGAATGAGCCGCAGCACAGCCGGCTGCCACGGGTCGGTCAGGTAGGCCAGCTGAGGCGACAGGCGGTCCGCGGCCATAGTGTACTGAGTCAGGTCATTGGTACCGATGGACACGAAATCAAGGTGCGGCATAATCTTATCCGCCATGAGCGCTGCGGCCGGAACCTCGATCATCGCGCCGGCAGTCAGGCCGCGCTCGCGACACAGGCCAGCAAACCACTGGGCCTCAGTAGAGGTGGCAACCATAGGAGCCATCACCCAGGTAGAGGCTTTGTCATCGCGAGCCTCAGCCGCCTGAGCAATCGCATCCAGCTGGCGGGTCAGCAAAGCCTCATTATCGCGTGCAATACGCAGGCCACGAACGCCCAAGGCTGGGTTTTCCTCGGAACTTAGCGTGGCATAAGAGATAGGCTTATCGGATCCGGCATCTAGCGTACGCACGACAACCTTTGATTCAGGGAAGGCATTAAAGACCTTGCCGTAAATCTTTGCCTGCTCGTCAACGCTGGGCTCTTCACTGGCCGAGAGGAACGATAGTTCCGTGCGGTACAGGCCGATACCCTCTGCCTGCGAATCCGAAGCAATGCGGGCGGCGTTGCCATCAGCGACATTGGCAAGCAGCTGCACGCGGTGGCCGTCCTTGGTTTCCGCCGGTCCACGCCACTGAGCAACGCGTGCCGCACGTTCGCGGTACTCGGCCACAGCCTTCGTGGAAGCCTCTTCGTCGGCCCCAAGGGTGACGGCGCCCACTGCGCCATCGACGAATACCAGCGTGCCGCTTTCAATATCGCTCAGCGCCGCGCCCACAGCAACGATGCACGGAATATCGAGCTGACGGGCGATGATGGCCGTATGGCTGGTAGGTCCACCAAGCTCGGTGACAAGGGCCTTGATGTGCTTGGTATCCAGCGTCGCGGTATCGGCCGGGGCCAAATCGTCCGCGAACAGCACGGCCTCGCCGTCTACGAGCGGCAGGCCCGGCTCGTCCTCGCCGCGCAGCTCTGCGATTACGCGGTCGCGCACGTCCTTCAAGTCAGTGGTGCGCTCTGCCATCACTCCGCCGGCGGCTTCGAACATGGTGACAAACTTATCGGTGGCGCCGACAGTAGCGAACTCCGCATTCCGGCCGGTGCGGATGTTTTTGCGCACGGCCTTATGCCAGCCTCGGTCCTTGACCATGCCGGCCGTTGCAGTCAGAACTTCCGCAGCCTGGCCTTCGGCGGCAGCAGCCCGCTGCTCCAAGCGGCCAGCGACAGTATCTACGGCCGCAAGGAAGCGGTCGTACTCAGAATCGCTCGCTTGCTCTGGGTCAATGCTTCCCTCGGTAGGCAGGGCCGGGCGAGGGCGGACCCACACGGCTTCGGCGTAGGCGACTCCGGCAACGACACCGGTTCCTTTGATTGTGGACTCAGACGCGTTTTCCATGAGCGTACTTCCTTCGAAGATAGCGGTTTATTAACTTCCAGAACACCACAAATCGGATAGAAAAGCAATGTATACCACAGAAATTCTGTTGACTTTCGGACACAATCGGACAAGAATCAACATTAAGGGCGGGCCATGCCCGCGAGGTCCTCTCCAACGGCGTTCGGCCCCAATATACAACCTGCGAAAGGGACAACTTGATTCTCACGCTGACCCCCAATCCCAGTATCGACGCCACCCTTGTGCTCAGCGAGCCATTGACCTCCGGTGATGTCCACCGGGCCAGCGAGGTCACACAGGTTGCTGGCGGCAAGGGTGTAAACGTCACCCATGCCGTGCACTTGGCCGGCGAGCAATCCTTGGCTCTTTTCCCGGCCCACGACTCCGATTCATTCCTAAGTCTCATCCACTCGGCCGGGCTGCCTTCCTCTGCAATCCCCATGGACGGCACAGTTCGCGTCAATACCACCATCACAGAGCCTGATGGCACTACCACCAAGGTCAACGGCCCAGGCCCTGCGCTTTCCGACGCCGACTCCCAAGCCATTACCTCCGAGCTCACCGCCCGCGCCCTTGCCTCCGACTGGGTGGTCCTAGCCGGCTCCCTGCCGCGTGGCGTTAACACCGATTGGTATTGCGACCTCATCTCCGCGGTCCGCGCGGCCGCACCACAGGCTCGCATTGCCGTCGATACGTCAGATGCCCCAATGCAGGCCATTGGCGAAAGCCTCAATTCTGCTGCGCCGGATCTCATTAAGCCGAACGGCCTAGAGCTCGGCCAGCTCACCGGAACCGACGGCCGCGAACTAGAAAACCAGGCCGCACGCGGCGAGTACTCGGGGGTTGTTCGGGCGGCCCGGGACGTCGTCAAGCAGGGCATCGCAGAAGTACTCGTCACCCTTGGCGGTGCCGGCGCGGTGCTGGTTACCGCGGATGGCGCTTGGGCTGCAACTCCACCGCCAGCAACGGTGAAATCCACCGTAGGCGCCGGTGACGCCGCGCTCGCCGGATACCTCCTCGGCCGCACCACCGGTAAGTCGCCGGCCGATAGTCTCGCGCAGTCGGTGGCCTACGGAACTGCGGCTGCATCCAAACAAGGCACCCAATTCCCTCGCCCAGAAGAACTCGATATCGCACATACCCTCGTAAACTCGCTAGCCTAAGGAGTGCCTAATCATGGCTTCCGACCTCATCACTACCGACCTAGTCGCGCTCGACGCCGACTTCGGCGACAGCGTTGACTCCGTCATCACTAACCTGGCCACGCTAGTCCATGACACCGGCCGAGCCACCGACATCGCCGGTTTGGCACAGCCCGCCATCGACCGCGAGGCCAAGGCCGGCACCGGCGTCCCTGGCGGAGTCGCCATTCCACACTGCCGCTCCGAGGCAGTGACCGAACCCACCCTCGCATTCGCCCGCCTAAGCCGCGGCGTGGATTTCTCCGGCCCCGACGGCGACGCCCAGCTGGTCTTTCTCATCGCTGCTCCGGCCGGCGGCGGCAAAGCCCACTTGAAGATTTTGTCCAAGTTGGCCCGCGCTCTAGTACGCAAGGACTTCCTCGAGTCCCTGCGCAACGCCCCCACCAAGGAAGAAATCGTCCGGCTTGTGCTGGACGTAGTCAACGCCGAAAAGCCGAAGAAGAAGCCGGCCGAAGAACCGGCCGCCCAGGGCGCTACTGCCGACACTGCCGCAACCGGCGCCGGTGCCGGTGCCAGTGCCGCCGGCTCCTCCGCCGCCGCGCCCTCGGCCGCAACCCCTACGAACGCAGAATCTTCGGCCGATGTCACCCGCATCGTGGCCATCACCGCCTGCCCCACCGGCATCGCCCACACCTACATGGCAGCCGACGCCCTCACCCAAACCGCGGCCGAGCGTGATGACGTATCCCTAACCGTTGAGACGCAGGGCTCGTCTAATAATGAGTCTGTCTCCCAATCCACGATCGACGCGGCCGATGCGGTCATCTTCGCCACGGACGTCGGCGTGCGCGACCGCGAACGCTTCGCCGGCAAGCCGGTAATCGAATCCGGCGTCAAGCGCGCCATCAACGAACCCGGCACCATGCTCGACGAGGCCGTCGCTGCCGCTCACAACCCGCACGCCCACAAGGTCTCTGGCACCGCTACCCGCGCCGACGCGGAAGAAGAAGGTCAGTCGCTCGGTTGGGGCAAGCGTATCCAACAGGCAATTATGACCGGCGTGTCCTATATGGTCCCGTTCGTCGCGGCCGGCGGCCTGCTGCTCGCCCTCGGCTTCCTTTTCGGCGGCGCCGATATGGCCAACGGCTGGCAGGCACTATCGACGGACTTTTCGCTCGGCAACCTCCCCGGCCACGACGTGACCATTGACGGCGAACTCATGCACTTCGAGCGCTCCGGCCTGCTGCTCTACCTTGGCGCAGTTCTCTTCGCTATAGGCCAAGCAGCAATGGGCTTCATCGTCGCCGCGCTGTCGGGCTACATCGCCTTTGCGCTGGCCGGTCGTCCGGGCATTGCTCCGGGCTTCGCTGGCGGCGCCATCGCCGTTATCTTGGGCGCTGGATTCATCGGCGGCCTGGTTACTGGCCTGCTGGCAGGCTTCATCGCGATGTGGATTGGCAACTGGAAGGTACCGCGTTGGCTAGGCTCGCTCATGCCGGTTGTTATTATCCCGCTGCTGACCTCTCTAATCGTCGGCCTCGCAATGTACCTGCTGCTGGGTGCACCGTTGGCAGCCATCATGGAGGGCCTGCAAAATTGGCTATCGTCCATGTCCGGTTCTTCGGCTGTATTGCTGGGCATCATTCTCGGCCTGATGATGTGCTTCGACTTGGGCGGCCCAGTCAATAAGGCGGCCTACCTCTTCGCCACGGCCGGGCTGTCTACCGGTGACGAGTCCTCCATGCAGATCATGGCCGCCGTCATGGCGTCCGGCATGGTCGCACCAATTGCGCTGTCGCTGGCTACGTTTATCCGCAAGTCGCTGTTTACCCCGGCCGAGCAGGAGAACGGCAAGTCTGCCTGGCTGCTGGGTCTGTCCTTCGTCTCGGAGGGCGCCATCCCGTTTGCGGCGGCCGATCCGTTCCGCGTCATCCCTTCGATGATGGCCGGCGGCGCGGTGACGGGCGCGATTTCGATGGCCCTGTCGGTCAGTTCCCGTGCCCCACACGGCGGCGTGTTCGTCTTCTTCGCCATCGACCCGTTCTGGGGCTACCTCGTGGCCATTGCGGCCGGCGTGGTTGTCTCCACTGCGGCGGTGCTGGCGATGAAGCAGTTCTGGCCTAACAAGGCCGCCGAAGAAGCCGCCCAGAACGTGGCAGCATAAACCAAACACTCGTACACTGGATTCTAAAAATCCCCGTAAGAAAGGATATTTTCGATGGCTTCCAAGACTGTAAAGGTTGGCTCCTCTGTAGGCCTGCACGCACGTCCTGCATCTATTATCGCGGACGCTGCCGGCGAGTTCGATGAGGATATCTTCCTCAACCTGGTCGGCGACGATGATGAGGACGAGACCGATGCGGCCTCTTCCCTGATGATCATGGCTCTTGGCGCAGAACAGGGCGATGAGGTTACCGTTACTTCTGAAAACGAAGAAGCAGTGGAAAAGATTGCTGCTCTCATCGAGAAGGACCTGGACGCTTCCTAAGTCCTAAAACGGTTCCACTTTAGGCTCCCCACCCTTGCGGTAGGGAGCTTTTCGCTTGCCGACGCCACCTATCCCCACGGTGGCACCCACGTCACCTGCCCGCGCACGCGGGCTAGCCGGCCACGGCGCGGCGGGGCGTTGGGGTCATCGTCATTGACGCCATTGTGATAGGGACAGCAGGTCGCGAGGTTCGCAGCGTTGGTCTCGCCGCCATGCTTCCAGGCTTTGAGGTGGTGAATCTGGCACTTGTCGGCGGGGTAGTTACAGCTCTCCCACGGGCATACCGGGTTGACCGCAGCCGCCATGAGCCGCTGCTTGTCGTTGGCCACGCGCGAGGTCCGGTAGAGGTTCACCGGCCCCTCGTGGGGATGGACGAGCGTGACATAGCCGTGATCGCTCAGTGTCCGCGCGACAAGCTCCGCTCCGGTGATTCGAGCGCCATTGGTGAGTTGGAGGGTGATTTCCTCGCCGCCGCCGTCGACTATTCGGTCGAGTTCATCAAGGGTGAGAACCACCTGCGTCGTCACCGTCGCCCGCGTCGCATCCGCCTTGCCAAAGAAGAGTTCTTTGGCAGATTCCAGGGGCTTATTGGCATCCAATGCAGCGTGCATATCCGCCACATCGGCCGAATCCCCGGTAATGGTCAGTGACCAAGGGCCGCCGGAGCGGCGGGTGATGCGCACTCCCTTTTCGGGCGTACGGCGCGGTCGCAGTTCGCGTACCAAGGCGCGGGCGCGCTTTTCTAGGGCGGTGGCGCTGCCGCGAAAGGCACACAGTTCGGTGCGTAGTGTCCAGGCATCGCGCTGCGTCGGCAAGCGCAAGGCGTATTTTTCAATCAGCAGTAGCACGTCGAGGGAATGCCTAGTCTGCCGCGCCGCTCGCTGTTTGGCAGCAAAGCCGCACCGGCCGAAATAGGTATCGCTTAGACGCAGCAGGTCGCGCGCGGCGATGTCGGAGGCGCCCCGCGCGATGAGCTCGCGATCGCTCAGCCCTTGAACGGCGGCGACAATGTCCATGCCGGCGTTCACTGCGTTTAAGTATGCGTCCAATGCGGTCATGCCGCTAAGTAAAATAGCCCCCGCACGCCTTCGCGAGCCGCATATCGGCCCGCTGTGGATAACCCGCGTTGGCCCGTCAACAACACTGCCCGCCGCGGGCGCGCGACGGGCAGTTATCCACAGGTGGAAATTTAGTACTTGGCGCCGTGACCCTCGCCGACGGAATCGTAGAGCTTCTTCATAATCGGATAGGCCACGATGATGCCTACCGAGCCCCACGCAATGCCCTCGAGGGAGACCCCGCCCACGGTGAGGGTCAGGTTGCCGATGCCCGCGATAAGCGCCACCGCGGCCGCAGTCAGGTTGACCGGGTTATTGAAATTAACCTTATTATCCATCCAGATGCGCACACCTAGCATGCCGATGAGTCCATACAGCACGATGCAGGCACCGCCCAGGACGCCGGTCGGGATGGTGAAAATCAGCGCACCAAACTTCGGCACGAAGGCCAAAAGGATGGCGGTAAAGGCTGCTACCCAGTAGGCGGCGGTGGAATACACGCGCGTTGCGGCCATCACGCCGATATTTTCGGCGTAGGTCGTGGTACCGGAGCCGCCAAAGCCGCCGGCAAGGGTAGACGCGAGGCCATCGGCGATCAGAGCGTCACCGGCCAGGTCATCGAGATCGCGCTTTGTCATCTCGGAGACGGCCTTGACGTGGCCGACGTTTTCCGCGATGAGAACTACCAGTACAGGAAGTGCCACGGCAATGGCGGAGACGTTGAAGGAAGGCGCGTGGAATTCCGGCAGGCCCACCCACGGGGCGGCATCGATGGCCGCGACGGCGTCATCGCCGAGGTTGCCGGTCAGCGCAGCGAAAACCCAGCCGACGACCACGCCGAGCAGGATGGACAGGCGCGAGACCATACCGCGGCCGGCGACGGTGGCCAGCAAGATAACGAGCAGTGTCACGGCGGCCACGAGCGGCTGGGAGGCAAAGTTCTCGGCCGCATTCGGCGCTAGGTTCAGGCCGATGAGGGCCACAATCGCACCGGTGACGGCCGGCGGCATGACGGCGTCCAGGACGCGGCGGCCGGCGATTTTGACTGCCACGCCCACCGCGGCCAAGACGAGGCCGGTGACCAAAATAGAGCCTGCTTGCGCGGCGATGCCGTACTGCTGCGACGCCGAAAGAGGTGCAATGAACGCGAACGAGGAGCCGAGGTAGGACGGCAACCGGTTGCGCGTGATAAGCAGGAACACAATTGTGCCGAGGCCGGAAAAGAGCAGCGTCGTATTGACGGGGAATCCGGTCAAGGTGGGAACCAAAAGCGTAGCGCCGAACATGGCCACCACGTGCTGCATTCCGATGCCGATGGTTCGGCCCCAGCTGAGTCGTTCTTCCGGCGCCACGACCGCGCCCGGTGCAATCCTTTTACCGTCTCCGTGGACGGTCCAACCTTTTAAGCTCACGAGCCTTAATTATGGATCACCCGGGGTGGTTTTAGGAAACTTCCTCCACGATGAATTCGGCGAGTTCGCGGGCGGTGGGTGCGGGAAGGCGGACGTCGACAAGCGTGCCTTCGGCCGTGTACTCCTCGTGGCGCACCGTGCCCTCGGCATGTACGCGGGCGACCACATCGCCGCGGGTAAAGGGAACCTGCAGCTTAACGTGGCTATCGCGGGAGTTGAGGAAAAGCTCCACGCGCGCGGTAAGTTCGTCGATTCCCTCGCCCGTGCGCGCGGATACGTAGACGACGTCTTCGTGGTCGAGTACGTGACGCAGCTCGGCGAGCACTAGCGGGTCGGCCTGGTCGATCTTATTGATCACGATGATCTCGGGCGGGGCCTGTTCCCCGGTTTCCGCGACAATGTCATAAATGACCTGGTTGACGGCCTCAATCTGCTTGAGCGGGAATGGGTCAGAGCCATCGACCACGTGCAACATAATATCAGCGGCCAGCACCTCTTCCAGGGTGGATTTGAAGGCCTCGACCAGCTGCGTGGGCAGGTGGCGGACAAAGCCGACGGTGTCGGTGAAGACGACTTGGCGGCCGTCGGCAAGCGTGGCACGGCGAGTCGTGGGGTCCAACGTGGCAAAGAGTGCGTCCTCCACCAGCACGCCGGCGCCGGTCATGGCGTTAATGAGCGAGGACTTTCCGGCATTGGTGTAGCCGGCAATGGCTATCTGCGCAATGGTCGAGCGCTGGCGCTTGGAACGCTTGACCTCACGGGCGGTCTTCATAGCGCGCAGCTCCTTGCGCAGCCGGGCCATCTCCGTGCGGATGCGGCGGCGGTCCGTCTCAATCTTGGTCTCACCGGGACCACGCAGGCCCACGCCGCCGTTGGAGCCAGCGCGGCCGCCCGCCTGACGCGAAAGGTTGCCGCCCCAACCACGGGTATGGGTATAGAGGTATTCCAGCTGCGCCAAAGAAACCTGCGCCTTGCCCTCTTTGGACTTGGCGTGCTGGGCAAAGATGTCAAGGATGAGCATCGTGCGGTCAATGACCTTGGTGTTAAGCGCGCGCTCGAGAGCGGTGAGCTGGCCGGGGTTGAGCTCGCCATCGCACACCACGGTATCGGCGCCGGTGGCCTCGACGATATCGCGCAATTCCTTGACTTTGCCGGAGCCAATGAAGGTGCCGGAATCAGGCTTATCGCGCTTTTGGTAGATCATCTCTACTACTTCAGCGCCGGCGGTTTCGGTCAGCGCCGCGAGCTCGTCCATGGTGGCTTCGACTTCGGCCACGGTTCCTTCGGTCCACACGCCCACCAAGATGACGCGCTCCAGGCGCAGCTTACGGTACTCCACCTCATATCCATCGGTGGTGTCTTCGGCGCGGATGGTGGTCTCACGGGTAACGCGGCGGAAGGCGTTGCGCTCTGCCAGGTCAAGGTCACCGGTGGTGGGCGTCGCCTCTGGTGCGGCCGGGGCGTCGTTATCGCGGAACGCGCGGGCGAGGAGATCGTCGTTATTGTGCTGGGAAAATTCGGTCATACTACCTTTCATTTTGGCACGTTGCGGCCGAAAGCGGGAATTGCGGATTCTTAGCTGGCTGCACAAGGCGATACAATGGCGGGCATGAACGTTAAGGACACTGGGGTGAAGCAGAATACCGAGATGCAGGCCATTGGCCTCAATTTCGAACGCTGGCAGGATGCCGTCGAGGCCGCTATTGCTAGCGATCGCTTGACCGTTACCGGTGAGGTACGCGGTGGTCAGCTGATCCAGTTCACCGATCCATCGGGCGCGCAGCTCAATATTCTCGCGGTGGAACCTTTTGCTACCTACATTGGCTTCAATGCGGTTACGCAAGGGTTCGCCCACGTAGAGATGGTCAACGATGTTCTCGCGCTGCTGGAGATTATCGATCCTTTCGGTACCACCATCGCCCAGGCCACCGCGAACTTGGCGCAGGGGCCTTTGCTTGCCGACGAACCCTTGCAGCAATGGCAGCAAATCTCCCTCACCGCCATGGGCCTTGATGTCCGCACCTACGAGTCTGCCGATGCCTATGAGGCGGCCGAGGGCGAATTCCCAGCGCTCTTCGAGTCCGCAGGCGCGAAGGTTATCTCCTCCGGCTCTGGCGCGGAGGTTCCTACCCCGGCCGCTACCTTCGCGGCCCGCGTCATGGAATCCGAGTGGCGTACCAATGAGCTAACCGGCGAGAAATTCGCCCACCTCGTCATGGATGGCCTCTTCCCCTTCGATCTCTGCCTGCCGGCGGGTAGCGACGAGCTGCCTGCTAAGGACACTATCGTGGCCGGCACCGCCCTGCTGACGGCTTCTATTGAAATGCCCAGCGGTGGCTGCGGCGACGGCGCTGGCTGCGGTTGTGGCTCTGGTGGCTGCGGCTGCGGCGGCCACTAAGAGCTGACGCGAAGGTCTGGTGAAATAGCTGTGTGGATGCCCTTCCCGGAAAATGCGAGAAACCGGCGGGTGCTGGTTCTCGCGCTGATCCTGGTGGGATCAGTGGCGGTTGTGGCAACCCTAAAACTTCCTGGGGTTTTCATCGCGGCACTACTTATCGCGGCGGCGCTGCTTATGCTCCACACCCGGCCGGATGCCTCGGAGCAGGCGGCGCTGCGCAGCTCTATTCGGCTCTCGGCCGAAGATATTGAGGATGTCTTGGCGGAGTACGAAGACTTCCGGTCCTCCGAGGCGGCCGAGAAGATCGCGGACCGCACGCTCTATCGGCCGGCGCTTTTAGATCTGGATTGCTCCGACCCCACCATCGAAGCCTTCCACTATGAGATTTCCGGTGCCCGACGGTTCCTGCGCCGGTTGAACCTGCGCGTCAACGCGGAAGAGGTCAGCACCAACGAGCTGGAATCCTTGCTCAAGGTGACCGATGAACGAGCCCGCGAGCTCAAGGAAACCTGGCTATCGGCCCGCCGCGCCGCTTTTGCGCTCGGGCCGAAGTACGAAAAGAACGAAGTAAAAAATCGCGCCCTGCGCCGCCAAGCCCTCGAAGAGCAAGCGTTCGAGGAAGAGGAAGGCGAAGGGCGCAGCGCCTAAGCGCTCACCGCGCACCGCGTGCGTCGGGCACGACGCGGTCTAAAGGGAGGTCTCGCCGGTGGCGACGATCGCGGACGGGCCGGTCAGGCGCGAGCCACCCTCGTAGATGTCCACGGTCACTTCCCCGCCGGGGACGTGTACGTGCACGGTGCCGTGAGGGGTGGTGGTGTGGTCAACGGCGGCGTCGGCAAGCGCGGCGGTCGCGGCCGCCACGGTGCCGGTGCCGCAGGAGCGGGTCTCTCCTACCCCGCGCTCAAAGACGCGCATGTGTACGTGGCCATCGCGCAGCGGGGTCACAACCTCAACATTCACGCCGGCTGGGAAGAAGGCTTCATCGATGACTGGCTGCTCGAAAGTCTTGGCCGCAAGTCCCTCGTCGTCCAGCCCCGGCACCACGGCCGCGAGGTGGGGGTTGCCCATGTCAACGCCCAAACCGGCGTAGCTCTCCCCGGCCATAGACGCGGTGGATACACCCGTTACTTCGGCCGGTCCCATCTCCACGGTGACCTCGGCCGCATGCTCATCACACGAGTGCACCGTCACGCGCTTGGCGCCGGCGCGGGTGCCGATGGTGAACTCGTCTTCTTCGACGAGCCCGCGCGAACGCAGCCAGTGGGCGAAAACGCGGGTGCCATTGCCGCACATTTCGGCCACGGAACCGTCGGCATTGCGATAATCCATAAACCAGTCAGTGGGCGCGATGCCCTCGGCCAGCGACTCGATTTCCCCCGCCGCGAGCAAGGCCTCGGCGCGCACGACGCGCAGCAATCCGTCGCCGCCGATACCGGCGCGGCGATCGCACAGCGCCGCTACGCGCTCGGGGGCAAGCGGCGTGGCGGCCGCGTGGTCTTCGACGATGACAAAGTCGTTCTCAGTTCCATGACCCTTGGCAAATTTCATGCTCCCTACCCTAGCGCGCGCAGCGCCTGGGCGGTCGTATCGCCCGCGGCATCCAACCACGTGATGCGCTTGTCGCGATTGAACCACGAGCGTTGGCGGCGCACGTAGCGCCGTGTCCCGGTAATCGTGCGCTCAACGGCCTCATCCCAGGTGAGTTCGCCGCGCTGGGCCTGGAATACCTGCGCATAGCCTATGGCACGCCCGGCCGTGGAATCGGCCACCAAGCCCTGGGCTTGGAGGCGCTCGACTTCCTCGATGAGCCCACGCTCAAACATCTGGCGGGTGCGCAGCTCGATGCGCGGATTAAGCCAATCTGCGTTGGTGCGCAGGCCGAGCAAACGGGTACCCCACCGCGGCGGGGCGTCCTTCGGCGGTTGGCTGGCCTTATAAGGTTTACCGGTCAGTTCGATGACCTCCAGGGCGCGCACAGTGCGCCGTGGGTCCTTATCTTCAATGATGGCGGCCGCGGCCGGGTCCACCTGCGCCAGCTCCTCGTGCAGGGCGTCGGTGCCGATTTCTACGCGCCGGGCCTCATACTTGGCGCGGACGGCGGGGTCGGTGGGTGGGAACTGCCAGTCGTCGACAAGCGCTTGGGCATAAAGCATCGAGCCTCCGACCAGGATTGGCGTCTTGCCGCGGGCCATGATGCCTTCCACGTCCGCGATGGCATCGCGCTGATAGCGCGCCACAGAAGCGGTTTCGGTCACGTCCCACACATCGAGCTGGTGGTGCGGGATTCCCTCGCGCTCGGCCGGGGTGAGCTTGGCGGTGCCAATGTCCATACCGCGGTAGAGCTGCATGGAATCGACGTTGACCACCTCGCCGTCCAGCTCCTGCGCCAGCGCCAACCCCAGCGCGGATTTGCCGGAGGCAGTGGGTCCAAACACTGCAATCGGGCGCATTAGACCTCCCATCCTGCAACGTAGCGGCCAACCCCCAGGGTGGCGTCGGTGGCCAGCAACTGCTTCTTCTTAGGGCCTAGGCCCGCCAATTCCTCCCAAAGGGCGGGCTCTACCACACCGCGCTGGGAAAGCCATTCGCCTGCCTTGCTTGCCGACGCCCCCATCAGCACCTCCTCGCACCACTCGTGCGCTTCCTGGGCACCGGGAACGAGCGCCATGGGGGCTCGCTCGGTCAGGCCCGCGCTGCCATCTGCCACGACGATGGTGAGCGCCGCTGGATCCGGCTGGCCGATGCGCTCCCGGCTAGCGCGGGCGTTAAGCTGCGGCACGCTGTGCAGCACGTACCGGGCCATAATCTCGGGTAGATAATTGCCGCCGCCTAGGTTCGTGGCCGCACCCCACGCCTTTAAGCTGCCGGTGTGGGCGGTGTACCAGCGCTTGTCCTGGCTGCCGACGATATCTGCCTGCGTTATGCCGGCGGCCGCAGCCTCCACCGCTAGGGTGCGGGCAGCGGCAAGCAGTGCGCGAGAAGCGGCGTCATTGGAGGAAAGCTCCACGGCCAGCGCGGGTGAGGCTGGCATTACCATGAGATTGAACATTATTCCTCCATACTATCTACCCAAGTGGAGGTAATTAAATAGAATCTGGGCACGCGCGGGATATTCGCGGTAATGTATCCAGTGATTTTATTCGGCAGCCGTGACGCGCGGCGATCTATGCATAGGAGGGCTTGTCATGTCTCCCATCCCTACCCCAGGTTCCATGCCCAAGAAGGGCCCTCGTCCCACCGCAAAGCCTGTTCCCGTCCAGGCACCCAGCAAGAATGACCCGGCCAAGTGGGGCCGCGTCGACGCGGATGGTTCCGTCTTCGTTTCCGCTCCGGAGGGCGAACGCAAGATTGGCGAATGGCAGGCCGGCACCCCCGAGGAGGGCCTACAGCACTACGGCGCGCGCTACGACGACCTCTCCACCGAAATTGAACTGCTCGAGGCTCGCCTGCGCGCCAACCCTAGTGAGGCCGCTGGCATCAAGAAGACCGCAGCGCAACTGCGCGACACCCTGCCTACCGCTGCGGTCATCGGTGATATCGCGGCCCTTGACCGCCGCCTTGTTGCCGTCATTGAGCACTCGGTAGAAGCCGGCGAGCAGGCGCAGGCCGATAAGGAGCGCCGCCGCGAGGAAGCTATCGCTGCCAAGGAAAAGCTGGCAGCTGAGGCAGAAGAAATTGCCGAAAACTCCACCGAATGGAAGGCCGCAGGCGACCGCATTCGCGCCATCCTGGAAGAGTGGAAGCAAATTAAGGGCATTGATCGCAAGACCGACGATGCCCTATGGAAGCGCTACTCCCGCGCCCGCGATTCCTTCAACCGCCGTCGCGGCTCCCATTTTGCCGAGCTGGACCGCGCCCGTGCGGTTGCCCGCAAGAAGAAGGAAGAACTCGTCGAGCGTGCCGAGGCCATCCAGGATTCCACCGAGTGGGGCCCCACCGCCCGCGCCTACCGCGATTTGATGACCGAGTGGAAGGCCGCCGGCCGCGCCCCGCGCGACGTGGACGATAAGCTTTGGGCCCGCTTCCGCGCCGCCCAGGACAAGTTCTTCAATGCCCGCAATGCCGTCAACGACGAGCGCGACCGCGAATTTGCAGAAAATGCCAAGGCCAAGGACTCCTTGATTGCGGAGTACGACGGCCAGATCGACCCGTCCAAGGGCATTGAGGGTGCGAAGGCTAAGCTGCGCGAGCTGCAGGAAAAGTGGGAAGAGATTGGCTTCGTTCCCCGCAAGCAAGTGCGCGAGTACGAGTCCAAGATTGAGGCGCTGGAGCAGCGCGTCACCGAGGCAGAAAAGTCTGAGTGGCGCCGCACCGACCCGGAGGCGCAAGCACGCGTGGCGCAGTTCCAAGCTAAGGTCGACGAGTTTAACTCCCAGGCCGAGGCAGCTGAAGCCAAGGGCAATGCGAAAAAGGCTGCCGATCTGCGCGCGCAGGCCGAGCAGTGGCAGGCTTTTGCCGACGCCGCCGCTAACGCCGTCAACGATAAGTAGTGCACCTCGTCCACATTGCGCGGCCACCACGGCCGCCGCACTCACCTACCGCCGAATCTCGGCCCAGCGAACCTGCGGACTGCATTCGCAGCTTCGTCTTTTGGGCCAACTTGGCGGCCCAAGAAGCAAGCGGCGATGCCGCGGCATCGACGTCGCCGGGCCGCGTGGTCCAGCGTCTGCAGGGTTCTAGCGAATCACAGACCCATCTCTTTGCCGTAGTGGACGGCGACTCCACCCTTGGTGAGGTCTCTGATCTTGGCCTGCCGCTCATCCCCTCAGTGGAACCGAGCCCGGAGCTGGATTACCTCGGGTTCATCCACATCAGCCTGCCGCTGTTGGAAGAGCGCGAGGCAGCAGAGATTGAATGCGTGCTGTGCGATTTGCCCCTCCCTGGCGAACAGCTCGATGAGGAGGAGCGCAAAGTAGCCGAGTGGATGGGGACAAAGGCGCTGGAGCTGGCCCGGAAACTCGGCCGCACCGTAGCTCACGTGGGACTATTGCACCCGCCGGGCGCGGACCCAGACTACGACGCTATGGGCAGCATCTACCGCCAGCTGGGGTTTACGCAAAGGCACGCGGAGCACCAGCTGGTAATGGACATCCCCGAAAGCCCTGTCGCAGCACTGCTCCCCGCAGGGATCACCGCCCGAGTCTGGCCAGATTACGACATCCCTGAAGGCTACCTCAACGAGGTCATGCGGCTGCTTAGCCTAGCGTCTACAGATGCGGAAACTGGTGATCTGACGGTGGAGCCCATCGTGTGGACGCGTGCTCGATTGCGCGAAGCGCACAGCCGCCTGCGTTCTCGTCGCGGGCACACGCTTCTTATCGCACTCACCGCCGAGGACGGGAGCATTCTCGCGCTGACCGAAATGGCGCGGCACGAGGACGCGAATCCTGAGGTATGTGAGTGGACCCTGACTGTGACCGATCGCCCGCACCGCCGCCGCGGACTTGCGCAGCTAGCCAAGCTCACAGCGCTGCATGAGGTGGCAGGCTACTGGCCGCGGGTGCGGCGCTGCTATTGTTCCGTTGCGGCCAAGGATGCGGCAATGAATGCCATTTACCGCAGCCTGGGTGCCCGGGAACTTTCCCGCTCTTCCGCGTGGGAGTTGCGGCTGCAGGACTAGTGACGGTGGTAGGCCTACTTCTCGCCGCGCTGGGCGCGGTGGCGTTCGGCAGCTTGCTTGCGGCGATTGTCTTCCAGTGGCTCCCGCTGCGGTGCCGCGTCTATCCTGGATTGAAATTCGCCCACCTCATCGAGTTGTCCGGCGGTGGCGCGCACGCGGGCTTCGGCAGCCTTCTGCTCTGGGCTGCGGCGCAGCGCCACCGTGCTATAGGCCAGAAATGCTAGGAAGGTAGCTAGCATTCCTACCCACATTCCCAGCGACGCCCCGTCGGCGGTAGAGCCACGGAACCAGAAGCCCCATAGGTTGGCGAAGAAGGACACCGTCACCAGCATCCATGCAATCAGTCCAGGCGTGGCGCGTCGGGTGAACAGCGTCACCGGAGTAAGAATGCCCAGCCCAATGAGCGCGAGCCACGCAGAGACGGTTTCCATGATGGAAATCCTGACGCCGCTTGACGTGGTGCCAAAGGTCAATGCCTCCCAACCATGAGCCGGACCGGCGTAGGGCAAAATCAGGTAGAGGATATAGACCACCACTGCAATGCACAGCGTGACCTTGTGACCGCCGAGGTCCATTGTTTGTGCTGCTCTACGCTCAGCGTTAGCTGCATTGTGGGCTGCGGTGGTCGAACGTTCCTCAGTCATGGCTCCCTAGCCTACTCCCCTGCTAGCAACCGCAGGAATCGCCGGAATCGGCGGCCGCGGGCTTGCCAATCGACGGCAATCCCAGACCGACGCCGATGGGTGCGGTGGTAGGCGTTTCGCCGGCAGCGGACATATCGCCGGCCTTGGTGCGGGTGTGGGAGGTAACGGCGGCGTCGGCAAGCAAGAAGAAGGAGCCCGCACCGGTTACCTGGGTATGCACCACATCGCCCGGGCGAATCTCCGCCGAAATATCCGTGCCGTCAGAGTCAACCGGGGTGAAATGCACTAGGCGGCCATCGCGTGCACGGCCGGTCATGCGGTGGGTTTCATCGTTTTTGCGGCCGCCTTCGGCCTGCACCAAAAGCTCTACATCCGTGCCGATGAGCATCTTGTTTGCCTCGGCCTGGATGCTATCTTGCAGGGCAACGAGACGCTCGAAACGATCCTGGACGACCTCCTTGGGAATCTGGTCCTCCATTTCCGCAGCCGGGGTTCCCGGACGCGGCGAATACTGGAAGGTAAAGGCCGAGGCGAAACGAGCGCGGCGCACTAGCTCCATGGTGTCTTGGAAGTCTTCCTCGGTCTCGCCTGGGAAGCCCACGATGATATCGGTCGTGATTGCGGCGTGCGGAATCTTGTCCCGTACCTCGTCCAAAATCCGCAGGAACTTCTTGGTGCGGTAGGAACGGCGCATGTCCTTGAGGACCTTGTCGGAGCCAGACTGCAACGGCATATGCAACTGCGGGCACACGGCCGGGGTCTCGGCCATGGCGTCGATGACGTCGGAAGTAAACTCCGCCGGGTGCGGGGAGGTAAAGCGCAGGCGCTCGAGGCCTTCGATCTTGCCCACCTCGCGCAGCAGCTTAGAAAAGGCGAAACGGTCGCGTGGCATGTTGGGATCGGCGAAATTGACGCCATAGGCATTGACGTTTTGCCCCAACAAAGTCACCTCGGATACGCCCTGGTCCACCAAGGCTTTAACCTCGGCCAAGATATCGCCGGGCCGGCGATCCTCTTCCTTGCCGCGCAAGGAAGGAACAATGCAGAAGGTGCAGGTGTTATTGCAGCCTACAGAAACAGAAACCCAGCCGGCATAGGCAGACTCACGCTTGGCTGGCAAGACAGACGGAAAAGCCTCGAGGGAATCAACGATTTCTACCTGGGCTTCATCGTTGTGTCGGGCGCGCTCCAGCAGCGTCGGCAGGGCCGCCATATTGTGAGTGCCGAAGACAGCATCAACCCACGGGGCATTATCTAGGACGGTGTCCTTGTCTTTCTGCGCCAAGCAACCGCCCACGGCAATTTGCATGCCGGGATGATTTTCCTTTGTCTTCTTCAAGGCACCCAAGGTGCCGTAGAGCCGTTTATCGGCATTTTCGCGCACGGCGCAGGTATTGAAGACGATGAGATCTGGCTCCACGCCTTCGCCGGCGGCCGCGTAGCCGGCCTCCTCCAAGAGACCAGAGATGCGCTCGGAATCGTGCACATTCATCTGGCAGCCGAAAGTTCGGACTTCATAAGTACGGTTATCTGCGATTGTCTGCTCCACGTCGGCATAGTTTAGCCATGAAGCTAGGCATCTCATAACTGCCGGACTTAGCCATTCCGGCGCTACCCTGCCTTGGCCGTATCAGTCCTCTGCGCGCAGCTCCACGCACCGCGCGTCAAGGGCTGCGATTGCGTTCTGCAGCGACATTCCTTCATTGAAGCCGCGGCGTGCCAGCACCCCCACAATGCGACGTAGGGCCTTGTCGCGCTCCTTGCGATCCTCCGGTACGGATTTAATGGAGCGAGCCTTCTTTTCCGCAAGGGCCTGTGCCATGGCTTCTTCATCGGCAGGGTCAATCTGCTCGAGCGCCTCAGCACGATCGGCCTCGCTCACGCCCTTTTCCCGCAATTCCCTATTGAGAACCGAGCTGGACTTGCCGCGCCGCTTATGCCGTTGGCGCACCCACTCGTGTGCAAAGGCGGCGTCATTCACCAGCCCCGCATGGGCTAAATCATCTAGCACGTCCTCAACGACATCTGGCTCAAACTCGGCCTTTACTAGACGATCATAGAGCTCTTTCCGGGACCTAGAACGCTGATCCAATAGGCCCAGCGCCCGAGCGCGGACCTTGGCCTTGGCTTCCTCTGCCTCTCGATCAAAAAGCCCGCCCCCAGCTGCTCCATTCTCATAGGCCTCGAGGGCCTGGCGGAGTTGGGCGAGCTTTTCGGGGGTGGGCTGATTCATGATGCAGATTCAAATGGTACGCGGAGTGTGTGGGTACGGGGTTAGACGATTCTAGTCGTCATCAAAATCGACGTTTGGAACGAGATCAACGGACTCATCGGTCAATGGGTCATCGGCACCAGGAACGTCCATCGCGGCACCCTCCTCGCCTTCGGCCGCGGCCTCGCCGATACCGAGCTTCTGGAAAATCTTCTGCTCGATTTCATTGGCCAGATCCGGGTTATCCTTCAGGAAATTACGCGCCTTCTCCTTGCCCTGGCCCAACTGGTCGCCTTCGTAGGTAAACCAAGAGCCGGACTTGCGGATGAAGCCGTTTTCGACGCCAAGGTCAATGATGGAGGACTCGCGAGAGATGCCTTCGCCATACATGATGTCGAACTCGGCAATCTTAAATGGTGGCGAGACCTTGTTCTTTACTACCTTGAGCTTGGTGCGGTTACCGATGGCATCTTGACCATCTTTTAAGGTCTGGATGCGGCGGATATCGCAGCGCACGGAAGAGTAGAACTTGAGCGCCTTACCACCGGTGGTGGTCTCTGGCGAGCCGAACATCACGCCAATCTTTTCGCGCAGCTGGTTAATGAAGATAGCGGTGGTACCGGAGTTGTACAGGGCACCGGTCATCTTGCGCAGCGCCTGCGACATCAGGCGGGCCTGGAGGCCGACGTGACTATCGCCCATCTCACCTTCAATTTCCGCCTTCGGGGTAAGGGCAGCAACGGAGTCAACGACAATGATGTCAATTGCGCCAGAGCGTACCAGCATATCGGCGATTTCCAAGGCCTGTTCACCGGTATCTGGCTGGGAAACCAAAAGGTTATCGGTATCCACGCCAAGCAGGCGAGCATACTGCGGGTCGAGCGCGTGCTCGGCGTCAATAAACGCGGCAATGCCGCCGTCCTTTTGTGCAGATGCAATGGCGTGCAGCGCAACAGTGGTCTTACCAGAAGACTCCGGGCCATAGATTTCTACGATGCGCCCACGCGGGAAACCACCAATACCCAGAGCAACATCGATTGCGGTATTACCGGAAGAAATGGCCTTAATCGGTGGGCGGTTGTCATCACCCAGGCGCATCACAGCGCCTTTGCCGTAATCCTTCTCAATCATGGCCATTGCGGCATCGAGGGCCTTCTGGCGGTCATCTCCCTTAGAGGCGGCAGAAGAAGACTTCTTTTTGGTTGCCATTAACTTTCATCCTTATCTTTAACGACGATGTACTAACGCATTATTAGACTGCCGTGGAACTCAAACGGTTCCCTCCGTCAACGCCATCCCACTGTAGACGACTGCATCGACACCTCCGCCATATTACATACATCTGTTCGAATTTTGAAAGTGGACACGCCAGTCCGCCACATTCAACGGCGCTATAAAGTAGGGTAATCGACTCCCAACCTGCGCTCCTTCGGTACATCAAAGTCATCGCACAGGCTCTGCCATACGCGACGCGGATCGACGCCGCGTTCGATAAGCTCATCGGGCGTTGCCCCGAGGTCGGGCAAGACATGGGAGTGGCTAATCCACTTTCCCTTAGACTCGCCAAATTCGTCCACAATGAACTGGTGATACTCGGTCAATCGCATGCGCGCCATCCTACTCAGCACTAAAGCACAGGCGCCAGCGGTCCAGAAAGCGTCGATTGGGAGCCCGCCGCAATGGCCCTGCCTCACAACTATCAGCCTCGGATGAACACCGTTCAAAACCCTCAATTGTCTGCAGTTTTCATGCAGTGCTAACCTCTTGAGCATGAAAAAGAACTCTCTGGCAACCACCATTGCCTATGTTGCCGTGTTTACCGCTCTCGTCATCGTCCTTGCCTTCGTGTCCATCCCCATCGGTTCGGCCGGCGTGCCCATCGTGCTGCAAAACGCAGCACTGATCCTCGCCGGCCTAATTTTGGGCAGCAAGCGCGGCGGATACGTGGGACTCCTCTTTTTGTTCCTGGGCCTTGCCCTCCCAGTTCTGGCAGGTGGCGGAACCACGCTGCGCGCGCTGGCAGGCCCAACCGCGGGCTACATCATCGGCTATGTTCTCTCGCCTGCGGTTGCAGGTGCAATTGCCTACCGCTCCCCTAAGAACAAGGGCGGCATGGCCGTCGTACTTGCCGTTGCCGCAATTGTCGGCCTTGCCGTCCAATACATCTGCGGCGCCTTTGGTCTCATGATCCGCTCCGGCTTGGAAATTGGTCCAGCCTTCGCCGCCCAATTGCCCTTCATCCCTGTCGATGCCGGAAAGCTTGTCGTTGCCGTCATCATCGCTCTCGGTGTTCACTCAGCCTTCCCCGATCTGATGGGACGAAAGGCTGCCTAGTGCCCACGATCGACTTTTCCTCGGTCACGGTGGCCTTTGATGACACCGTGGTGCTCGAGGACATCAACCTCACCCTCACCGAACAACGCATTGGCATCATCGGCCAGAACGGTGGCGGGAAATCCACCTTGACCAGGCTCATTAATGGGCTCGGCGAGCCTAGTGAAGGTACGGTGACGGTGGACCAGATGGACGTCGCCAAGCAGGGCAAAAAGGTGCGCGAAAAGGTGGGCTTTGTCTTTTCGGATGCCGAAAACCAGATTGTCATGCCCAATGTGCGTGATGACGTCGCCTTTTCGCTCCGCCGCTTTAAGCTGCCCAAACACGAGCGCCTCGCCCGCGTGGATGCTGCCCTCGAGCGCTTCGGACTCGCCGAATTTGCTGAGCGCTCACCGCATACGCTCTCCGGCGGACAAAAGCAGCTCCTCGCGCTGGCAGCGGTCATGGTCATCGACCCGATTCTCATCATCGCTGATGAGCCCACTACCCTGCTGGATCTGCGCAACCGCGATCGAATCAAAAGAGAATTCGCGCAATTGGAACAGCAATTAATTGTGGTGACGCACGATCTGGACTTTCTGCGCGATTTTGATCGGGTCATTTGCATCGATGACCACCGCATCGCCGCGGATGGCCGGCCGGCGGAGGTCATAGATTTTTACCAAGACCTCATGGCCCAGCGGCCGCTGTAGGGAGAATTGTCATGCAACGACGCACGAATCTCCCACTTTCCGTCTATGTTGATGGCACCAGTTTTGTTCATCGCATCAAACCTAGTTGGAAGATCGCATTCCTTTTAGTCTTTATCCTGGTCACCAGCATCTTTTTCAAGTCCATTCCGTGGGCAGCAGGCGGGGTCATCTTCGTTGTCATCCTCTATGCTTGTGCACGGATCCCACTGGGCATTGCATGGAGTCAAATCTGGCCGCCTCTCTTTTTCCTAGTCCCCTTGGCAGGCTTTCAATGGTGGGCAAAGGACTTCGACTATGCGGCGGTGATGTTCCTCAATGTCTTCGCCGCCATGATGGCTGCCTTCTTGCTCACGCTGACCTCCACGGTAGATGAAATCATGGAGTCGCTGGAAGAGTCGCTCCAGCCCCTAAAGCGATTAGGAATACCGGTAGAAAACATCAGCTTGGCTATGTCACTGACTATTCGGCTCATCCCGCTGATGTTTGAAACCGTCTATGAAGTCCTCGATGCCCGCAAAGCGCGCGGTGCCGGGATGTCCCCGCTGGCGTTTGGCACCCCCGTTATTATTCGCTCCATCCGGCGAGCGCGCGCGATGGGGGAAGCGTTGCAGGCCCGCGGCGTCGGCGACTAGCAGCATAAGTTATCGCCTCCCTTGCGCCACCAAATGATGGCCAAGGGAGGCGATAACTTTTTAAAAGACAGTCGAGGTTTTTACTCCCCACGCAACTCACGCAGACGGGCCTGTACAGCATCGTTGTTGGCACTGCCTGGCTGGGCAGCGCTGTCGGCAGCAGAGCCAGAAGCTTTATTGCCCTCAATGGCCTGAGCCTTATTGCTTTCCACGGACTTAGCAGAGTTCATTTCACTGCGAATCTGCTCCAAGCGGGAATGACCGGCCATCTGAATACCAGCTTGTTGTACCTCGGCCATGCGGTTTTCCACGGAGTTCTCAGCCAGCTCAGCCTGGCCGAGTGCCTTGGAGTAACGGCGCTCAATCTTATCGCGCACAGCATCCAGAGACGGCGTATTGCCATTGGCGCTCAACTCGTTCATGGAGTTCAAAGACTCGGAAACCTTTTCCTGCATCTTTGCCTGCTCGAGCTGGGAAAGCAGCTTGGAGCGCTCATTGACCTTTTCACGCAGCGCGGCATTGTTGCGCTGAACCGCATTCTTGGCCTTTTCTGCCTGCTGCAGTGCTTGGTCGTGCAGCTTCTTGGTATCTTCCACGGACTCCTCAGCCGTAACCAGCTGGGCAGCGAAGGCCTCTGCCGCGTTCTCGTACTCCACGGCCTTATTTTCATCGCCCTTGGCACGGGCCTGATCAGCCAATTCCAGAGCCTGGCGAGCATTGCCCTGCAGCTTTTCTACTTCTGCCAAACGGCGGTTAAGCTGCATTTCCAACTGGCGCTGGTTACCAATCACGGCGGCCGCCTGCTGAGACAGCTCCTGGTGCTGGCGCTGAGCATCTTCAATAGCCTGCTCGATCTGCACCTTCGGATCGGCGTTTTCCTCGATCTTATTATCGAAGAGAGCCATCAGGTACTTCCAGCCCTTAACAAATGGGTTCGCCATGGTGTGCTTCAACCTTTCTAGGTTAAAAATGTGCGTAATGTTCTGCTGCTTATACTAGCGAAGCGCTGTTTCCACCGCTTGCACTCCCCGCGGTCGCGGGCGCTTGCCGACGCCCCCATAACCACCACAGCCGACCTTCCTCGCAAGAGAATAGGACGGCTGTTGACATAGACCGCTGACCGCTGTGGGCTAAAGCTCTGATGCGGCAGGTGCCGTATGGGCAAGCTCCTCATCCATGGAGGGCAGGGCCATGTAACCGGCCGCTTCAATCAATACGTCCGAGACTGAGCAATCCAGCGCGTGGCACACGGACGCAAGAAGCTCAGAGGAGACCTCCTTGCGGCCGCGTTCAAGTTCCGAAAGGTAACCCGGCGATACGCGGGCCACCCCGGCCAACTCGCGCAGGGTCACTCCTTTGTCCGCACGGAAGGCGCGCAGCGTCAACCCAAGAGCCTCACGCAAAAGCGGCTCAGGGGTACGAGCAGTGGCGGGCGCCGCTGGTGCAGTAGCGCCGTTTACTGAGTGTTCGAGGACTGCAGTAGAAGTGTTCATCACTATGGTCAACGCTCCTTGTCTCGTAATTGTTCCCGCAGTGCCGGATTTTCTTCCACAGTTGAGCACAGGAGCCGCAAGGCGGCTGCGACCGTGGCCTCTCTGATTTCGTTGCGCTCCTTGCCCAATCCGGATAGCAACTGGGAGAATGCCACTCTGTCAGGAGAATAGATGCCGATATATACGGTGCCCGCCGGCTTGCCTTCTTGTAGGTCTGGTCCTGCCACTCCGGTAAGGCCTATCCCCCAGTCCGCAGCGGTTTCTTCCACCGCCGCGCGGGCCATTGCAAGGGCGGTCTCCCCAGAAACCACTCCGGCTGCTTCGATATCGGCTACCGGTTGGTGCAAAAAGTGGGATTTCACCTCGGTGGCATATGTTATAAGCCCTCCGCGCAATACAGCCGAAGCTCCAGGGACAGAAGCCACCGTGGCGCTGGCCAACCCAGCAGTAAGTGACTCGCAAAAGGACAAAGTCTCGCCCCGCTCGGTGAGCTCGGACACGAGGCGGGCCGCCATGGTGCTCATGAACTACCTAGCTATTCTGCTTCTTGCCGTCAATGAGGTACTGGACGCCGGTAACTACGGTCACCACTGCAGCCAAGAGCATCACTAGGAAGGTAGGAACGTTCATCCACTCCGGCAACGGCCACAGATACAGCCCGACTGCCAAGGATTGCAATACAGTCTTCAGTTTGCCGCCCTTCGAAGCAGGTACCACCTTGCCGCGGCGCAACAACACCATACGCCAGATGGTGATACCAAACTCTCGAATGAGAATGACCACGGTAATCCACACCGGCAGCACCCCGATGATGTTGAGGCATACCAGTGCGGTAGTCATAAGCGCTTTATCCGCGATGGGATCAGCAATCTTGCCAAAATTGGTGATAAGGCCGCGGGCACGTGCGATGTCCCCGTCGAGCTTATCTGTGAGCATTAAGGCCGTGAATAGGCCAAAAGCCCACCATTCATGGCCGGCAATGACCAGCCATGCGAAAACCGGAATGAAAAGAATGCGCAGGCTGGTGAGAATATTTGGCAGGTTCCAATTGGACACCTGCGGATTCACATCCGAGGATTGCGCTGACTGTGTTCCGGGTTGATTCACGTTATACATACTACCTGTTAGCACCAAGCACCTGCGCTTGGATGCCCCTGCATTTTAAAATGCGAAGCATGAAGTATTTTGCTGTTAGCTACGACTACAACCCCAATAATCCGGAGATTGCTAAGGCCCGCCCCGCACACCGCGAGTTTACCGCGCAACTTTTTGAGGAGGGCACCATCATTGCCACCGGCCCCTTGACGGATTCCAAGGGCGGCGCACTCATCATCGTGGGGCTTGCCGACGACGCCGTGGTCGCCGACGCCATCGCTCTCATGGACAACGACCCCTTCTACCAAGCCGGCTGCATCACTGGCCGCAGCTTCCGCGAATGGAATCCCGTAAACGCCCGCTTCTAGTGTGGTAGCTCTTCCTTGGGCAGGTCTTTGGCCTTGCCCAAGAAATCGCCCCTCTTGTTCCGGACGATCTTATTGCCTTCCTCGTCCCAGTCGAAGTGATTGTGCGATACCGGCACTCCGCCTTGGTTCTCATCGCGTTTACTTTTAATAATCGAGGCGATAACCGTAATAACCAAGACACCCACGATCACGATAAGTGAGGTGATGGTGGAAAATTCTGGGATCGACTCCACGTTCTCGCCGCCGTTTACAAACGGCAAGTTATTCTCATGCAGCGCATGGAACATGAGCTTTACACCGATGAAGCCCAAGATGATGCCCAAACCATAGGGCAGGTACACCAAGCGATCCAGTAGGCCATCCAGCAGGAAGTACATCTGGCGCAATCCCATGAGGGAGAAAGCATTCGTGGTAAAGACCAAGAACGCTTCCGAGGTAATGCCGTAGATGGCTGGGATGGAGTCGAAGGCAAACATCACGTCGATAAGGCCGATGGACACCAACGCAATAAATAGCGGGGTGAACGCGAATTTACGCTTGCCCGAAGAATCTTCCACGCGGTGCGTAAGCTTATCGCCGTGGTAGCGCGGGGTGACGTGGACTACCTTGCGGATCAGCTTGATGATGCCCATATCATTGGGATCGGTTTCGGGGGCGTCCCGAATCTCGTCGACGATGAGCTTGATTGCTGTGTAGATGAGAAATATCGCGAACAGGTAGAAGATATCGGACCATGCCGCGATGACCGCAGCACCCAAAAGGATAAACACCAGGCGGCATGCCAAGGCAATTACGATGCCGATGAGCAATACCTTTTGCTGGTACTTGCGCGGGATCTTGAAGGCGCCCATGATAAGCGCGAAAACAAAGAGGTTATCTACGGATAGCGCCTTCTCTGTCACGTAACCCGTGAGGTATTGGATGCCGTGCTCGTGGTCCCATACGGCCCACACACCGGCACCAAAAAGTAAAGCTATACCGACATAGAATAGGGTCCAGAACCCGGATTCCTTCAGCGTCGGCTCGTGCGGGGTGCGCACGTGGGAGTAGAAATCGAAAACAAAGAATCCAAGAATGACGACGATGGAAATCGCCCAGATCCACAATGGCACATGCATTGGTACATCCCTCCGGTCGAAGATACAACAAATTGACCGGAGGTCTCCCCCGCCCGGCGAACTAAATTCCGCTGGGCCGGCACGACCGGGAGCGTAATGCTACCGTGCTGACGATCGATGCCGAAGGATGGGGTACTCCCCTCCAAGACCCGTCCAACCTTACACGATTTTAGAAGGCGCCTGCCGAAGGGTTATACGTCGCCTGAACGGTACGGGTGTCGCCGGCATCGCCCTGCGGGGAGGAATCGGCGCCTGCGGAAGAATCGGCGTCGGAAGTAGCGGCAGCTTCCTCCTGCTCCTGCTGCTGCATCTCCTCCTGAATCTCCTTCGGAGCTTCGGCAGGGTCGGCGCCCTTGATCATCCAGATGATGGTATCGAGCTCTTCCGGCTTCACTAGGACCTCGCGGGCCTTGGAGCCCTCGGACGGTCCGACCACGCCACGAGATTCCATCAGATCCATGAGGCGACCGGCCTTGGCAAAACCGATGCGCAGCTTGCGCTGCAACATCGAGGTCGAGCCCAACTGGGCGGTGACCACCAGCTCGACGGCCTCGAGGAGGTCGTCCATGTCCTTGCCAATTTCCTCATCGATTTCCTGCTTGGCCTCGGATTGCTTCTCTTCAGTCACGCCCTCGGTATAGTTCGGCGCGGCTTGCGACTTGGCGGCATCGACAACCGCCATGACTTCATCATCCGAGACGAATGCGCCCTGCATGCGCACAGGACGCTTGCCCTGCGGAATGAAGAGGCCATCGCCCATACCAATGAGCTTTTCCGCGCCACCCTGGTCCAAGATAACGCGAGAGTCGGTCAACGAGGACGTCGCGAACGCCAGACGCGATGGCACGTTGGTCTTAATCAGGCCGGTCACCACGTCCACGGACGGGCGCTGGGTTGCCAACACCAGGTGAATACCGGCGGCACGCGCCTTCTGGGTGATGCGGACGATGGAGTCCTCAATCTCCTTTGGCGCGGTCATCATCAGGTCGGCCAACTCGTCAACAACACAGACGATGTACGGGTACGGGCGTACCTCGCGCTCGGATCCTGCCGGTGCCTGGTATTCGCCGGAGACCACCTTGCGGTTATAGTCCTCAATCTTGCGCACACGAGCGGCCTTCATATCCATGTAGCGCTGCTCCATCTCCTCCACTAGCCACTGCAAAGCTGCTGCGGCCTTCTTCGGCTGGGTAATGATGGGCGTGATCAAGTGCGGAATGCCCTCGTACGGGGTAAGTTCCACCATCTTCGGGTCCACCAAGATGAGGCGAACCTGCTCAGGGGTGGCTCGGGTGAGCAGCGAGACCAACATGGAGTTGACGAAAGCGGACTTACCGGAACCGGTAGCACCGGCGACGAGCAAATGCGGCATCTTTTGCACCGAGAACGAGGTGTATTCGCCTTCGATGTCCTTGCCCAAACCGATGAGCATGGGATCCGGTGAGCTGGTCATGCTTGGCGCATCAAGCACCTCGCGCAGGTGCACCATTTCGCGGTCTGGGTTTGGAACCTCAATGCCGACGGCCGACTTGCCGGGGATGGGCGTGAGCAAACGTAGATTATCCGTGGCCACGGCGTAGGCCAGATTGGACTGCAGGTTCGTAATCTTCGATACCTTGACGCCTGGTCCCAGCTCGATTTCATAACGGGTGACTGTTGGGCCACGGCTAAAGCCGGTTACCTGGGCATCTACCTTGAACTCTTCGAAGACATCGGTGATGGCCTCAATGATGCGGTCATTAATCTCAGTGCGCTCCTTGGCTGGAGTGCCCGGGGTCAGCAGGTCCGTGGTGGGAACCGCGTAATTCTCGTTGCCAAACTGTGCGGCCGGTGTAGGAGCAGCAGAGGTACCCGTTTCCCTTGCGGCCTCGGCCGCAGGCTCGGTGGAGTCCACCTGTTCACCGGTCGTAGCGTCGCGTCCGGAGCGCTCACGGAAGAGTTGGCGGGCCTTCTCGTGTGCGGACGAGACCGCATCAGCGCCTCCTTCCACCGCGGATCCAGCAGCGCCTGCAGCTGCACCGACTGCTGCAGCGCCAGCGGCACCGGCAGCACCCGCAGCAGCAGTCTTTGCTGCGCCACTTGCTGCTCCCGCAGCACCCGCGGCACCCGCAGCCGCACCAGCGGCCGAGCCAATTGCGTTACCGGCGGCGGTGCCAGCATCAGCACCCGCTGCCGTAGCCGAGCGAGTAGAAGGGGAAGCGGGACGTTGACGAGTAGTGCCCAGCACTCGGGTCGGTTCCGGATCCCCGGAAGCCGGTTGTTCCGGCGACGACGCAGCGGCGTCGTCTACCACCGGGATCTCATCGGTATCGCCGATGTCACGGGAGACTGGCTTCTCAGCCGCGTTAGACACGGACTGGAACCCGCCTCGCGTTGGTGCGCTAAAGGCGCGGGTGGCATGTTCCTCCTCTGCTGCAGCAGGGGAATCTACCGGATAAGAAGAACCACGCGGGGCGGGGTCTTCAGTGGGGCGTCGGAAAGCGCGCAGGCTTCCACCACGCGCAGAGGAACGACGCTTGGCCACAGGTCGTGCTGGGCGCTCGCTGCGCTCGCGTCCTTCTGCGATGTCATCAATATCACCAGTCACGTGGCCGTAGAGGTCATCGCCCTCTTCGTCGTAATAATCTTCGTCCGCGCCGCCAAAGCGGGAGAAGGCCGCAGCAATGGCATCAGCCACCAACTCATAGGCCTCGCGGATAGTAATGCCGGTGACCAATAGGGCGCCGTAGATAATGACGAGGAAAAGCAACGGCACAGCGACGAAAGAGGTGAAGGCCGTCTCCAGAAGGCCACCGATGGCGTAGCCGATTACACCGCCGGCACCACCGGCGCTGTCCGGGGTAAAGCCAAGCTCAGGGGTGCCAGCAAAGATGTGGATCAAGCTGAGCATGGCAAGGACGATGATGCTGATACCGCCCACAATGCGCGGCTTAAAGTGCCCCGCTGGGCCGGAGATATCCATCATCAAGGAAATGGCCAAGGCCACCAGTGCCACCGGCAGCACCCAGGCGCCTGCACCAATGACATAGCGGACGATATTGCCCACCCAGGCGCCTACCTGGCCGGCAACCCCAAACCAGACGGTAGCGGCAAGCACGATGGCGATGCCGATTAAAACGAGTGCCACCGCATCAGGATTTTTCACCTGAATACCGCGTGATTCTTCCTCGCTTGCTTCCATCGTAGAAAGCTCTTCTTCCGCGGCTACATCGCGCGCCCGAGTAACCTTGCTCTTCTTCTTTTTCTCCCCGCGTGCAGAAATTTCTTCCGGCTCCCTCGTCGTCTCGTACTCCTCGGTGTCATATATGTCTTCGCTGGGCTTGAGCCCGGCCACGCCATGGCTTACACCCCGCGCCATATTTCCCATGCCGCGGGCCGTGGCACCAAAGGCAACACCCAAGCCCTTGCCGACGGCACGGAACGCACTGCCCGTACGCTCCTGCGAGGTCGCCGCCGCGCGCCGATGCGAAGACGTCATAGCCAGGTTTTCCGGCATGCCAGCACCGGACCGGCTGCGGCCCGACGGCCGTGAACGATTCGACTTTCGGCGCGTTCCGCGCGAAGAGGCATTTTTGACAGACATACCTCTACCTTAACCGCGCCACCCCATAAATCACATTAGCCACACGCGTTTCCCTAACACCTGAACCCACAATCTCACGGCGAACGCTTCCCACGCACCCCACAGCTAAGAAACTGCGATTAAATCAAGATTAGAGAGTTGACTTTACGATGGCTTCGGCCTCACCTTCAATCTTGACTTCAGCAGCATCACGCCCGAAGGACCAGAGGATGAGCTCGCCTACCTCGCCTGAAACGCGAACCACGGCATCGCCCTTCTCCACCACGCCATGCGTATCTGCGGCAACGATTCGCGGCAATCCTTCCGGCTGCAGAATGACCGGACGTTCAGATTTGCGCAAGGCCACCTTAGCCAAGGGCTTTAGGTAGCTATGCATCTGTTGCTTGATGCGTGCCGAAAAGTCGCGTGGGCCCATGCCATTAGCCCGGCGAATATCCTCGTGGTGAACAAAGTGCTCCACAAAGTTTTGCTGTGCATCCACGAACCGAACCGGGTTATAGGCAGCAGGTCCCCTCCCCCAGTCATCAACCAGTTCATCAAAATCGCGCTCGGCCACCTTGCGTGATTCCTTTTCCAGCCGGCCGGACAGTGCGTTGACGAAGATGCCGGCGGCGGCATCGGGGCGGTTTTCCCGCACCCATAAATGCACGGCTAGGTCGCGGGTTGTCCAGCCCTCGCACAAGGTAGGGGCATCGGGACCAAGCTTATGAAATAGCGCTACCATTTTGGCGCGCTCAGCAGAAGAAAACGACATAAGCCCCAGCATACCGAGCTAACTGGCATGCTGGGGCTGTGTCTCACTTAGCGCGAGGCACCCGTATTACTTACAGGGACTCACGTGAAGCGTCGACGTCTTCTTCATCGGTAACCAAAGGGCCGGAGTTGGTCGGCACGATGGTCGGAAGGATAACCGGCTCGCGCTTGTACTTGGAATCCATGAGCTTGGATACCTTACGGCGCAGTTTCTGCACCATGCGGTAGGTATCGTTCTCGCCCTCTGCGGCAAGATCGTTCATGGTGTTTTCCACCATCTCCGCAACCTCCGGCACGATGCCGCGGTCATCATCGGAGAAACCTGTGGTAGATACCGTTGGGTGCTCCAGCAGGCGCGAGGTGCGGTTATCAATCACACAGGTGATAGAAACCACGCCGCCGGTACCCAGGTTGGTGCGATCAGCCAAGGTATCGGCATCCACATCGCCCATGGACACGCCGTCGACGTACAGGTTACCCACCTGCATCTGGCCTACGACCTCGGCGCGGCCCTTGCGCAGGTCCACGACGACGCCGTTTTGTGCCAGCACCGTACGGTCGCGGTCCACACCGGTGGAGATAGCCAGTTCCTTATTGGCGCGCAGGTGGCGCCACTCGCCATGCACCGGCATAGCGTTGCGCGGGCGCGCTGCGTTGTACAGGAAGAGGAGCTCGCCAGCGTAACCGTGACCGGAAGCGTGCACCTTTACGTCCTGGTTAGTAATGACGTTGGCACCGATCTGGGACAGCATGTTGATGACGCCGTAGACGGCCTCCTCGTTGCCCGGGATGAGCGAGGAAGAGAAGATGATGGTATCGCCATCGCGGACAGTAATCTGGCGGTGCTCACGGCGAGCCATACGCGACAGAGCTGCCATAGGCTCACCCTGAGTACCGGTGGTAATCAGCATGGTCTTATGCGGAGCCATCTTGGCGGCCTCATCGATGGGGATGATGGTGCCGCGTGGAACCTTCAAGAAGCCCATCTTCTCCGCAATTTCCATGTTGCGCATCATCGAACGGCCGTTGAAAGCTACCTTGCGACCGTTGGCCACGGCAGCATCGATGGCGGCCTGGACACGGTAAACGTTAGAGGCGAAGGAAGCCAAGATTACGCGCTGCTTAGCGCCGGCAACGAGGCGCTTGAAGTTGGCAGGAATATCACCCTCGGAGGCCGAAACACCGGGGACGGTGGCATTGGTGGAATCACACAGCATGAGGTCAACGCCCTCATCACCATAGCGGGACAGGGCTGGGAGGTCCGTTGGACGGTTATCCAGCGGGGTTTGGTCCAGCTTGATGTCACCAGTGTGGATGATATTGCCGGCTGGGGTACCCAGCATGATGCCCAAGGCATCCGGTACGGAGTGGTTGACTGCCCAGAAGCGTACGCGGAACGGACCGTAGGTTACGTCGGACTTTTCATTAACCTCGACGAACTTCGGCTTCTGGCGGTGCTCCTTACACTTTGCAGCAATAAGCGCGATGGTGAAGCGGGAAGCAACGATGGGGATATCCGGACGCAGCTTGAGTAGCCACGGGATAGCGCCGATGTGGTCCTCGTGCGCGTGAGTAACGACGAGGGCCTTGACCTTGTGGATTTTCTTCTCAATCGGGCCAAAGTCAGGCAGGATGAGGTCCACGCCTGGCTCACCGGAGGATGGGAAGAGCACACCACAGTCGATGATGATGAGGTCATCGCCGTACTCGAAGACGGTCATATTACGGCCGATCTCCGAGATACCGCCCAGAGCGTAAATGCGCAGGGCGTCCTTCGGCTGCTTCGGTGGCTCCGGCAGGCGCTTGGTCAGATCCGCGCCCTGCATAGACTTGGGCACGTTGCGGCGGCCACGGTTATTGCGGCCTCGGCCCTTACCATTCTTTCCGTTGCCGTTGCCGTTCTTGCCGCCGTGGTTATTGTTTCCACCGTGGTTATTGCCATTGCCATTGCCGTTGCCACCACGGCCACGGCCGCGGCTGCCACGGGAACGGGAGCGACGGTTGTTGCCGCCATCAGTGTTGTTGTCGGAGGAATTCTTCTTGCCAGAATTATCCTTGTCGCCCTTAGCGGAATTATCCTGCGCGGAATTGCCCGCGTCAGTTGCTGGGGCTTGGAAAACTGGCGAAGCCGCCTCGTTGGAGGCGGTTTCGTTTTCCGCCGGTGGGCCCGCCTTGCGGGTCACCTTGCGGGAACGGTTACGGGGTTCATTCATTCTTAGAGGACTCCAGATTGTTCCAGATCACGGCGAAGTACCTCGCGTTCCTCCTCGCTCGCAGCGGTGATAGGAAGACGGGTATCGCCAACTTCGATGCCCTGCAGGCGCAGGGCTTCCTTTGCAAACGTCGCTCCGCCCAACCGAGCTTGTGCATGGGTGAGCGGAAGGAGCGTAGTGACATTGATTTCTCGGGCGCGGGCCATATCGCCCGCGTCGAAAGCTTCATAAAGTTCTACCAAGGCACGCGGTGCAACATGGCCGATGACGGAGATGAAACCAGATGCGCCGAGGGAAAGCCACGGCAGGTTGATCGGATCATCACCGGAATACCAAGCCAAACCGGTTTCTTGGATGAGTTCTGCGGCCGCAGGAAGGTCGCCCTTGGCGTCCTTTACGGCTTGGATGGTCGGCAAATCCGCAAGGCGGCGGAGGGTATCCGGCGCCACTGGGATGCCCGAGCGGCCAGGGATGTCATAGACACAGATCGGTAGATCCGTGGCTTGCGCGACTGCGGCAAAGTGCTCGTAAACGCCCTTTTGTGAAGGCTTGGAGTAGTAGGGAGTTACCACTAGCAAGCTGTCTGCCCCCGCTTCAGCGGTGGCCTGAGCCAGCTTAATGGAGGATGCGGTGTCATTCGTTCCGGCACCGGCGCAAAGCTTTGCGCGGTCTCCTACTTCTTCCTTTACGGCTTTGAGCAGCTCCAGCTTCTCTTCAACTGAAGTGGTCGGTGATTCGCCGGTGGTTCCACCAAGGATGAGCGAATCAACGCCATTGTCAACGAGATGAGCTGCTAGGCGACGACCTGCTGCAACGTCCAGCGCACCGTCACGGTCAAACGGGGTGACCATGGCGATGCCGATGCGTCCAAAGGTGTCGACGCCAGTCTTTGCTGTCATACCTGTGCTCATAGCCGTCAAGATTACCCTTTTGGCTTGCAATTAGCCGCATCGGGGTCCCGCGCGTGTTAGGCGTAGGGGCTTGCCGCCATCTGAGTTCCATCAGCCAGAGTGGTGATATTGAAATCATCAAAGAGCACTGGAGCCTTGCTTTGCAGCAGTTTCAGGCACTCCACCGCAACGTGGCGAAGCTCCTCGTCGGCCTGCTCGGCGGCTCGCGCACCAATAAAGTGACGCCACGCGCGATAGTTGCCAGTGACAACAATGCGCGTTTCTGTGGCGTTTGGCAACACAGCACGCGCCGCCTGACGGGCCTGCTTCTTGCGCAGGAGAGCGTTGGGCTCATCCAGCTTCTCTTCCAGTGCGCTAAGCAGTTCATCGTAGACAAAGCGAGTCTCATCTACCGCTTGCATTACCAATCGGCTTAGTTGCTCGTCTTCGGCCACCAGTTTTGGTAGAACTACTTCGGTCTCTTCTGGGTGGACAAAGCGCTGGGAGAGCTGCGAGAAGGAAAAGTGCCGATGGCGGACGAGCTCATGGCTCGCCGAACGCGACAGCCCTGTGATGTACATCGTGGCCGTGGCATGCTCGAGCAACGCAGTATGGCCTACCTCCATGATGTGGTGCAGGTAGGCTTCATTGGTTGCTGTCCGGGGGTTTGGCTTATCAAAAGACTCGTAGCACGCCCGTCCAGCGAACTCGACAAGTGCTTCCCCATCAGAGGCTGAGTCATCCGCGTGCCATTCCACGCCCTGCGGGGCGTGGAACTGTGTTGCGGCAATGAGCTGAATGTCTAGCTCACTTGCTTTAGCCATGGCTTACAGCCCCAGGTACTTATCGAGGCCCACGACTAGGCCCGGGTGATCTGCAATCTGGCGCACGCCCACCAGCACGCCCGGAGTAAAGGACGCGCGGTCATAAGAATCCTGGCGGATGGTCAGCGACTGACCTTGAGCACCAAAGATGACCTCCTCGTGTGCCACCATGCCACGGGTGCGTACTGCGTGAACCGGAATGCCGTCGACGGTAGCGCCGCGGGCACCATCGAGTTGCTTTTCCGTGGCATCCGGCATGTCTCCCAGACCAGCCTCCTTGCGGGCGGCGGCAATTCCCTCAGCGGTATGGATCGCAGTACCGGACGGCGCATCCAACTTGGTTGGGTGATGGAATTCGATAACCTCTGCAGTCTCAAAGAACTTAGCAGCCTGCTTAGCTAGCACCATGGTGAGAACTGCAGAAATGGCAAAGTTCGGCGCAATGAGGACATTGCCGGCACCGTCCTGCTTGGTCCACTCCTCTACTTGAGCCAAGCGCTCCTTATCAAAGCCGGTGGTTCCCACCACGCAGTGGATTCCGTGGGCAATGCAGAATTCCAGGTTGCCCATTACCGAATCTGGCTGGGTAAAGTCCACGATGACCTCTGCGTGGGCGTCGATAAGCTGCTGCAGATCATCACCGCGGTCAATTTCCGCTACCAGTTCGAGGTCGTCTTCCGCGTTGACACCTGCAACGATTGCCTGGCCTACGCGTCCGTGCGCGCCTAGTACGCCAACCTTGATAGCCATGGTGTGTTCTCCTTCTTCAGCCACATCGGTAGTACTTTTCTCCCCATCCTAACGCGCATGGGGGTTGCGCAATTCCTCGCCTTCCTTGGAACGGACTTGCGCTCTCCGACGATGCCCCTCACTCTCACTAGGATGGCGGGCATGCAGATCTATATCGCTCCGTTCCTGTAGACGACGTTGCCCGCGCTCACGATTTTTACGTCAATACCCTTGGCTTCCGAGTTAAGGATGACGTAACCAACGGCGATTTCCGCTGGCTCACCGTCACCAATGCTGAAGGTGAGGGAGATACCGAGCTACTTTTGGAGCCGAAGGGCCATCCCGCCGCCAAAGACTATGCCGCAGCACTCAAGGCCGACGGCATTCCAGCCACCCAGTTCCTGTCCGCCGATGTGAAAAAAAAGAATACAAAGAGCTCAGTGACAAGGGCGTGAAGTTCACCATGGAGCCCACCGATGTTGGCCCGTCCATCATCGCTGTATTCGATGACACCGTGGGCAACCTTATTCAGCTGGTGGAACTAAAGAAGTAGCCGCACCCTCCCCTCTCACACGGGTTAACAATTGCATCACTTCCTACAGTCCGTCCCATCTGCCCCAGTAGAATGGGTGTAACGACACGGTAAGCACCAAGGAAGTGATGAATATGTCTCCCTCAGTTTTCTCTCGCCCTCTCGCCGTGACCATCAGCGCAGGATGCGCAATAGCACTTGCCGCTTGTTCCGATAAAGACACTACGAAGGCAGGCGCGCTGACTTTCAGTGAGGTTCAGTCAGCTACCGACACCGCTGAAGTTCAGACCTCCTCCGCTACCCCTGCTACTTCTTCTGCCCCGCGCAGTACCTCGGCAGCGGATGCAGAAAAGCAGAAGCTCCCCCAAGACTCAGCCCCAATGGCGTTCGCCGGTATGGGCACGCCCTCGCTCGAGGACCAACAGCACATGCCGGAGGGGCTCGGAAACCTCATTCCCACGGGCGTGCGAGTGGGAGCACACGATGGCTTCACCCGCGTCGTCATCGACCTGGAGGGAGAAGGCGAACCGGGCTGGTTTACGACCTATACCGATAGCCCTGCCCACCAGGCATCCGGAAAGCCGGTTGAGGTCCAAGGAAATACTTTCCTCAACCTCGGCATTGAGGGAACGCCGTGGCCTGCTACCCCAGAGCTGAAAGCAAAGTACATGCAGCCAGGCACTACCCCTGGTGCCGGGGTGGTTAGCGAAGTCAACTACACCACCACCTTTGAGGCGCAAACCCAGCTCATTATCGGTCTAGAGAAGAAGACCGCCTATTCCGTGACGTATCTGAAAGACCCGTCGCGCGTGGTCATTGACTTCCAGAACTAAGGTTTAGCGGCGCCTCTAAACGGTGCACACCTACGAAGAAAGGCTCTGCCTTCCAGCGAATAAACTGGAAGGCAGAGCCTTCTTTGGGTTTAGGGATTAGTCCTCAACCGGAACCAGGGAAATCTTGCCGCGGTTATCGATATCCGCGATTTCTACCTGAACCTTATCGCCAACGTTGATGACGTCTTCTACCTTCTCGATGCGCTCGTCGCCACCCAGGTTGGAAATGTGGATCAAGCCATCGCGACCCGGCGTCAAGGAAACGAATGCGCCGAACGGCACGGTCTTTACCACGGTGCCCAGGAAGCGCTCTCCTACCTTCGGCAGCTGTGGGTTAGCAATGGAGTTCACCTTATCGATGGCAGCATCCGCAGCCTCACCGGTAGCAGCGGACACGTAGACGGTTCCGTCATCCTCGATGGAGACATCGGCGCCAGTTTCCTCGGTGATCTGGTTGATGGTCTTGCCCTTTGGTCCGATAAGCTCGCCGATCTTATTGACCGGGATCTTGACGGAGGTGATCTTCGGAGCAAGGCCGGACATCTCATCTGGGGTATCGATGACCTCAGCCATGGTTTCCAGGATGGTAGAGCGGGCATCGCGAGCCTGCTCCAGTGCCTGGGCGAGGACCTTGGACGGGATGCCATCCAACTTGGTGTCCAGCTGCAGGGCGGTGATGTACTCAGAGGTACCGGCGACCTTGAAGTCCATATCGCCAAAGGCATCCTCGGCGCCGAGAATATCGGTCAGGGCGACGAACTTCTCCTTGCCGTTTACTTCGCCAGAGACCAAGCCCATAGCGATGCCAGCTACCGGAGCCTTCAGCGGAACGCCGGCATTGTAGAGGGACAAGGTGGAGGCACACACAGAGCCCATGGAGGTAGAGCCATTGGAGCCCAAGGCCTCAGAGACCTGGCGGATGGCGTATGGGAAGTCCTCACGAGATGGGATGACCGGAAGCAGAGCACGCTCGGCCAAAGCACCGTGGCCGATCTCGCGGCGCTTCGGGGAGCCCACGCGGCCGGTCTCGCCAGTGGAGAATGGCGGGAAGTTGTAGTGGTGCATGTAGCGCTTGGATTCCACCGGGGTCAGGGAATCAATCTGCTGCTCCATCTTGAGCATGTCCAGGGTGGTAACACCCAGAATCTGGGTCTCACCGCGCTCGAACAAGGAGGAACCGTGAGCACGCGGAACCAGGTCCACCTCAACGGAGAGGTCACGGATATCGGTAACGCCGCGGCCATCGATACGGAAGCCCTCGGAGAGGATCTTCTGGCGCACGATCTGCTTCATCAAAGCGTTATAAGCGCCGCGGATCTGCTTAGACGCATCGGCTTCTTCCAAGTCCTCGAACTGGTCCAAGAGCTTTTCTTCGACCTGCTCCATGTATTCATTGGTGGCATCGTCGCGCTCCTGCTTGCCCGGGATGGTCAGCAGCTTTTCTAGCTTCTTGGTAGCAGCCTTTTCCACTGCAGCGAAGACATCATCGCCGTATGCCGGGAAAAGCGGGAACTCCTGGGTTTCCTTGGCGGCACGCTCCGCCAGACCGTTCTGGGCCTCGCACAAGGTCTTAATGAAAGGCTTTGCTGCCTCCAAGCCTTCAGCGACGGCTGCTTCCTGCGGTGCAGGAGCGCCGTCAGCAATGCGCTCAGCCACGTTGGTGCCAGCACCGGCCTCAACCATCATGATGGCTACGTCGTCCTTGCGGCCCTTCTTGACGATGCGGCCGGCAACGACCATCTCAAAGAGAGCGCGCTCGTGCTGCTCGTGGTTCGGGAACGCTACCCACTGGCCTTCTGGGTGCTTATCGTCAGCAATCAGTGCCATGCGGACGCCACCAACTGCACCGGAGACGGGCAAGCCGGACAGCTGGGTGGCGGCGGAAGCACCGTTGATGGCAACGACGTCGTAGTACTCTTCCGGATCCTGGGACATCACGGTGACAACGACCTGTACCTCATTGCGCAGGCCCTTGACAAAGGTTGGGCGCAGCGGGCGGTCGATGAGGCGACATGCCAGGATGGCCTCAGAAGAAGGGCGACCCTCACGGCGGAAGAAGGAGCCCGGAATCTTGCCGGCGGCGTACATACGCTCTTCTACGTCCACAGTCAGGGGGAAGAAGTCGAATCCCTCGCGCGGCTGGTTGGACGCAGTGGTCGTGGCCAGCAACATGGTGTCATCGTCCAAGTAGGTGGTCACGGAGCCGTCTGCCTGGCGAGCCAACTGGCCGGTTTCGAAGCGCAGGGTGCGGGTGCCAAAGTCACCATTGTCTAGCGTGGCAATGGCCTCGGTAATGCCAAAGTCCTCGTCAATATTGAACTCGACGGAGTTCTGAACGCTCATTAAAAAATGTCTCCTTGAGTGGTTTAGGCGATCGTCGATGCCGCCTGGTCGATTTTTGTCTATGACAACGGTGTCAAATTCTAACAGAAAAACCACAAAAGCCCCGCCAAAGGGCGGGGCGAGGTGGCCGAAGCTGGGCCGAAATTAACGGCGCAGACCCAGGCGAGAGATCAGATCACGGTAGCGATCGACGTTGTTCTCAGCCAGGTACTTCAGCAGGCCACGACGGCGACCAACCATCAGCAGCAGACCACGACGGGAGTGGTGATCGTGCTTGTGGAACTTCAGGTGCTCGGTCAAAGTATTGATGCGGGAGGTCAGCAGGGCAACCTGTGCCTCAGGGGAACCGGTATCGGTTTCGTGCAGGCCGTACTCCTTGAGGATTTCGGCCTTCTTCTCAGTGGTCAATGCCATGAGTATTTCTCCTTTATTTCAGTCCACATTATCGTGACGCATAAGCCAGCGCGATGCGCATTGCTTGTGCGTGCCGCAACTGCTGTGAACCGCAGTCGCTAAGCCAAACAAACACCTTACAGCGCCCAGGCAGAAAAAATCAAAACCACATGGCTTCTAGGCTGTGCTTTTAGAGCTGGCTGAAGAGCGTCTCAAGGCGTTCGACAAACTCTCGCACAAAACGCTCACTATCCACACCCACAGCCACCCGTGCGGTGGGCGGCGCATCCAATCGCTTTTCATCCGCGATTGTCCGTCCACGGGTAGGGCCGGTGGTGTCAGTCTTGAGGTTTATCGAAAGGACGTCGACAAGCGTGGCATCTGCTGCCACCGCAACGGCCAATGGATCGTGCAGGCCGCACCCGCCCAAGTGCGGCGATGTAGTGGCGTAAGCGCGGATATAATAGTCCACCATGTCCGCAAAGATGCGGCCGGCGTGGGTGCCGGTAGCGCGCCAACGAGCGGACTCCGCCGTGGTCAAAAGGGTGCGCAAGGTGACATCCAAACCGACCATGGTGGTATCGCTCGTGTGGCGGAACAGGTAATCGGTAGCTTCCGGATCCTGGGAGATATTGGCCTCAGACCACGGCGTGACGTTGCCAGGAACGGTAAGAGCCCCACCCATCATCACTAGGTGTGCGGCTGTGGTAAAGGAGGGGTCCTGCTGCATGGCGGCAGCAATCGTGGTGGACGGGCCGGTCGGAATGATTACTACATCATCGCCGTGCTCGTGCACAGCCTCGATGAGGAAATCGGCCGCTGGTTGGGACTGCGCCTGGGTGGTTGCCGGCGGAAGCAGGACCTCCCCCACACCGTTGTGGCCGTGGATGAAAGAAGAAATCTCGCTTGGCCGAAACCCATCCGGGCTAGGCCCGGCAAAGACTGGAATATCGTCGTGGCCCAGCAGCTCTAGAAGGGCCAGGGTGTTGCGCACGGCCAAGGGCACGGTCACGTTGCCGTACGTGCAGGTCACGCCGATTAAGTCCAGGTCCGGATGGGCGATGGCATACGCCAGCGCTAGGGCATCATCAATGCCGGTATCAAGATCGAGAATCGCCTTCATTTATTTCTCCCGCAGGAAGTAGTCTTTCGCGGTCCAGCCCTGCGCCTTAGCATCGGCGGCTAGCACCTGGCGGGCCTTGGCTACGTCATTGGCCATCGCTTCTAGCAGCTCGTCTACGGAATTAAACTTCACCATATCGCGGAGGTGGCCCACAAAGTGCACCGTAGCCTCGTAGCCGTACAGGTCAGCGTCGCGGTCGAGCACGAAGGACTCGATAGAGCGCTCCTCGTCGCCAAAGGTGGGGTTGGTGCCTACGGAAATAGCGGCCGCATAGGCCACGCCAGGCCGCATATCCCCGTCTATAGAGGAATCAGAGTGGACGATGAACCAGCCCGCGTACACACCATCGGCCGGGATGGCCACCGTATCCGGGAAATACTGATTGGCCGTGGGGAATCCGAGTTCCTTGCCACCACGGCCTGCGCCGCGCACTACGGGTCCGGTCACGGTGAAATGGCGGCCGAGAGCCCAGTTTGCGGATTCGATATCCCCCTGCGCAAGGCACTCACGGATGTGGGTGGAACAAATACGCACGCCCTCATCATCCAGCAGCGGGACGATTTCCACGCTAAAGCCGAACTCGGCACCAAAGTCCTGCATAGCCTGGGCGGTTCCGGTGGCGCCGGCGCCAAAGGTGAAGTTCTCGCCTACCACGATGTGCTGTGCGGCGAGCTTTCCTACCAATAAATCTTCTACGTAGGGCCGTGGCTCCACCCCAGCAAGGTCTCGGGTGAAGTCAATAACGAGCACGGCTGCAATGCCCATCTCTTCGGCCAATTCCAGTCGGCGTTCAAAGCTCAGCACCGCCAGGGGCGCACGCTCTGGGAGGAATACCGATACCGGGTGCGGGTCAAAGGTCACCATGACAGGGCGCTCACCATGAGCGCGTGCGTGCTCCACGCAGGCGGAGATGAGCTGCTGATGGCCGCGGTGCAGGCCGTCAAAGACGCCGATGGTTACTGACGTTGGGCCCATTTCCGCGGGGATGTCATCGATTCCGTACCAAATATCCACGCAGACCATCGTAGAGCATAGACTTAGAGGCTATGACTGATGCGCTCGCAAACTCCGGACTCGTCATCGTAGACAAACCCGCTGGCATGACCTCCCACGATGTTGTCGGCCGCCTACGCAGGTACTTTCACACCAAGAAGGTAGGACACGCCGGCACCCTCGACCCCATGGCCACCGGCGTGCTGGTCCTTGGCGTGGAGCGTGGCACCAAGTTCTTGGCACACATGGTTTCCTCCACTAAGTCCTATGACGCCACCATTCGCCTCGGCGCCGCCACCACCACCGATGACGCCGAGGGAGAACACTGCTGGGGTGATAGCGCTGCAGCCATTGACCGCGCCGCAATCGAGGCAGAGATTGCCAAGCTCACCGGCGACATCATGCAGAAGCCCGCGGCCGTTTCCGCTATTAAAATTAACGGCCGCCGCGCCCATGAGCTGGTGCGGGAGGGCCAGGAGGTAGACATTCCCGCCCGCCCAGTAACGGTAGATAAGTTTGACGTTCTGGCAGAGCGCCGCGAGGGCGACTACATCGATCTAGACGTCACGGTGGATTGTTCTTCCGGTACCTATATTCGCTCCCTAGCCCGCGATCTGGGCGAGGCCCTGAAGGTGGGCGGGCACCTGACCGCCTTGCGCCGCACTGAGGTGGGGCCTTTTGCGCTTGCCGACGCCCTCTCGCTCGACGCCCTGGCCGATTCCCCGCGCCTTTCCCTCAGCTTGGATGAGGCCTTGGCTCGCTGCTTCCCCGTCCTTTCCGTTTCGGAGGAGGAGGCAGCCGCCCTCGCCATGGGCAAGTGGCTAGAGCCCCGCGGACTCAAGGGCGTCCACGCTGCTGTGGCCCCTAATGGCCAAGCGGTGGCGCTCATTAAAGAAAAAGGCAAGCGCCTGGCCACCGTGTTTGTGGCACGGCCCTCTACCCTTTAATTGCTAAAGTCTAAAGCCGGAACCGAGGTGGAGACGATAACGTAGCCATCTCTGATTACCCAACGCCCGGTGATAAAAGGCACCGGTGTGGGCCTAGCCAAAATATAGGAAATAAGCGTGCCATCCTCGCGCAGGTCAATTTCTGCTTGGTCAAAGTCCAGCCAGCGAAAGGTCATGGGAAACCACGACTTATACGTGGCCTCCTTGGCACAGAAGAGCAAACGATCCGGGCAGGTAATCCCCGCCTCACGAAGCCGCAAAAGCTGCGGCATCTCCCCTGCCCGAGCAATCATGGTGAGCACATGATCTGGCAGCGGTTCGGCGGGTTCTGCATCCAGGCCTACGGATTTTAAGGCTGAGGTAGGGGCAACCACCGCAGCCCGCATCCCCTCGGTATGCGTCATCGAGCCGACAAAACCTTCTGGCCACAGCGGCATGCCGCGCTCGCCGCGCAAAATCGGCGTTGCCGGATTGGCACCTAATTCCTGCAAGGCTCGGTGCGCACACCACCGAGCATCACCGAACTCGGCCTTGCGCACATCAACTGCCTGGGAAACGAGAGACTTTTCTTCAGCCGCGAGGCCTTCAAAATTAGCCAAATCCGCATAGCCCGAATCCGTGCGCACATAGCAATAGCGCGCACTTTCAGGAAATAGCTCTGGATACATCATCGTGCCTCCTCCCCTTCAAAAGAACGCAGTACCGGATAGGGCCACGTCTGGGTGCTGTCGCGCCCCTGCCATTCGCGTGGATACCCCAATGACGTCTCGATGTGGTCAACGCCGTCCACATTCATGCGAGACGGCATATGAAGGTGCCCATAGATGACGGACTGCGCGTTATAGCGCCGCGGCCACGACCGCGTATGCCTAGTTCCGCACCACAAGGCAATTTCCGGAAAGCGCAACAGCATGGTTGGTTCTTGGACCAACGGCCAATGGTTAACCAACACAGTAGGACCATGTACTCGGGAAAGGCGCTTGATGGAATAGGCCAACCTGTCCCAACACCACGCCCGCACGTCTACGAAGGGGGCGATGGCGAACTCATCGGTCATCATCAGTTGTTTTGCGCGCGCCGCCTCAATGGCTTCGTCCACGCTAAGGCCATGCGGACGGAAACTGTAATCATACAAAGTAAATAGCGGAACGATGGTGGTCCCGTGAAATACCGGATACGGGTCTTCGGGAGTGATAACTCCAATCTCCCTGCACCTTTCCACTAGGTGCGCATACTTTTCTCGGCCTTGATACCGATCCTGGGAGCGGGAGAATAACTCATGGTTGCCCGGCACCCAGATGACCCTGGCATAGCGATCATTGAGCTGGCGCAAAATACGAATAATGAGATCGGTGCGTTCTGCAACGTCCCCGGCCACGATGAGCCAATCTGCGGGATCGGGCGGGGTGAGCTGTTCAATGCGCTCGCTATTGGTTTTGACCGCTCCATGCAGGTCAGAAACCGCCCACACTGTTGGCATAGGTTTCTCACCCGCCTTCCTAGGATCTGCGCGCTGCACGGGGCCGAGCACCGCGCGAGAGTATGAACACGCCCACTTTAGCGCAGCTAGCGCTCCTGTACTACGGCCCATTTCATCGAACGGAACCGGTAGACCACACCCACCATGCGGAAAGTAATGAAAGCGGCGAGGCCACACCACACGCCGATTAAGCCTGTACCCATGAAGTGCGCCAAGATAACGCCCGGCAAAAATCCCACTAGGACCGAAGAAATGGTCAGCGTGCGCAGGAACGCAGCATCGCCCGCGCCCAGCAAGACGCCATCGAAGGCGAAGACCACGCCACCGCCGATAACCATGGCTACCAGGATCCACCATGGCTGGGAGATGGCATCGAGCACTTCCGGAGCGGAGGTGAAGATGCGCGGAATAACCCCTGCACCAGCAGCAAATACGACAGCCAAGAGGCCAGAGAAAATCGTAGAGTACAACGCCACCTTGCTGCCCACACTTCGTGCGTGCCGCGCAGAGCCAGCACCTAGTGCAGCACCAGTCAATGATTGCGCGGCAATGGCTAACGAATCCAAGATGAGGGACATGAAGTTCCACAGCTGCATCATGATCTGGTGACCGGCCAAAGAAGCGGTACCAACGCGGGAAACCACAGCCGTGGCGGTAAGAAAGGCCACCTGGAAGCTGGCTGAACGCAAAATAAGATCGCGGCCTAAGATGAGCTGTTCGCGTACCACATACCATTGAAATTGCCAGGAGCCGGTATGTTCCTTATGCAATTCGCGGACGAATAGCGCAGCAATAATGCTCATGCCTAATACCGTGGCAATGGCCGAGCCTGCCAGCCCCCAAAAATGGACGAAAATAGGCACCGCAATAGCGCCGGGAATCATGCCAGACAAAGTAAAGTACAGTGGCTTCTTCGTATCTTGGACACCGCGCATCCAGCCGTTTCCGGCCATTTCCACCAAAGTAACGGGAATAGCCAGAGCTGCGATGCGCAGCCACAAGGCCGTCCCGGCGGCCGTGGTGGGATCACCGGTTAAGGCGCGGGCAAATACTCCGCCGAAAATCCACATGATTACCGCGAGCAGCCCGCCTACGCCTAGTGCCACATAGGTGGCTTGCACGCCTTCAGCAACCGCAGCTTCGCGCTTGCCGGAGCCGAAGAGCCGAGCAGAGCGAGCGGTCGTGCCGTAAGACAAGAAAGTCAACTGCGTCGTCACCACGGAGTGAATTGTGGTGGCTGCAGCCAGCGAGGCGAGCTCTTGGGCACCTAGACGACCAACAACCGCGGTATCTAGCAAAAGGTAGAGCGGCATGGCCGCAAGTACGCCAAGCGCGGGAAACGCGAGGCCAAAGACCTCGCGTGCGGTTACCGTGCCGGCGGTGGAGCGATCCTGAGCGTTCATTCCATCCGTCTGCCTATTTCTCATTGGATAGCGGCCACCAATTCCTTAATAATCTTTTCCGGAGCCCCATGGGCGGTATAACCCGCGGCCGGTACATGCCCGCCGCCGCCGAAGGTTAGCGCCACCGAAGAACAATCGATGCGAGAAGAACGCAAAGAAACTGCCCACACCTCCGGAGCTTGTTCCTTAAACACCACGCCGACGGTGGTTCCTTCAAGCGCGCGAACGAACTCCACTAGTGATTCGACAGCCGAATCGGAGTGTCCCTGGATATCTTCCAGCCGCGCGACGAGAATGCCTAGGGTGTGCTCCCCTGCTTCTTCGAGGCGCAAACCGGCCAATACCCTACCGATCATCTGAAGATCGTCCGGAGTGGTGGAATCTAACAGGTCAGCTGCGATCTGCTTGGTATCCAGATCGTAGTGCATGAGGCGGGTAGCAATATCGTGCATAGCCGGCCTACCCCAGCGGAAGCTGCCAGTATCGGTCATCAAACCGGCATATAAGCAGTGTGCAATATGACGGTCAATCTGAATCTCCAATGAATCCAAGATGCTCAGCAACACCACGGTGGTGGATTCACATTCAGTGTCCACCACATTGATGGCACCAAACCCTGGATTAGAAGAATGATGGTCAATGCACAGAACCCGGCCCTGCTGGGCTAGCTGCTCAATCCGATCCGCAAAAAAGCCCGTTCGGTCCAAAGAACCACAATCAACGGTGACGTAGAGGTCATAGCCTTCCGGCAGCTCACGACTAGTGGTGACGTCGTCGGCGGCAGGAATGGTGTAAAGGTTACGGGAAATTTCCCGCTCCTGGCCCACAACGGCACACACATCTTTGCCCCGTTGGCGCAGCGCGAGCAGCAACGCCGCAGCAGAGCCGATGGCATCGGCATCCGGCCGCAGGTGCGTCACAATGCAGATGCTATGAGCATCATGCAAAGCGGCAACTGCCGGCTGGTATTGCTTCTTAGTCACTTAAGCCTCGTCTTCATCGGAGGTCTTATACGGGTTCGCATCCCCTGCCGGCTGGGCGTTTTCCTTCAGCTTTGCCAGTTCTTCATCGCGGGCGCGAGCACGGGCCAGAAGTTCTTCCATATGAGCGGAGGCCTCCGGAACGGTATCGACCTCGAAGGTGAGCGTCGGGGTAAACCGCACCGAGAGTTGATCACCCACAATCTTGCGCAGTTGACCTTTAGCGCGCTTGAGGGCTTCTTCTGCTTGAGCGAAGTCTGGCTCGGAGTCGATGTCTTTTCCGCGCACGGTATAAAAAACGGTGGCATCGTGCAGGTCGCCCGTGACTCGAGTATCCGTAATGGTCACCAACTCGAGGCGGCGATCCTTAATCTGGCGTTCGATGGCGCTTGCCACGATTTCCTGAATGCGCTTGGCCATGCGCGCTGCGCGTGCGTGATCGACCATGTGAACCTCCCAGCTCGAAAAGAATCTATCTCTAAAATTACCGCCAACCGGTACAAGAAACCACCAGTTTAGTGCCGAATACCGGACAATGAAAACCCGTCGCGGCAGCGCCTGTAGGCAGCGGCGCCCACGGCGCCCTCAACTCACAGACGCAGGAATAGCACAAGGCCCGCTTCCCATCTCCCCGGGCCTTCCCTACTGAGTGCTGGCAGCACATTCAGTGGGGACGGCGGGAGCGGAAGCGGGCCTTGAGACGGCGGCGATTAGTCGCGCGGAACCTCGACCTCTTCGTAGGCCTGGATGATGTCGCCTACCTGGATATCCGGGTAAGAGAGCACCATACCGCACTCGTAGCCGGCCTTGATCTCGGTTGCGTCGTCCTTTTCGTGACGCAGGGACTCAATCTTGGCGTCGGCAGTGATGACGTTGTTATCGCGCAGCAGGCGAACCTTGCCGTTGCGGACAACCTTGCCCTCGGTAACCATGCAGCCGGCGATGGTGCCCACCGCGGAGGACTTGAACAGGGCGCGGATTTCGGCCGCACCGGTGTCGCGTTCCTCGTAAATCGGCTTGAGCATGCCCTTGAGCGCAGCCTCGACCTCTTCGATGGCCTTGTAGATGATCGTGTAGTAGCGAATATCCACGCCCTCTTGGTTGGCCATCTCCGTCGCCTTGCCTTCCGCACGGGTGTTGAAGGCAATGATGACGGCGTCGGAAGCCGCTGCGAGAGAGACGTTGGTCTCGGTCACAGCACCGACACCACGGTCGATGATGTTGAGCTCGACTTCGTCCTCGGTCTTGATATCCAGCAGGGCATCTTCCAGTGCCTCGACGGAACCGGCGTTGTCGCCCTTGAGGATGAGGTTGAGGGTCGAAGTCTCCTGCAATACCTTGTCCAGATCCTCCAGGGAGACGCGCTTGCGCTGCTTTGCCTGCAGGGCAGAGCGCTTGCGCGCATCACGCTGGTTAGCAATCTGGCGGGCAACGCGGTCATCTTCCACCACGAGCAGGTTATCGCCTGCACCCGGCACACCGGACAGACCCTGGACCTGCACCGGACGGGATGGGCCAGCCTCTTCGACGTCGCCGCCGAACTCATCAAGCATGCGGCGGACACGGCCATGCGCATCACCGACGACGATGGAGTCACCCACGTGCAAGGTACCGCGCTGAACGATGACCGTTGCCACCGGACCACGGCCACGGTCCAGGTGCGACTCAATGGCCACGCCTTGTGCGTCCATGTCTGGGTTAGCGGTCAGCTCCAAGGCGGCATCCGCGGTCAGGATGACCGACTCAAGCAGCTGGTCAATGTTCTTGCCCTGCTTCGCGGAGATATCCACGAACATGGTGTCGCCACCGTACTCTTCCGGAACCAGGCCGTACTCGGTGAGCTGGCCACGGATCTTATCCGGCTGAGCCTCCGGCTTATCCACCTTGTTCACGGCCACGACGACCGGAATATCGGCAGCCTTGGCGTGGTTGATGGCCTCCACGGTCTGTGGCATGACGCCGTCATCGGCGGCAACCACGAGGATGGCCAAGTCGGTGGACTTAGCACCACGAGCACGCATGGCGGTAAAGGCCTCGTGACCCGGGGTATCCAGGAAGGTGATGGTGCGCTCGCCGTCCACGTCCACCGTGGTCTGGTAAGCACCAATGCCCTGGGTGATGCCGCCTTCCTCGTGAGCGCCCTCGTTGGTCTTACGGATGGCGTCCAACAGGCGGGTCTTACCGTGGTCAACGTGACCCATAACGGAGACGACTGGAGGACGATTCTCCAGTGCTTCCTCGCCACCTTCATCCTCGCCGAACTTCAGGTCGAAGGACTCGAGCAGCTCGCGGTCCTCATCCTCAGGGGAGACGACCTCGACGTTGTAGTTGATCTCGGAGCCGAGCAGCTGCAGCGTATCTTCCGATACGGAAGCGGTTGCGGTCACCATTTCACCGAGGTTGAACAGTGCCTGTACCAGTGCTGCTGGATCCGCGCCGATCTTCTCGGCGAAGTCAGACAGGGATGCACCGCGACGCAGGCGGACGGTCTGGCCCTTGCCGTCGGGCAAGCGCACGCCGCCTACGACATGCTTCTGCTGCTCCTCGTACTCATGGCGCTTCTGACGCTTGGACTTCTTGCCCTTACGTGGAGCGCCACCTGGACGGCCGAATGCACCTGCGGTGCCACCGCGACGTCCGCCGCGTCCGCCTCCGCGGAAGCCGCCTGGACGGCCGCCACCTGGGCCACCGTGGCCTGGCCCGCCGTGACCGCCGCGACCGCGGCCGCCGCGTCCACCGCCGCTCGGTGCCTTAGACGGCATCGACGCAGGGTTCGGGTGGGACGGCATCATAGCCGGGGATGGACGGCGACCGCCGCCACCCTGGTTATTGCCTCCCTGGCGGCTATTTCCGCCCTCGTTCTGGCCGCCGCGCTTGCCGCGGTTATCGCCGGGCTTATTGCCGCCACGCTGACCCTTGGAGCCGCCTGGGCGGGGGCCCGGACGGTTGTCGCCGCCACCCGTGGAGAACGGGTTATTGGCTACGCGACGGGAACCGCCTGGCTTCGGCATTGGACGAGGCATGGAATTGCCTGGGGTCGGGCGCTCGCCCGACTTCTTGCCGCCAGCCTGGCCTGGCTTCGGTGCGCCCTGGCCAGGCTTCGGTGCAGCAGCCATAGCACCAGGCTTCGGCGCCTGAGCACCCGGCTTCGGGGCAGCTGGCTTTGCGCCGGGCTTAGCAGCAGCACCCTGTCCCGGCTTCGGTGCGCCCTGGCCAGGCTTCGGTGCAGCGGCCTTCGCGCCTGGCTTTGGCGCCTCTGCGCCCGGCTTGGGGGCAGCAGACTTCGCACCTGGCTTAGGGGCGCTCTCCTTTGCGGTGCTCTTAGCGGCACCCTTGGCAGGCTTATTGTCTTGCTTCTTTTCGGCGGCGTCATCGCCGCCGGACTGTGCTTCATAATGAGCTCGCATCTTCTTAACCACCGGCGGTTCGATGGTGGAAGAAGCAGTCTTTACAAACTCACCCTGTTCTTTCAGGGTGGCGAGCAGTTCCTTGCTGGTTACTCCGAGCTGCTTTGCGAGCTCGTGAACACGTAGCTTTCCGGGCACTTGTCTCCTCTTGGTATCGACTAGGAGTCAAGGCCGCGGAAACTGGCCTGACCCCTAGTTAGGTGTGTAGGACTTTCATCGCTGATGCTTCATCGTTGTGCGCTCATCAGTGTTCGGTCTTCCTTTGTAACTCTGGTTCGTACGAATCTAACGCGGCATTGTCCGCGCTAGGTACCTGTCCGCTATGCGCTTCCAAGTACTGCCGTACCTGACCTGTGTCCACGGGTGCGGACGTGCGAAGCGCGCGCTTGAAGGCGCGTTTGCGCTCCGCCAGCTCGAGTGCAGAAAGTGTGGGGCTAATCCACGCCCCGCGGCCGGGAAGCCGGCGGTGTGGATCTGCTACCAGACGGCGGCCGTGCGGATCATCGTGGTCGATGACCACCCGTAGCAAGTCCGTATCTGGCAGGCGGCGGCGAGTAGCGATGCAGGTCCGGAGTCTTTGCCTCTCAGACATTCATCTCCTTACTTTTCGCGTCGCCAATATGCCCCAATCTGCAACTGGGCCGTTTACTAGCCTACGCTACAAAAGCGCAGATCCTTAATTAGCGTCAGCGTCCGAGTGAATATCGATCTTCCAACCGGTCAAACGGGCAGCAAGACGGGCATTCTGGCCCTCTTTACCAATAGCCAGGGACAGCTGGTAATCCGGCACCACCACGCGTGCGATCTGCGCCTCGTTGTCCACAACGGTAACCTTGACCACCTTCGAGGGGGCCAAGGCATTGCCTACGTAGACCGTGGGATCCTCGCTGAAGTCGATGATGTCAATCTTTTCACCGCCGAGCTGGCGCATGATGTTGTTGACGCGCTGACCGCGCGGGCCAATGCAGGCTCCCTTTGCGTTCAGGCCCTTGGCATGGCCCACAACGGCCACCTTGGAACGGTGGCCTGCCTCGCGGGCAATGGCAATCATTTCTACGCTGCCATCGGCAACTTCTGGAACTTCAAGCTCAAAAAGGCCACGCACCAGCTCCGGATGAGTGCGAGAGAGATTGATCTGTACCTGGGCGCCATTGCGATTAACGCCTACGACATAGGCCTTAATGCGGTCACCGTGCTCGAGCTTTTCACCCGGAATCTGCTCGGCCGGCAGCAAGATGCCGTCCTGGGACTCCAGCTCAGAGCCCAGCTGGACCACGACGATTCCGCGGGCATTAGCGCGCGCATCGCGCTGGACGATGCCGCTGACAACGCGGCCGGTGAGCTCCGAGTAGGAATCATAGGTGCGCTCTGCCTCGGCCTCGCGCAGCTTGCGCAGGATGGCCTCGCGCACGGCCTGTGCGCCCACGCGTCCAAAGTTTTCCGGGGTGTCATCGTATTCGGTGGTTACTTCCCCAGTTTCTGGGTCGCGCTCCGAGACAATGACGCTGACCGCACCGGTGGTGGCGTCGATATCGACGCGGGACTTGGCGCCTTCTACCTTGCCGCCAGCATTAGACTCGCGGTAATCCAGGTAGGAATACAACAAGGCACCCGCAATCGCTTCCAGCAAGTCCTTTACGGGGACGTTGCGCTCGGACTCGATGGTACGAAGTGCCTGTAGATCAATATTCACTTGTCATTCCTCTCGGTTGCCGGTTAATTCTCGGCTTCTTCAAACGTCTTGCGCACTGCCTCTAACTCCTGTTCGGACGGCTGTGCAAACTCAATTTCTACCACTGCCCGGGCAATGTTTTCCAATCGTTCGGCGCGCGCCTGCACGTCCTTTTTGCTTGCCGTGATGAGGATTACGGCATCGGCGGCGTCGTTAAGCGCGCCAATGCGCGCCGATTGAGTCTTGCCATCGCCAAGGTCGAAGGAGACCTTGCGTCCCCGATTGCGACGCCAGTGGCGCGGGGCGGTGAGCGGCAGGTCCACACCGGGGGTGGAGACCTCCAAGGTATAGCCCGCACCGAAGTTCAGCTCTCCTTGCGCTTCCTTGTCATCAAAGAAGGCAGAAATCTCGTTGGATACTTCCTCCAACACATCGGAGCTAGGACGCTTATCACCATCAATGCGGATAATGACCTGGGATTTCTTTCCCGCCTTGGTGGTTTTAATGTCTTCTACGTCCAATCCCCGCTCAGCCAGTTTGGGTTGCAGGAGATCGGTCAATTGTTGTGCATCTGGGAAAGCCATGTGCACTAGCCTACGTGCTACGGGGTACAGTCTTTTGCGTGAACCGCCGACGTTTAGCTTTAGCCCTCGTAGCCACAACCGCCACCCTGCCCACCTTGGCTGGGTGCCAAGCGGTTGATTCCGTCGTCGACTACTTTGGCCCGCGGCCAGAAAGCAGGCTGCTGGCGCTTGCCGACGCCGCCGCCACCGACGCCTTGTCCCTCAGCGGCGTCGACGACCATGCCGCAGGGCTGCGCAGCTCCCAGGCGGACGCCCTGTATGCCGAAATTACACGGCTATGCGGCACGGATGATGCTGGCAATCCCCCACGCTCCTGCGAGGTAGAGCGCCCTACCGAAGCCAATCACGCCGCAGACTCTGGCGAAATTATGGAAAATGCCGCTTCTGCGACGACAGAGGCGGCCGATGAAGTCACCGTTGAATCGCGCGTCCTAGTTACCGAGCAGGCCATCGCGCTCAATGCCTGGCTGCCTGGCGATGCCCCGGATATCCCCGAGCTTTCCCAACCGGAGCAAAAAAGCGCTGCTGATCTCCTGAGCTGGGAGTATGAGCAGGTATTCGGTCTAGATTTCGCCCGCGCCTACGTTGGCCCCGAGCACGAGGACAAGGTGGATCATCGCCTAGCTGTTCATCATCGCCGCATCGACGCCCTCCAGGATGCACTAGCCCGCTACGGCAACATTCCGCAGCCAGAGTCGGCCTATACTTCCGGAGAGCAAGAACTGCCCCACGATTCTGCTTCCGCGCTGGCCTTTATCGATGGCCTTGCCGAACACGACGGCCGCAAGTGGTCCGCCGCCGCCACAGGTGCAGCGCAAGAAGAATCCCCGGATCAGGAATGGGTTACGTGGCTCATTGGCATCGCGGCGGAGTCCCACGGCATGCACTAGGCCACTGCCGCCCCGGCCAGCCCCCACCTGTCTATCCCCTGACAACGGGCCAGCGAAATGGCAGCAACCTCTACGGCCCTATGCATTGCTTCGGCTCCTCTAGCGTGCGTAGGTTGGTTCACCATGAGCTTGCAGGAGATTCCGCAAGCTAAACAGACACAAAGAGAAGGAGTTTCCTCTCAATGCGTTCTAAGAAGACCATGTTGACCGTATCCGCCGCGGCACTCGGCCTTGCTGGCTTGGCCGCGCCTGCTGCTACCGCCGCACCGGCTAGCGCTTGGGATCAGGTAGCTGCTTGCGAGTCCGGCGGTGACTGGCACATCAATACCGGAAACGGCTACCAGGGCGGCCTGCAGTTCAACCCGCAGACCTGGGCTGCCAATGGCGGCACTCAGTACGCCCCGACCGCTGACCAGGCAACCCGCGAGCAGCAGATTGCCGTGGCCGAAAACGTCCTGGCCACCCAGGGTGCTGGCGCTTGGCCTAACTGCGGCGGCCCCGTCGCCGGCTAGTTTTAGCCTCGGCATTTAACACGAAACCGGCCTCCTCCCCTTCCCGCTAAACCCCGCGGAGTAAGGGAGGAGGCCGGTTTTGTGCTTGACCTAGCTGGCTAGCATGCAGCCAAGGCGGCTTTAGGCCTCATGCTTGGCGATATTCCAGGCATACATCATCAACAACACCTGCAGCGGCTGGCGGATGATGTGGTAGAGCTTCTTTGGCCACCCTGCCTTGCGCTCGATCCAGGCGTGGTACATATTGGCCGGCCACACCGCTGCAAAGAGCGCGAGTGCGGAGGCACCTCCGAAGCCGCGGGTGGCGCGGCGGCGAAGCAAGGCACCGGTGGCAATCTCCCACAGGCCCGAAGCAAAGTTATAGAACCGCGCAGGACCTGGCAGTTGCGGCGGGACAATGGATTCGAAAGTCTTCGGCTTCACAAAGTGCAGTACGCCCATTGCTGAAAGCACCGTGGAAAGCCCATTCTTTTGAAAGTTCATACCTTCCACGGTACCCCGCCGCAGGCCCGTGCGAGGACAATTAGCCGCGCACGAGCTCGAGGATCTTGTCCACGATGTCCTCGGCCGGAACCTCGAGGGTCTCTCCCCCGCGGATGCGCAGTTCAATCTTGCCGTCCTTGAAGGCACGGCCCAAGATAGCCACGAAGGGCATGCCAAGGAGCTCTGCATCCTTGAACTTCACGCCCGGGGAGACCTTTGGGCGGTCATCGAAGAGCACCTCGAGCCCCTTGGCAGATAGCTCTTCTACCAGCTTGTCGCCGGCCTCCATGGCGGCGGCGTCCTTATTGGCCACGGCTACGTGTACCTGGTACGGCGCAACAGCTACTGGCCAGTTGAGGCCCTTGTCGTCATGGCGCTGCTCGGCCAAGACGGCCAGCATGCGGGTAATACCAATGCCGTAGGACCCCATGGTAGGAACGGCGCGCTTGCCGTTCTCATCCAAGATTTGCACGTCAAAGGCCTCGGTGTATTTGCGGCCCAGCTGGAAGATATGGCCGAGCTCAATGCCGCGCTCCAAGGTCAAAGTGCCCTGGTTATTAGGAGCCAGGTCGCCTTCTTTAACCTCTGCGGCCTCAATGAACTCATCCACGGTGAAATCGCGGCCGGCCACGCAGTCAACCACGTGGCGCTCGCTCGCATCGGCGCCGGTAATCCACGCCGTACCCTTGACCACGCGCGGATCGGCCAAGACCTTAATGCCGTTGGCGTTCAAGGCGCGCGGGCCAACATAGCCCTTGACCAAGAAGTCATTGTCAGCAAAGTCCTTGTCCCCGGCCAACTCAAACTCCACCGGCTCGAGTGCGGCCTCGAGGCGCTTTTCATCCAGCTCGCGATCGCCAGGGATGAGAACGGCCGCCAACTCGGACTCGCGCTCTTCGCTCTCCGCGGCCGGGTGGAAGAGCTTGACCATCATGCACTTGAGGGTATCTGCAGCGGTGACCTCGCGGCCGTCGACAGTAATGCCGGCGCCCTGGGCCCATTCAACCAGCTTCTCAATGGTCTCTGCTCCCGGGGTGTCATGCTCCTGTGCCTCTGGCTGGCCCTCAATAGACTTCTCCGCCGGTGCTGGGGTCACCACGGCCTCGACGTTGGCTGCGTAGTCACCCTCGGTGGAGCGCACAAAGGTATCCTCGCCCACCTCAGAGACGGCGAGGAATTCCTCGGAAGCGGAGCCGCCCATGGCACCAGAGGTGGCCTTACAGATGGCGTAATCGATCTCTAGGCGGTTGAAGATATTCTGATACGCCTTGCGGTGGCGGCCGTAAGACTCGTCCAATCCCTCATCAGTCATGTCGAAGGAGTAGGAATCCTTCATCGTGAATTCGCGGCCACGAAGCACACCAGCGCGGGGGCGCTCCTCATCGCGGTACTTGGTCTGAATCTGATACAGCGTGACCGGGAAATCCTTATAGGAGGAGTACATATCCTTGACCGCGCTGGCAAACATTTCCTCGTGGGTAGGGCCAAGCAGCATGTCTGCGTTCTTGCGGTCCTTGAGGCGGAAGAGGTTATCGCCGTATTCAACCCATCGGTTGGTCTTTTCATAAGGCTCGCGCGGCAGCAAGGCAGGAAAGAGCATTTCCTGGCCGCCAATGGCGTCCATTTCCTGACGGACTACATCTTCAATCTTGCGCAGGGTGCGCAGACCCAACGGCAGCCAGGTATATACGCCCGGCGCGACGCGGCGTACATAACCGGCGCGTACGAGCAGCTTGTGGCTAGGGACCTCAGCATCGGCGGGGTCCTCACGAAGGGTACGGAGAAATAGTTCAGAAAGGCGGGTAATCATGCACCAAAATATACCCCGCTACCCTGTATATATGCTCATTATCCTCCCTCCTTCAGAAACTAAGGCCCATGGCGGTACGGGACAGCCCCTTGACTTTGGGCGGCTATCCTTTCCAGAATTGCACGATACCCGGCGCGAAATTGTCGCTGAGCTGCAGTCTCTCCCGGTAGACGAGGCCATGGAGGTACTCAAGCTTTCGGAAAAGCTGCGTGGTGAGGCAGAATCCAACCAGGGGCTTTTTACCACCCCCACCATGCCGGCCGTGTTGCGTTATACCGGCGTGCTTTTTGATGCCTTGGATGCCTCTTCCCTACCCACATGGGATCGCCTTGCTATTGGCGACGCCCTCTTTGGCGTCCTCCGCGCCAGCGACCCGATTCCGCATTACCGGCTTTCGGGTGGCTCGAAGCTTGGCGGCCGCACCATGAAGTCGCGCTGGGGCAAGCAGATTACGCAGGCGCTCGAGGGGGTAGACGAGCTTATTGTGGATCTGCGCTCGGGTACGTACCAGCAATTGGGCCGGGTAAAGGATGCGGTAACGGTACGGGTGGAAAGCGTGCAGGACGATGGATCGCGCAAGGTGGTCAGCCACTTCAATAAGCACTACAAGGGCCTTTTAGCCCGCGAGTTAGCGCTCTCGCCTGCTGACGCCTATAGCGCCGCTGACGTTGCCGCCATCGCGCGCGCCGCGGGTATGACCGTTGAGGAGCCGGGGCCTGGGTCGAGTGAGCTTACGCTCGTCGTCAAGTGCTAAGCCCACCGCGAACTACTCAGCACAGCTTGCCTAGCGCAGCTGTGGGTTATACAGCAGGCTATTGCGCTGTACCGAGCATTCAGTAGCCACGCGGACCGAGCGGGCAACATGCCCGGACTCGCGCAGGGGATAAAGCTGGCTTACTACCCTATCGCGCAGATCCCAAGGCGAGATGGTGTTGAGGTAAATCTTGGTGCCGCCTTCGAATCCGGCAAGGGTAGAAATGCGGAGCTTGATGAGAATGCGCCATGGCTGAGCGACGTCGACGTCGGCAGGCTTGTGGTGCCACTCCTCATTGCAGGGCACCTCGCGGCCTACTGCGGCGTGGGCGGCATGGACGAGGTCGCTCATGGCGCGGATTTCTTCTTCCGACTGCCGCCAGGGCTCACAGGTCGCGGACTTGGAGTAGACCTCCAAGGTGGGATAGCGGTGTCCGAAGCCGGCGAAGAGGACGGCATGGTCGTTTTCCGCAATGATGAGGTTCCGGCTAGCGGCATAATCCACCGCCCACTCGTTGTACATGTTCATATTGCTGCGCAGCATCTGTACCTCCCGGTGGGAGGCCATGCCCCGGTCATCGATGGCAACGAGTTGCTTGTGCAAGTGCTCAAAGGAGGCGCCGGCTGGCTGCAGCCAATTTTGGAAGGCCACCACATAGGGTGCGTAGCGGTTGCGCTCGTAGAGGTCCCGCATGGCATCGATAGTCAGCTGCATAAAGAGCAGGTGCTCTTCGGCGCTGAGGGTGCCAGAGGACACTAGCTGTGAATCATCTTGTGCACCGCGCTCAAAATGGCGTCCGGCCACGATGACGTCGTGGCCTCCTGCGAAAAAGCCCGCCGCCTGTTCTATAAGTTCCTCTTCGCTTGCCTCGGGCAGGTGCGCTGCCTTTCGCTTCGTGCGCACGATATTGAGCACATGTTCACGGCCGGCAGGATCTGCAAGGTAGTTGTCCATGCGTTGGCGGGTCTCAGCATCCATGTCGAAGCCGTAGTTGGCGTGCCAATAGTCAAAGGAGACAATTTCAAACAGATTGGGGATGCGGCGAAAGGCCGGAACGGTGTGGCCGTATTCGCTCAAGGGCAGCCCACGCACAATCCCGCCGGACGGCAGAATGCGAGCCTTTTCCGGCGGGGTATCGGTCATGCGACCTGAGCAAAAAGCGCAGCGGTGGGTGAAGTCTTCTTCGTGCAGTGGCTGTGGGTTAGCCACTGGCGTGGACAGCGGGCGGTTGCCGCGGCCCGGCACGGTCCACACCTCGGTCCCAGAGAACGGGTTGACCTGCTTGACCGTGCCATCCCGCATGGTCTGGATAGGTTCTATGCGGGCAAAAAGTGCATCACTCATGCCCACTAGGGTAGTAACTCCTAGTAGCTATTTCGCAACAGAGCGACGACGCGCCACCGCACAGGCCCCACCAACGGTGAGCAAGATCATCACGATTAGAACGACAGCGGCAACGGCTCGAGATTGCTCGTCACCACTGCGGTTGGCGCCCATTACGAGCCCCCAAGCGTTGGCATCAGGCAGCACGCGGAGGATAGCCTTAGCCCAAGGAGCGCTAACGGCATCGAGGGCGGTTTCAATGACGAAATACTCTGCCACAAGAATCATCGCTGCGAATGCACCACTGCGCAAAAGGTACGCCAAGCTGGTAGCTAACAGGATAAAGACAGTCCACTCAACGTAGGCAAGGATGAACCCCTTGTTATCCGGCCAATGCATGAAGCTGTCAAAATTGAAATCACCTCCGAAGGCAGTAATCAACAGCGTGGCTACCACCATTCCCAGTGTGGCCGCGAGCAGTAACGAAAAGGTGATGATGAAAAATTGGCTCAGCACTATACCTACGCGGCGATTTGATGAGAGGTATGACCATGAAACTGTTCCTTTACTTTGGTCGCCGCCTACCATCATGGCGGCAGCAAACACCATCACGACAATGGCGAGTGAACCGGAAATGGACACATCGACAGCCTCGAACTTGCCGTCGACCGTACCATTGAAGTCATTCGCCCAAGCCAACAAGACAGCGCCGGCAGCCATGCCAGCTGAAACTACAGCGAGGTAAATCCAAGTAGAGCGGAGCGAAAATAGTTTCCGGGATTCAGAAATCAAAGCGTTCATGTAAAACAATCCTTTGCAGATGAAGCGTATTGTGCAGGTGAAAAACTATGCGGAGCGGTAGGCCACGTGGTCGGCGGTCGCGCCGAGGTAGGCCTCTTCCAGGG
>CALLKG010000060.1:0-81522 GCA_938008395.1 Corynebacterium tuberculostearicum
TACTTCCAGATGAGCGGCTCTCCGGTAACGAAGGCGGTGATCACCTCGCCCGGCGATTTCATCACCGCACCGACGCCCATGCCGATAACTGCGCTCAATACCAACGCCAGGATGAGCCCTACCAGAACCCCTACAAATCTCTTATGCCGCATGCCTCCCCCTCCCTAGGCCATGGACGGACCACAGCACTAAGGGCATGCCAGCCAAAGAAGTCACGATGCCTACTGGGGTCTCGGCCGGCGCCCAGATTGCCTGCCCAACCGAGTCGGCCACCAGAAGCACCGCTGCTCCTACAATTCCAGCCACACACAGCCCCATGCGATGGTGCGGGCCGCACACCCGCCACGCTACGGTCGCGGCCATCAGCCCCAAAAATCCAATCGGCCCGGTTGCGGCTACCGAAGGAGCAATGAGCACTACCGCCGCCACAATGGCAGCCAACCGAATGCGCTCCGGCTTCGCCCCCACAGCACCGGCCACGGCATCACCGGCTACGAGCAAGTCCAGCGTTTGCGCACCGACTAAGGTCAAGGGAACCACGACCAGCACAGCGACCAGTGCGGGCATAATATCGCTTAGGCGTACACCGGCAAGCCGGCCAGAGAGCCATGACATCACCGTCGCCAGTTGAGCTTCATCTATCACCAGAAAAATGGAGGTCAAGGCGCTACACAGCGCGGAAACAGCAACGCCCACGAGTACCATGCGCTGGATCGCACCGCTCTTGCCGACGCCCACCGTCACCCCCACAGCAATCCCCGCACCCAGCAGCGCACCGGGCAGCTGGTCAACGCTCGAGGTTTCGCTCCCAGAAAACATTGCGGTTGCGACTGCGCCGAGTGCCGCACCGGAGTTCACACCAGTGATGGACGGATCGGCGAGCGGATTCGCGGTTGCCGTGCGCAGCAATAACCCACCTACACCTAGTGCAATACCGACCACCGTGGTAGCAAGGAGACGGTCAAAAGCCACGCTATGCAGCTCTTCTTCTAACCACGGGGTATCAACTGGCACCTGAACATGGCGGAGCCGCCACCACCACACAAAGGCAGCGGCAGCGGTTGCAAGGACCAAGCAGGCGCTGGCTTTAGTTCGAGGTGCCACTACTTTTCAGCGGCGATAATGTCATCGAGCATATGCTCGGCGGAAAGTGGCCCGCGAGCGCGCGACCAGATATCTTGGTCTACCTCTACGATGTCACCGCTGCCCTTGGCATAGGGCGTCTTTTTAAACGCTTCGACGTCCTTGTACATAAAGACTCGGTCAGCCTTCATTCCAGGGAGCTTATCGCCGGTCAGTTCCGCTACATCAGTCTTAGATTCGATGGAAGACTTCTCACCTTCGAAGGCGTAGTCATAGCCCACTTTACTCAGTAGCGACTGAGGGAAAGAGGGGTTGACCCAGGTATAGAGCATCTCGCTGGACCAGCCAGCCACGACCGCACGACTCCCCGGCTTTACCGTGTCCTTGGTCTGAGCAATCTTGTCCTCGATGCGCTGACGGACGTCTTTAGCCTTTTCCTCTTTGCCGAGTTTGGCCGCGATCTCATCCATCGAGTCCAGCACGTCCGAGTAGGTTTCATCTGGGTAGGATTCCGTCTGCGCAATCTCTTCCAGCTGCGGCATGATATCAGCTTGACGGGTAGGGCTAGCCAGGATCAGGTCCGGCTCCAAGGACTGGATAACCTCTAGATTCGGCTGCTTGGCCTGGCCAACAGAGGTCGCCTGACCCAGCTGCCCTTTCAAAGTGGTCGGTGCCTCCGACTTACCGATTTCCACGATTCCCACTGGGTCCACATCGAGGGCCTTGAGAATTTCCTCGTAGCGCCAATCGAGCGCCACAACTCGCTCGATCTTCTTTTCACCGTTTCCTTCCTTGGAAGAAGAATCAGAAGAACACGCAACAAGGCCTGCACCTAGGGCTAAGGTGGCTACGAGTGCGATAACTGCACGCACATTCATGAAGTCTTTCTTTTGCATAGGCTTACCTTACCTAGGTAAGGGTTTGCTGTCTAGGGCTCGATTACCACTGCCCCGATACAGACCTTATGGCCGCACGTCCACTAGAATCCGCCGTAAGCAAAAATAAAAATGACCCTCACCGGCGAACCGATGAGGGCCTGGAAGTTGGTAGCGGGGGCAGGATTCGAACCTACGACCTCTGGGTTATGAGCCCAGCGAGCTACCGAGCTGCTCCACCCCGCGTCGAGATGACTTCCATCATCTGCGCTTGAACAGCACGTTAACACAAAGTGTATTCGCTCTGTCCTGGCGACTCATGTAACTATACATAGGGAAAGGCACCTACCCAAATCCGCTGGGCAGGTGCCTAATCCATCGCGATTATAAGCCGAAACTACTTGTCCGCCTTCTGATAAGACTCCACAGCCTTATCGAGCTCATCTAGGGCGCGTCCGTATTCCTCGAAGGAGCCATCGCGCGCATCTTCAAGCCCCTTCAGGGCCTTATTGATGTCATCGATGGCGCCCGCCTCGTCGGAAGAAGACGGAGCGGAAGCTGGAGCCGAAGGCTTATCATCCTTGGACTCGTCCTTCTTCTCCTCATCCTTGGCGCCATCCTTGTCCTCGGAATCGCCGTCAACTTCCTCGATGTTCTGGGCAGACTTGGCGTCGATTCCCACCTGCTCGAGGGCATCGCCGATGGTCGGGGCGTAGCCCACGCGGCCTTTATAGGACACGAGCACGCGCAACAGCTTCGGGAAGGCAGAGGCCTGGTCCTTGCGCTGCGAGTAGATCGGCTCGAGGTACAGGATTTCGCCGCCGCCTACCGGCAGGGCTAGCAGGTTGCCGTTGTGCAAGTCATTGGTGCCCTCCCACAGGGTGCGGTCGCGGGCGACCTGGTCGGAGGACATCATCGCATCCTGCGCCTGCTTCGGGCCCTGGGTCTGCGTATTGGTGGGCAGCACGCGCACGGTGATATCGCCGTAGTTTTCCGGTTCGGAGGATACGGCCATGTGCGCAGACAAGAACTCGCGGTTAAGACCACGGTAAGACGTGGTCAGCTGGAAGGTCGGCTTGCCGGTTTCCGGGTCAGCGGCCATTACGTAGTACGGCGGCTGATTGAGCTGGCGGGATTCCTCCGCGGTGGGGTCGTTCGGCACGGACCAGAAGGCATCATTATTGAAGAAGACATTCGGGTCATCCACGTGGTAGCGCGCCAGCAGGTCACGCTGCACCTTGAACATATCCTCCGGGTAGCGGAAGTGCTCGCGTAGCTCGTCGGAGATCTCCGCCTCAGGCTTGACGACGTCCGGGAACACACCCTCCCAAGCCTTGAGCACCGGGTCATTCTTGTCGAACTCGTAGAGGTCCACAGTGCCGTCATAGGCATCGACGGTGGCCTTGACCGAGTTGCGGATATAGCCGACCTTGTCATTGACCAAGCGCTGGGTGGTGCCATCAGGGTTGAGGGTGTCCTGGGTGGCGTCGGAAAGCGAGGCACGCTGGGAGTAAGGCAAGGATTCCAGAGTGGTATAGCCATCCACAATCCACTTCAGGCGGCCATCAACCACTGCCGGGTAGGTAGCAGAATCGGTGGTCAACCACGGAGCAACCTTCTCCACGCGCTCGCGCGGATCGCGGTCATACAGCAGCTTCGACTCGCTGCCGACGCGATCCGAAAGCAGGAAATTCAGCTCGCGATACTTGGCGGCGTACATGGTGCGGTCAAAGATATTGCCGATGCCAACGCCGCCCTTGCCGTCATAGGTGTAGGTGGAGCTATCGGTGTCATACTCGACCGGGTTCTCGCCGGTCTTGCCGGTAATCGCATAATCCATACCATCGGCCGCGCCAGCAATGACCGGGCCGTAGTAGATGCGCGGCTGGTCTACCTTGATGCCAAGGGACTTCTCAGCGTCCTGCGTCTCGCCTTCGCCTTCGGCCTCGCCGGCCTGGGTCTGCAGGTCAGACACGGTAAAGATGGGGAAGCCACCGCGGGCAGAACCGGCATCGCGGGCTACCTCATCAACCTTATTGGCCTGCGCTGCCACGAAGCCATTGCCGTGGGTGTAGACGGTGTGGCGGTTAATCCAGTCCGACTGATTTTCCCGCAGCTCGTTCGGGTCTAGCTCGCGTGCGGCAACGACGAAGTCGCGCTTCTTGCCATCGATCTCGTAGCGGTCCATCGATAGCGTCTCTGGGAAGCCGTAGAAGTTCTTCAGCTGCTGCATCTGGGTAAAAGTAGGGGAAAGGATCTCCGGATCCAGCAAGCGAAGGTTATTGATGGTGGCGTTGTCGGAGGCGACCTTGTCATCGGAGACTTCATCCCCGCCCCAGTTATCTTCATAGGTGACGTGGTCATCTGTTAGCCCATAGGCATAGCGGGTTGCCTCGATATTGCGGGCAATGGATTCTTCTTCCTTAGCCTGGCGGTTGGGCTGTACGGAGAAGCGTTCCATCAGCAGCGGCCATGCCTGGCCAATGACCAGCGAGGACAGCAGCATCAGCACCACTGCCAGGCCGGGGATGCGCAGATCCTTGATGACAACGGCCATAAACAGGGCCACGGCCACAAAGACGCCAATGATCATCAAGATGATCTTCGCCGGCAGGTAGGCGTGAATATCGGTATAGGAACCACCGGTAAAGAGGTCGTGCTGGGTATTAAGCAGCTCATAGCGCTCCAACCAGTAGCCAATGACCTGGGCTACCATCCACAGGCCGGCGGTAATCGCCAGCTGCAGACGAGCGGGGTGGGAGATGGAGCCGCGCACACCGGCGGCTTTATTACCAATGCGGATGCTGCCCAGCACGTAGTGGCCGAAAAGCGCGATGAGGAAGGCCAGGATCAACAAGATGGACAGGGTGCTGACCACCATCTTTAGAACTGGCAACGTGAAGGCATAAAAACCTAGGTCGTGGTGGAACTGGGCGTCTTGTTCGCCGAATTCCTGGCCGTTGAGGAAGAGCAGTACCGTGCGCCAATTGGACTGGCCGATGAAACCGGCGATGATGCCCACGATGGCGGGGATGACCTTGAAGAAGACGCCCATGGACTTCTCAATGGACTTGCGGTACTGATACACCGGCGAGTTCAGGTCTCCCAAGTCGAGCGAATCCGGGCGCCCGCGCCAGGCAAAGTAGCCGGCGGCCCACACCACTGCAGCGGCCACAAGACCGAAGATGATAAAGAGGACTATCCGCGCCATAATCGCGGTGGTGAAGACGTTCCGGTATTCAATCGCACCAAACCACCTCCAATCCGTGTACATGCCCACGAGCATGGGGCCAAAGAACAAGAGGACGGCAATGATGGCCGCAATGATTGTCGCGACCCGCGGGGGCCGCTTCAACGGGGCGGCTGGTGTGGATGACCCTAAGGACAACGCCAGCTCCAATCAACTAGTGCGAATTTAAAACCTGTAGACTTCTTCCAGCTTAAGGAAGCAATACACAGATAACGAATAAGGATGTTCATGAGTTCCCCCGAATTATCACAGCCAGCTTTAAACCGCGCGATGACCGAAGCCGTGGATTTCGTCCACGCCGAAGGCTGGGACGCCCGCCCCACCATCTTCGCGCTGGTTCCCACCCACTTGGTAGCCGATCAGCTTGCCGCGCTCGATGAAGAGGACGCCGCACCGCTTACCCTCATCGTGCAGGATAATGTGCCCGAAAACATTGAGCCTGGTTCAGAGCAGCTGGCCGATTATGTCTCCCGCCTGGCCTGGCCGCGAGAGGTTGCCGGCGTCATCTTGGCCCAAGAGATTAAGTTCCGCGATACCTCCAGCGAGGACCCCTCCCCTCGCCCGGCGCGCCTTTATTCCGGAGCGCTGCGAGAAGAAGGCATCGAAACCACCTTGCTGCAGCTGCGACCCACCGAGGAGGAGCTAGAAGCGGCCGGACCGTTCGCAGAGGATGACATCCAGTTGCGCGGCGGCCCACAGGTAGCACCGGGGGTTATTGCGGCCTTGCGCTATGGGCTGAACCAAGACCCGGATGAGCTAGATTAGACTGAAGTGACAATTCTCGCCTGCGACTAAGGAGCATTTTCCTACCGTGCGACGCACTACTCTCACTCGCCTGACCGCCACCCGCGCCACCGCAGCAGCGCTTCTGCTGGGTGTAGGCGTGAGCACTGCCGCTTGTTCCTCGGACGATGCCGCGCCTGCCGACGCCTCCGTGGAGACCACCACCGCCGGCGCCGAGTCCACCGCCCCTGCGGCGGATACCGCTGAGGAAACCAGCACCGCCTCCAGCTCTCCTTCCACCGTTGCGTCCAGCGCGGAATCGAGCGCGGCGGAAAGCTCGGGGGTGTCTGAGGGGGCGTCGGCAAGCAAGGAGCCCGGTAGCGAAAAATTGGAAAAGTCGGTGGCCAAGGCCTATGACATCTTTGCTCCGGTAGCACCCAAGGAGCTCTTCGCGCACTTCGACCGCTGCGATTCCACGGGCGGGGACGATTCCTATAATTGCTCTGGGCCGGAGGTAGGCCAGTTCCAGTTCTTCCGCTCGCATTCCAAGGCCAAGCAAACCACGCAGGTGCTTACCGAGCTGCGCAGCTCGCAGGTCATCGAAGATGACGGCGACCGCGTCGTAGGCTGGTCCACCTTGGGAACCACCGCGGTCATCACCGTGGTGGACAATAAAGAAGGCATGGTCATGCAGCAGATGATCTCCTCCGACCAGGAAGACCCGGAAGAAAAGATCAAGGAGCTGGGCCTAGCTAAGTAGGCCGGCTACTGGCAGGTTTTAATATCCTTGCCGTCCGCGAAGTCCTTCATCGTGGACACTGCCTCATCCAAGGTGGAAACTTCCGCGATGGGCATATCGCCGTGGTCGCTCGCGGCGGCCTCGGAGCAATTATCCTTCGGCGCGAGGAAGAGCTCCGCGCCCGCCTCGTGTGCTGCGGCGATTTTATGTTGGATGCCGCCAATGGGGCCTACTTTGCCATCTTCCTGAATGGTGCCAGTGCCGGCCACGAACTTGCCGCCGGTGAGGTCTTCCTCGTTGAGCTTATCGATGACCGCCAGGGTAAACATCATGCCGGCGGAGGGACCGCCAATATCCTGCAGGTTGTATTTGACCTTAATATCATCCTGCGGGACCGAGAGCATGGCGATGCCCAGCATTGCCTGCCCCTTCTGCTTCGGGTTCTCCCCTAGCTCGATTTCTTCTTCTTGCTCCTTGCCGCCCCGCTGGACGGTCAGCGTGACCTTATCGCCAGGGCTTTTCTGCTTGATGACGTCTTGGACCTCGCCCGGCTCCGAGACCTCCTTGCCGTCTACGGCGGTAATGACATCGTCCTTTTTCAACGTGCCCTGCGCCGCGCCCTCATCCAAGACCTCCGCGATGGTGATCTTTACCGGCAGGTGCAGGTAATCCATGGCCGCCACGGTGGCTGCAGACTCGGACTGGGTAAAGGCCTGCTTATTGGACTCTTCTACCTCTTTATCGCTCATATTCTGCGGAATGACGGTATCGATGGGCACGATGGTGTCATCGGTCATCATCCAGCGGCCCAGCGCCTGTGCCAGGGTCATATTGGTGCGCACAGACACCGTGGTCATGTTGAGGTGGCCGTCGGTGTCATAGGTTTTCGGCGCCTGGACATCGACGACCTGGGTGCCGTCGACCTCACCCAATGTGTCCACCGTGGGTCCTGGGCCCTCAGCGGCATAAGGCACGGTCAAAGACACATCGGTGCCGGGGATATGGTCAAGCGATACCAACGCACCGGTGAGGACGACGGGGATGGCACCCCAGGCGATGGTGCGGACGCGACGGCTAGCAGGAGAATTCACGGATCAATACCCTACAACCTTTGCCATAGTGTTCGCTGTCAGCGTAGCGGGGATCATGGAAAGTAGCCGGACGGTGCCGGTAGATTAGGACGCATGAGCAACGGATTCGGTTTTTCTTTCCCCAATAACGATGACGACGATAATGACGGACGTCGTGACCAGAACCCGTTCGGCGCATTCGGCGGCGCTAATGGTGGCGGCCTGGGTGACATGCTGAACCAGTTCGGTCAGATGCTGTCCGGCATGGGCTCTTCCATGAACTCGCCGGAAAACTCCGGCCCCGTTAATTACGACATGGCTAAGCGCATCGCCCTGCAGCAGATCTCGCAGTCCAAGGCGGTAAGCGCGGACGATACCAAGGCCGTAGAGGAGTCCGTCCGCTTGGCGGAGCTCTGGCTTGACGACGCCACTTATTTGCCCACCGCCTCCGGCACGGCCAAGGCTTGGGATTCCAAGCAGTGGCTGGAAGAGACCATGCCGGCGTGGCAGCGCATGGTCACCCCGGTGGCAGAGCACATGAATGATGCTCAGCTGGACTCCATGCCAGAAGAGGCCCGCGAGATGATGGGCCCCATGACCAAGATGATGAACCAGATGTCTGGCATGAATTTTGGCATGCAGCTTGGCCACGCCTTGGGCGATTTGGCTTCCCAGGCGCTGACCGGCTCCGATTTCGGCCTGCCCATCGCCCCAGCCAATACCGTGGCACTGTTGCCACAGACCATCCAGAAGGTCGCCCGCGAGCTCAATGTTCCTGGCCAGGAGGTACTGGTTTATATTGCCGCCCGCGAGGCTGCCCGCCAGCGCCTGTTCAAGCACGTGCCCTGGCTGGTAGAGCGCATCGTCTCCTCCGTGGAGGAATATGCCATCGGCCTGGTTATTGATACCTCCCACCTGGAGGAAGTCACCCGCGAGCTCAACCTCGAGTCCGGCGATCCGCAGGCGATCCAGGACGCGATGAGCAAGTTGCAGGGCATGGACCTCTCCCCGCGCATTACGTCGAAGAACACTGCGGCCGCATCCCGCCTCGAGACCCTCTTGGCGCTGGTGGAAGGCTGGGCCGAGCACGTCGTTACTGAGGCACTGGGCGAGCGCATCCCGTCGACCTCGAAGCTGACCCAGGCATGGGCGCACCGCCGCAGCACCGGCGGTTCCGCCGAGAACGCCTTTAGCAAGGTGGTCGGCATCGAACTCAATGCCCCGAAGGTCTCTGAGGCCGCTGAGCTATGGCGCCGCGCCACCGTCGCCGTGGGCGCGGAAAAGCGCGATAAGGCCTGGGATCACCCGGACTTCCTGCCTACTGCGGAGCACCTTGATAACCCGGCCGCCTTTATCGACTCCCTGCTGGACGAAGGCCCGGATGAGGGCTTTGAAGAAGAGTTTGCCAAGCTGGAGGAAATGCTGAAGAACGGCGAGGATACCTCTGCGGCGCAGGGCGACGAGTCCAAGGAGTCCGAGAAGCCGGAAGGCAAAGACGAGAAGAAGGACAAGGGCAACGAGGACGAGGAGAACTAGCAGCCCCAGCGCTGATAGGCCTCAAGATAGCCCTTCGCCCGCTCAGCGTGGGGCGCCCTGTCCGCCCACTGCCAAAAATCCCGCCCGTGACGCGGAATAAAAGTGTGGGTGAGCTCGTGAATAATCACTGAATCCAGCACATAGTCCGGCACGTGTTGCAGCCGGTCACTGAGCCGAATATCCGCGGTGGAGGTAGTACAGCTACCCCACCGCGTATTTTGATTGTTCACCCACCGAATAGAGCCGATGGTTGCACGGCCATCTAAATACGCCGCGTTGAGCCGCCGCGCATGTTCTTCGAGCTGGGCGTCCGTGCGCCGGCCGCTGCCCTGTTTCTTCTCCACCCGCGCCAACATATCCGCGACAGCTTCGCGCTCATCCCGCGCGGACATCCACGCGGGAATGCGTACCTCGAGCACCCCGGATACCATGCGCGCTTGAACGGTTTTCTTCCGCTTGGCAGAGCGAATGACTTTGACCTCTGGGGGCTGCGGTGCGGTGGGCTGCGTGCTCGACATGACAGGTGATTGTACCTGTGGTGCAATGGAGACCACATACTTTGGGGGAAGGGGTTAAAGCGTGGGGATTTCTGCCACCCAAGTGGTCTTGGCGCCAGGCAGCGCAGTGTTTTGTCGCGAGGAAACGGTGATCCAATTTGGCATGGATGCCACCCGTGTTGGAGTGGCAGAAACGGGCAGCGCGCTCGCCGTCGCGACAGCTTTCAACACCGCTCGCGAACCAGTGTCCCCGGAGGACTTGTCTAAACGGCTACGAGCCGCAGGGATTGAGAAGGCGGCAGCGCTGAGCCTCATTGAAGACGCGCTGGACTACGGCATCCTCTGGCCACACAACGAGGCCGATGCCAAGGCAGACACCATTGTCCTCATGGGAGAATCCACCCTGGCACACAACCTTCGCGCACGCCTTGAGGAGGATGGCTTCCAGGTGCGCATCCCGCTGGAGGAAGACAATGCCTTTTCCTATATCCACGACCTCGACGGCATGTATCCGGTCCTCGCCGTGGACCAGCTGCACTGCCCGCTGGATTGCGCGAATGCACTCGCGGGCACAGGAACCACGTGGATTCCGGTATCTTTGCTAGACAATCGTGGCGTCATCGGACCGGTACGTATCCGCGGCCAAGGCCCATGCCCATTGTGCGCGCACTTGGCGCGCGTGGACATGGACCCACTCTGGAATATCATCAGCACCCAGCTCACCCGCGTGCGCCGCACGCCAGAAGCCGTGGTGCTCGATGCGGTTGCGACGCATACGCAGGTGATCATCCGGCGGCTGATGGGGCGGCCGCTGCCGCCAGGCGCGCCAACCGCCAAGCCGCGCCCCGGACAGCAATGGGAGGTCGATGTCTACGGACACCACCAGCAGCGCACCGTCATAGCGCATCCACGCTGCCCGGTGTGCTTCGGCGGCAAGACCAACCTGGCTAGCTACGAACCGAACGAATAACCTCTAGTACCTGGGCACCGTAGCGCTCCAGCTTGCTAGGGCCTACGCCGGAGATGGAGAGCATCTCTGCCTCATCGGAGGGCAATTCCTCCGAAATGGCCTGCAGCGTGGCATCGGAAAAGATGACATACGCCGGCACCTTTTCCTGGCGCGCTACCTGGGAGCGCCACGAGCGCAAGGCGGCAAAGACCTCTTCATCGCCGCCGCCCTCACAATCTTCATGGCGGCCAATGACCTTTTCCGCCGGTGTTCCCAGCGGACCAGAGCACACGCGGCAGCGTTTCGGGCGGCGCGAGCGAGACCCACCGCCGGAGGCATCTTCGGCCGCCGGGACGATGCCATCGAGGAAGCGGGTGCGCTCGCGCGAGGCACGCGAGCCGGTAGTCTTCGCCAACGCCCACGACAGCGCGAGGTGCTCACGAGCGCGGGTAATGCCGACGTAGAAAAGGCGGCGCTCCTCTTCTACCTGTTCATCGCCAGCCTTAATGGCGTGGTTGATGGGCATAAGCTTTTCCGTTAGCCCCACGAGGAATACCGCATCCCATTCCAAGCCCTTGGCGGCGTGCACGGTAGCCAGCGTCACGCCTTCCATGGCTGGGGCCTGCTTATCGGTAGAGCGCCGGCGCAACTCCCCCAGCACCCCGTTGAGATCGATGCCAGGAGTTGATTCCACAATCTTTTCAATGAGCCCTACCAGTGCATTGAGGGACTGCCAGCGCTCGCGGGCCTGGGCGCCCTGCGGCTCGGTGGAGCTCAAGCCCAGCTCGACAAACGCGGCCCGGGCAATCGCCACCGGGTCATCCGGCAGGTCCTCGCGGCGGGTCGCGGCGATGAGCACGCGGATAGCCTCCAGGATTTCCGGGCGGCGGAAAAAGCCCTCGCCACCGCGGACTTGGTAGACCACTCCGGCGTCGGCAAGCGCTTGCTCAAACTGCTCCGACTGGGCATTGATGCGGTAAAGGATGGCAATCTCGGAGGCCGGCACTCCCTGATCCAGCAGGGTAAGGACCTGGCCGGCCACCTCCTGGGCCTCGATCTCTTCGGACTCATAGGCCTTGAAGGTGGGCTCGGGACCGGGCTCGCGCATGCCCTGCAGTTCCAAGCGCGTGCCCGCCGCGCGGCCGGTGGCCTTGGCAATGACCCGGTTGGCCAAGTCAGTTACCTGCGGCGTAGAGCGGTAGTCGCGCTGCAGCTTGACCACGGTGCCATCCGGGTACGTGCGGGAGAAATTGAGCAGGTAGTCAGGGGAGGCGCCGTTGAAGGAATAGATGGTCTGGTTAGCATCGCCCACCACAGTAAGGTCATCGCGCTCGCCCAACCAAGCGTTGAGCACCCGCTGCTGCAGCGGGGTAACATCCTGGTACTCGTCGACGACAAAGGTGCGGTACTGCTCGCGGAAGGTTTCCGCAATCGCCGGCACATTCTCGATGGCACCTGCGATGTGCATGAGGAGGTCATCGAAGTCCAAGTGCATCATGTCCGGCGTGGCCTTGGACTGCTCGTAGCGGCGGAAGGCCTCTGCCACCTTGGCCGGATCGGCCGGTGCACTGCGGTCCGTATTGGCGATCACGGACTCATAATCTTCGGCACTGACCAGCGCGGACTTAGCCCACTCGATCTCCGCCAGGACGTCTCGAATCATGTCCTTGGAATTATCCAACCCCACCGAGCGCACCGCGCGGGCAACCAGTGGGAATTTATTATCCAGCAGCTGCCACGGAAGATCTCCTGCTACCTGCGGCCAGAAATACTTCAACTGGCGGCGCGCCGCCGCGTGGAAGGTCTGCGCCTGCACGCCGGCCACGCCCATGGTGCGCAGGCGATCGCGCATTTCTCCGGCCGCTCGCGCCGTGAAGGTCACCGCAAGCACACGCTGCGGGCTTACAAACCCCTGGTCCACCAAGTTGGCAATGCGATAGGTAATAGTGCGGGTCTTGCCCGTACCCGCGCCGGCCAAGATGCACACGGGCCCGCGCGGCGCCGTGGCCGCGCGCAGCTGATCTTCATCCAGCAGGGACAAATCCGGCTTAGTCACCGTGATACCACTCCATAATCATCGTGTGTGCAATTGAACCCGGACGAGGAAGCGTCAGCTCAGGCAGCTCGGCGCGCTCCACCCACCGGATTTCTTCCAATTCCCCATCAGTATGGCAGGTGGGGTGGACATCAGCCGTGCGTGCACAAAAGCCCAGCATAAGAGAACCACTCGGTGGCCACGGCTGCGAGCCCCAATAGCGAATATCCTCCACCCTGCGCCCGGTTTCTTCCAAGGCCTCGCGTGCAAAAGCAGCCTCTGCGGTCTCGCCCGGCTCAACGTAGCCGGCGATCAGCGAAAAGAAGCTAGTGCGGCGGCGATTGCGCGCCAGCAAAATCCGGTCGGTGCCGCTGAGGCGAATAAGCCCGATAACGGCAGGATCTAGGCGTGGGAAAACCATCCGGCGCTCGTCCAAGGGATCGCGCCCAACGATTCCCGGTGCTGGGTAATCCAGCTTGTGGCCAGTTCGCGGATCAAAGCGCTGCTCGCGCCGATTGCGGATCAGCGCAATGGCTTGCAAAATCACCGGCTGGTCCGCAAAGAACGTCGCGCTTTCTAGCCGGCCCAGCTCGCTAGCACCGTCTTCCGGATACGCGCACGCCTGCAGGGTACCTAGGTCCACTACTGCGTGCTTGCCGACGCCCCCGGGAACCTTCTCCACCAGCACCGGCTCCCCCGCTGCCGTAACCGGGACGAGGCCGCCAGGGGTTACTAGGAGGAACATTTAATCCTCGTCATCATCGTCCATGACCTCAATGGGTTGCTCCATCTCATGCTTGATGTAGAGCAGGCGGTCGCCCGGCTTCAGCGCGGAGGCATCCGCGGTATCCACGCGGTGCAGCTCGTTATTGCGCAAAACAGCCAATACGATATCTGCCAGGTGGCGTGGGTTGGAGCCCACCTCGAATTCGCGCACGGCGCGCTCGGCTACGGAGAAACCCTCGTTGGGTGAAAGCAGGTCTTCCATCATCTCCACCACCGTCGGGGTGACGGTAGCCAGGCCCAGTAGTCGGCCGGCCGTCTCCGCAGAGGTGACCACGGAATCTGCACCGGATTGGAGCAACAGGTGACGGTTTTCGGACTCGCGCACCGACGCCACGATCTTGGCCTTGGGCGCAAGCTCTCGCACGGAGAGGCAGCACAGCACCGCGGTATCGTCCGTGGATGGGGTAACGACGATGGAGCTGGCGTTCTCTACCCCAGCGATCTTTAGCACGTCCTGCTTGGTGCCGGAACCAAAGATGGTGACCAATCCGTGGTGCTCTGCGTGAGCGAGGGACGCACGGTTGGTATCGATGACCACGATCTGGGAGGACGGAACATCATCGGCCAGCAGCGCGGCCACGGCTCCGGCGCCCTTGGTGCCATAACCGATAACGACGGTGTGGTTACGCAATTGCTTTCTCCAGTTCTGGATTTGGAAAGTGCGGCGGGCCTTATCCGTCAACACGGACAAGGTCGCGCCAACCAATAAAACAAGGAAGATCAGGCGGGCAGGGGTAATAAGCACTAAGTTAATGAGCCTGGCCTGTGGGGACACGGGCACGATATCGCCGTAACCCACGGTGGTCAGGGACACCGCCGCATAGTAGGCGGAGTCCAATAACGACATGTCCTCGCTATACCCACCGCCGTCCACATAGACCACGATGGTCACGAAGACAACGATGCCAAAAGCCCACAGCACACGCTTGCCCAGCTGACGCCACGGGCTGGAATTTTCATCCCTCGGCACCGTAATGACATCAATGAGCGCGTGGTCCGGCTGCGAGGACAGCTCAACCTGCGGCAAGAAGCGACTTCTAAAGCGTGACTTCATTGCCTGCGCACGTTTTTTGCCCACTAGCCCAGCCTTCTTTTCTGGTCTCGAATAATTGCTCAAGAGATTGCGAGTTACGCAACCGCCCACATACCTTAGCCCTTGTGGTGCTCAACTGACGATTCAAGGAGTTTCTTCAGCTCTTCCCCACGCGGCAGGCGGGCAGGCTCGAAGGTATAGCCATCGTGCACATAATAGAACGCGGCACGAATCTTTTCCCCGCCGTGGATGCGGCGCCATGCCTCTGCATACACCGCTAACTGTATCTTGGCAGCATCCATGGCTTCTCCCTGGGGTGGGCAGCCGGTCTTCCAGTCCACCACCATCCAGGTGCCATCCTCCAAGCGGAATACCGCATCCATGCGCCCGCGCACCACGGACTCACCAATAGTGATTTCAAAGGGCGCCTCCACGTGCTCCGGTTGACGCTCGGCCCACTCGGAATTCAGGAAGGCCTGCTTGAGCTCTTCCAAATCGAAGTCCTCCGGCTCATCAATGCCCGGAAGTTCTTCCTCGCCCAATAGCGCTGGGCTGCCGAAGCGGTCCTCCAACCACGCGTGGAAGGCGGTACCGCGCTTGGCATAGGAATTCGGCTTAAACGGCACGGGGCGGCGTTGCCTGCGGGCAAACTGAAGCGGGTCTGCCCGCAGCGCAACCATGTCAGAGGCGGTCAGCTCGCTGGGTAGCTCAACGTCTACCACCGGCTGTTGCAGCGCCTTGTACTCCTCAATGAGCGCGCCAGCTTCCTGCTCCCACAGCTCAAAGGTTTCACCGCGGCTCAAATCTGGGAGCTCCTCCATAGCTTCAAGTACCAGGTCCGCACCGGCGACTGCCTCTGGGCTGGCCTGCAGCGCTGGGAATTGGGCGCTCTCCCCAAAATCATCCTCGGAAGGCTCGTCGGGGACGGACCACTCCACCACGTACTGCGGGAATTGCTCTTTCAGGCGCTCTAGATATTCATAGGGAGCCTTCTTGTTCTTTCCATTGAGGTTATTGGTGCCCGAGCCGGTAACGGTCAGGGTAGATTCGGTACGCGTCAGCGCCACATAAAAAAGGCGCGCCGATTCTTCCGCCTTGATGGCGCTATCTGCTTTCTTAAACTCCTCGCACGCGTTTTGGAAATGCGAGCGCTTTTGGGCATCCTCCGGGACCTCAATATAGTCATCGTCTCCCGGGACCTTATCGATCCTGGACAGGAAGGTCTCTGCTTTCGCACTATAGCTAGACGAATCCGCATGCACCACGCAGACGTGTTCCCATTCCAAGCCCTTGGCCTTGTGCGCGGTCATAATCTGCACGCGGTCAGTGGCGGCGGGAACCTCGCCGAGGTCTAGGCCATCTTCCTTCTCGAGCGCTAATGCAAAGTAATCCAAGAGCGCATACAAAGAATCACCGTGGAAGCCCGCGACAATATCGGCAAATTTATCCAGATGTGTTGCTCCCCCTGCGCTTCCACGCGCTAGAACTTCGGTGCGGATATTAAACAATGCTTCAATATCGGCGAAGATGTCCACCAGCGGTTTGGAAAGAGAATAAGTACGCAGGTGTCGCAGTTTGGCAGAAACCTCTTCCATACGGGCGAGGCCTTGCGGGGTATAGCGGTCCCTCTCACCTAAATCTGCCAGGGCGTCGGCAAGGCCGACGCGCTGATCCGGCTCCTCAGCGGTGACGTCTTCCAACTGCGCACGCAGGTAGTCTTCCGGATCCATTCCCGGTTCCCAGCGCAAGCGCTCCTCCCTCGCGCCAGCCAGGTTTCGTTGGCGGGAAGCAAGTGCTTGAATATCGCTAATTCCCAGGCCACAAATGGGGCCCGCGAGCAGGCGCACGGCCGCAGGCAAATCTTCTGGGCGCACGAGCATGGTGGCAATGGCTACAAGGTCCTGGATTTCTGGCTGCCACAGCAGGCCACCGAGACCAATGATTTCATTGGGTACGCCCGCTTTGTCCAGGGCCGCAGCGATGGGTGCGGAGTGCCTATTTTTACGCACCAAAACCGCCGCACTGAAGGTATCTCCCTCGCGCTTTTCCCACTGCTCCTTCAGGTACTCGGCGACGAACTCGCGCTCGCGAGCTTCGCTGTCAAAGTAAGCCAGCTGAATCTCACCTTCGCCCTTGTGCGGTGCGGCTGAGAGCGCATCTACGGGGCGTTCACCTCCCTCGAATACCTCCTCAGCCACTAAGTTTGCCAAATCCAGCGCGCCAGAGGGGTTGCGCCAAGAGGTGGTCAACTGGTCCTTCGGGGCGGATGTGCCCGGCGCAACTGGGAAGTCTTCCACGAAGGCAGTGAGATTTTCAGAGGTCGCACCACGCCACCCGTAGATGGCCTGCATTGGATCGCCCACGGCCGTAACCGACAGGTCCTCTTGGTCCCCTCCGAACAGGCTGCGGAGAAGCACGCGCTGGGCATAGGAGGTGTCTTGGTACTCGTCTAGCATGACGACCTTATAGCGCTGGGACTGCTGCTTTCCCACCACAGGATGGTCGCGCGCGACGCGCGCGGCGACGGCCATTTGCTCGCCAAAGGTGATGACTTGTCGCTCGGATTGTTCCTTTTTCAGGGCCTCCAGCAGCGGCACGTACTGCACACGGCGCTCCTGTGTTTGGATATAGCCCAGCAGCGCCTTTGAGTATTCGGGGCCATTCTTTTGGGATTTATCGAGGTTATCGATGTCCGCCCGAAAATCGCGGGCATGCTCGGCGATGTGACTCGTGTCCTTGAGCCCATTATCGATATCTTGGCTGAATTTCAGCAGGGTCTCGGTAATCGTGGCTAGGGCGCGATCGTCTTCCAGCTGGCCGGTGTAATTGCGCACCACATCGTAGGCCAAGGAATAGCGCTCGGCCTCGGTGATGATGCGAGCCGTAGGCTCCACTGGAACCAACAGCCCGTATTCGCGAACGAGTTCTCCCGCATAGGAGTCATAGGTAGCTACCTTCGGCGCAATGTTTTCTAACGCTTCTGCCACCTCGCCGCCTGGTGGGATGAGGCCGGAATCGCGCAATTTAATCAGCTGCCGCCGGATGCGCTGCTCCAGCTGTTGCGCGGCCTTACGGGTGAAAGTCAGGCCGAGAACCTGCTCCGGGCGCACATAACCATTGGCCACCAGATACACCACGCGCGAGGCCATGGTTTCTGTCTTTCCGGCACCAGCGCCGGCAACCACGAGTTTGGGGCTAAAGGGGCCTTCGATGACATGGGCTTGTTCCTCGGTAGGCGGAAAGTTCTTGCCCAAGGCTGCAGCAATCTGCTGTGGGGAAAAGTTGCTCTTAGGCATCGGTGGTCATCCTTCCTTCTTCCTGCACGGGGCAGATGGAGCGAATTGGGCACTTATCGCAGTCTTTATTGGTGCGCGCAGTGATGCGCGGGCCGCGCATCTCCTCCACCAGCGGGGGCAGAAGTGCGGCGAATTCTTCCAGGGCTTCCGGCGATTTATCGCTTTGCCAAATCTCACCAATCTTTTTGGTGGTCGCACCCGGATACACCAGCACACCGCCCTGGCGCGGCATGCCTTCGCCGTCGTGAACCTGGTGGCCGTCAAATGCGCCGTGGGCAAGCGCGAGCTGATAGGTCATCAGCTGCACATGGTCCTCGCCCTCTTTCTTAGCCGGCTTGCTTCTGCCCGTCTTGAGGTCGACCACCAAATAATTTCCTTCTCCGTCGCGAAGCAGACGGTCCATATAGCCGCCGATGCGCACCTCCTCGCTGACGCGTACGCCTACGGGGATTTCCACACCGGCAAGCTCTTGATTGACCTCGGATTGGCGCGCCCATTCCCGGGCGCGGTCCAACAGGGTGGAAAACTCATCGAGCCTGAAACGCAATTGCCACTGCGGTACGTCCTGAATGCGCTCGAAAGCCTCCATCACCAATAGCTTGGCCTTTTCCGCATCCATTCCGCGGCCAATGGCTTCAAAGAAGGCGTGCGCCAAAGTACCGCGGAGCAGGTGCTCCTCGGTGCTTGGGTCCTCGGCCACATTTCCTAGCACGGCCTTGAGCGGGCAGTTGAGTAATGCTTCCACTCGGGAGGGTGACAAACTGCCGCTGGTATGCAGCGGCATTTCTGCTGCAACGGAGCGCGCAGACCACCATTGCTCCGGGTGGGCGCCAGGGATATCGGCTGCCGCTAGCCGAGCGAGCTGGCGGGCTGCTTGTTTGCGCTCAACCTCACCGGATTCCTGATTGGTAACTACGCGGCGCAATTGTGCAACAAAGGCCGGCACGGACAGCACCGCCACATCGAGGGGATCCACCTCGAGCCCATCGCGCAATGACACGGGTGCGGGTTCGGGCACATCGAGGCCCAGTTCGCGCGGGAGTTGCGTGCGGCGCAGCGCCCGCTTTGCTTGCCGCCGCGCAGCTTGACCAGGCACGTCCACGCCACGGCCAGCGAATTCGCTAATGAAGCGCGAAGGCTCAGAGACCGTATCGCCCTCCGGGTTTTCCACAGCGGCAATAAGCAGGCGCTGTCGGTGGCGGGTGGTAGCGACGTGGAAGAGTCGACGCTCCTCTGCCAAACGGGAGGCAACGTGGCTGACGGGGGTATCGGGATCAATATCGTGGTCGAGGAGATCGATGAGATCTTCCTGCCCAAAGATGGAGCCAGTCTCCCCTAGCGAAGGCCAGCTTCCCTCCTGTGCGCCGGCCACAATGACGGTATCCCATTCACGGCCCACGGCGCCGTGTGCAGTCAGGATCTCTACTGCCTGCGGAATAGCGGTGCGGCGGTCACGCACACCGGTGGGAAGTTCCTGTTCGGTGATATGCGTCAGGAAGGCGCGCAGCGAGGAATCAGGGCGGCGCTCGACGTAGTCGCCTGCGGCGTCAAAAAGCGCCATCATTGCATCCAAGTCGCGGTCGGCCTGCGAGCCGGTCGCACCACCGCGCAGCGCCGAAGCCTGCAGGCGGTTATCGAGCTCGGTTGCACTCCACACGGCCCAGAGGGTCTCCTCTACCGAGGCGCCAGAGGCGAGTGCGTCCCGGCCGGCGCTTAGAACCGCGCGTACACGCTCCAGAATGGAGTATTCGCGCTCAGTAAGTTGCCCATTAAAATCTGGGAGCTCGCCATAGAGAAGACCGCGAAGGCTATCGATGCCCCGGGTGGTGGAATCCCAGCGGCGCAGACCACGGATAAGGCGGCGCAGGGTGACGGGATCGGCGCCACCCACGGGGCCGGTGAGCAATTCTTCCAACTCCGAGTTTGATAGGTCTTCCTCCAAGGCACGCAGGGCGAGCAGCACGGCGGAAACCAAACGCTGTTCGGCCAAGACGACGTCGGTAGGGCTAATGTGCACGGGCACGCCGGCGGCCAAAAGGGTGCGGCGCATCTGCCCGATATCACCGGTTGAACGAACGATGACGGCGATATCCCGCCAAGGCACGCCGTCTTCTAAGTGACGGCGCCGCACGGTATTGGCTACGACGTCACGCAGACTGCCGTCCGAATCCACAATGGAGATGCACGCCGGAGCGGGTGTGCGGTGGGGCTCGGTGAGCTCGATGTCGTGGTCAGCTGGGAAATCCCGCAGGAAACGCGAGCTAGCACCGCGGAAGGCAAAGACGGATTGATCGGCATCGCCGCCTACCACCACGAGATCCGCCTGCGGGGCCATGTCGCGAATGAGCTTGCCTGCGGTGGGGTCGAGCAATTGCGCATCATCGACAATGATGGTGTGGAAGGGGTGCTCGCGCAGTAGCTGGGGGCGCTGAAGAACCGCGGTAACCAATTCCGCAGCGGAATAGGAATGGGCGCGGGAAAGGAGCTGCACGCGTTCGTACTCGCGCAGGAATTCACCCGCCGCGGACCACATGGGGCGGCCGTGCTCGGCACCGAGGCGCTCTAGGTCGCCCGGGCCCAGGCCGCGTTCAATGGAGCGCAAAAGGAAATCGCGCAGCTGCCGGGCGAAGCCCACATATTCCAGTGCGGGCCGCATCTCCGCGGGCCACGAGCCATGCCCGTCTTCTGCTTGGCCAGTGAGCAGCTCGCGGATGACGGCGTCCTGCTCCGCACCGGTAATAAGTCGCAGCTCCTCCTCGGCCGCTGTGCGCAGCAACGCGAATGCTAGGGAGTGTACGGAACTCACCATGGAGGTCTGTGCGGCGTAATCCTCGAGCCGCTCAGAGAGCTCGCGGCGCAGCCGGGCGCCGGATTCCTTCGAGGGAGCGATAACCAGGATGCCGGAGGGATCCGCGCCGGTCTGACGGGCTTTATCCAAGGCATGAATGACGGTATCGATAAGGAAGCTGGACACACCGGTACCGGCGGCACCGGTTACCTTCCAGGTACCGGATTCGGGCAGGTCAACAGGCCAACTGCGGGTCGTAGCGGACTGGGTACGGGGAACGAGGCGCACCTGCGGGGACGGTGGAAGGACCACTCCCGCACGCGCGGTGGAATGGGGGTCGTAACTCACCGCTCCAGTATGGCAGATGCCCGCGACACCAGATGCTGCTCCACCCGCTCAATGTGCGAACGCGTGTTTGAACGCGACGCGGAGTGCAGGTCATTGACATGACGGCGATACGACACAGCGCGCAACAGCAATTCCGGCATACCGGGTACATGACTAAAGCGCTGACAGATCCCATCATCGACCGCTTGGCCAATGAGCCCATCCACAATAACCAAAGCGGCCGTCCAGCCGGCTGGGCGCGGGGATTCGCTCGGTACAATGTCCACAATGCCCGGCGGGTTGGAGCCGTGGTAAACCGTGGTGGTGAGAAGAGCGGTGTGGGCGGGGATAAGGGGGACGTCGGCAAGCAGGGCTGGGCGATAAGCCTCGCCCGTTTCCTCCCAGGCGGCGCGCTCTGCACGAGCGAAGGCATCGCTACGCTGCCCGTTGGGAAGGGGTACCTCGGCCATAGCCGCGTCGAGGCGCAACGCCATCTGTGCGGTTTCATCAATTCGCCCGCGTACTTGGCCCGGAATAAACTGGGTAGCTTTCCACCCTGCGGCCGTGTGCCGACCATCGCTAGACAGTACCGGCCGGGAAACGCGGGCCCCCTGCACGCTGAGGCGCTCGCGCACCTTAGCGGACCAGGCGGCAAACGGACCGGCCTGGGAATAGACCACGTCGCCCACCTTGATGCCGTTATCCCACACCGGGCCCAATTGATCGCCCTGCGCGCGGCGGGTACCAGTGGCACCGGTTTCCGCGTGGAAGGCGCTTAAAACATGCTCTGGGGGAAGCGGCATCCTTAACTCCTATTCGGGTTGGTGGGGATCCTTATTATCCGGATTCGGATAAGGCCACGGGTTTGGTGAGCAGGTCACGTCCTCATCAGGATAGACCTCGCTGGGCTTGCGATCGTGCAATTCTTTGTTGTTAAGGTCCAAGGTCTGCTGCATCATGATCGGCGCTAGCTTGCCCTGGCCACCACACGGCTGGTGGGCCGCATAGCCAATGGCATGACCCAACTCATGGTTGATGACATACTGGCGATAATTGCCCAAATCGCCTTCAAAAGGCGTGGCGCCGCGCACCCAACGTGCCTCGTTGATAATGGTGGTGGACTCGCCCGTAATGGTGGTGTGGCAGGAGGTTTCCGTTTCAATCTTCTCGCCACAGCGCTCTGCGGCGGTACCGAGCGAAGTCAGCTGGATACGGGTATCCGGTTCCGCATCAGCGGCCACGTGCTCGAACTCAAAGTCCTTATGCGCGGTCCAGCCGCGCGGGTCAGACAAGGTGGCCTCCACCATGGCGGCAAAAGACTCATCGCCTCCATACGGTGCGGTGTTAAGGCCATCTTCTACCTCGATGGAATAGCGCACCTTTTGCTCGCCGCCCTTACCCGCGACGGCGCCAGGCTCGCCTACCTCGTGGAAGGTGCCCTTTCCCTGCTTGGTATAGGAACCACCGGGCGGCATCTCGCTGATTTCCCGCTTGACCGCTGCAGAATCGGCAGGATCAGGGCCCATCTTCTCCGTACTCGTTGGGGCAGCCTCGCTAGTGACTTCCGCCTTTTCTTCAGAGGAAGAGGAGGTGGCGATATCGACGATGAACCAAATGGTCAGCGCGATCATGAGGGGGATAGCCACCACGCGCCACCAGCCATATTGACGCGCAAACCGGACCACCGCATTGGGGTGGTCCGGCGCATGGCCCTGGCTCCGGTGAGCGTGGCGATTCTCCCTTTTTTCCATGGGGCCTTAGGTTACCCGTTTGTATTTAAAAAAGCTGAATCAGCAGCCCTATGCGCTCGCCTTAGGCGCCGGCGAATCCCACGGCGTGCTTCTTGGCAATGCCGACCTCGACGTAGACCACGCGGTCAGTGCGCACGAGGTACTTGCGGCCCTTGTCATCTTCCAATTCCAGGGTGGAGTTATCCGCCAGGGCACTGTTAATCTTCTGCGTCAGCTCGGCCTGGTCACCTGCAGCGCTAATGACCAGCTCGCGAGCGGTATCTGCGAAGCCAAACTTGATATCCATGAAGATTCCTCCTCTAACTAGAGTTTTATTGTCAATGGCCCCACTATAACCATCCCGGCTACTATCAAGGTGTGTCTGACATAAAATCCCAGCCACCGAGCTTCGCGGAACTCGGCGTTGCGGCCGAAATCTGCGATGGTCTCGCCACTCGTGGCATCACGCGTACTTTTGCAATCCAGGAATTAACCCTGCCCATCGCGCTATCCGGCCAGGACTTGATTGGCCAAGCGCGCACCGGCATGGGCAAGACCTATGGCTTTGGCGTGCCGCTTTTGGACCGCGTCTTTGATGACGCCGATATCGACGAGCTCGATGGCACCCCGCGCGCCCTCGTGGTGGTCCCCACCCGCGAACTTGCCCAGCAGGTCACCGAGGACCTGCAGGTGGCTGCCGCCCACCTGCCCGTGCGCCTTGCCTCCATTTACGGCGGCCGTCCCTATGAGGAACAGATCAAAAAGCTCAACAAGGGCGTCGATGTCATCATTGGCACGCCTGGCCGATTGATCGATCTCCACGAGCGCGGCAATCTGCAGCTCGATCGCGTGGCTATCTTGGTGCTCGATGAGGCCGACGAGATGCTGGACTTGGGCTTTTTACCCTCGGTGGAGGCCATCCTCAAGGCACTCGATGGCAATGCCCACCAAACCATGCTCTTTTCCGCCACGATGCCGGGCGCAATTTTGACGCTCGCCCGCCGGTTTATGGATAAACCCATCCATATCCGCGCCGAATCCGGCGAGCAGGATTTCACCCATTCCTCCACTCGCAAGGTCACCTTCCAGGCCCACCGCATGGATAAGGTTGCCGTTGTCGCCCACGCCCTGCAGGCCGCCGGCCGCGGGCGCACCATCATCTTCGCTCGCACCAAGCGCGCGGCCGCCCAGTTGGCCGATGATCTTGCCCGGCGCGGCTTCCACGTGGGCGCGGTCCACGGCGATCTGGGGCAGAAGTCGCGCGAGAAGTCGCTGCATGCCTTCCGCACCGGCCAGGTGGACATCTTGGTCGCCACTGATATTGCTGCCCGCGGCATCGACGTTGATGATGTCACCCACGTCATCAACTATCAGGTCCCGGATGATCCGATGACCTTTGTCCATCGCATTGGCCGCACGGGGCGCGCCGGCCATACAGGCACCGCTATCACCATGGTGGGCTATGATGAGCTGGGCAAATGGCAGGTTATTAATGATGAGCTGGATCTGGGTGAGCCGAATCCGCCGCAGTGGTTCTCCACGTCCCCGGAGCTGGCCCAGGCTCTAGACATCCCCGCGGAGGTAGAGGAAACTGTCGGCCCTGAGACCAAGGTCGTGGGCCAGGTGCCTGTCCGCGAGAAATCCCCCACCCGTACCACCGCGCGCCGCGGCAGCTCCCGGCGCCGGCGAGGAGGCCGCCGATGACTAAAGCTCCCATTTTGCGCTCGACCCCCGCTGATTGGAAAGCTACCGGCATTATTGCCGTGGTCTGCGCCATCGCGGTCGGCGGGGCGGCTATTACCGCCAATATTAATCAAGCGCATCTCAGCCAAGCGGCCGTTCCTGGGGATAAGGATGCACCCGCGCTTGCCGACGTCCCCGAGGCCCTCCACGAGTCCTTCAGCCTCCCCAACGAACCAGTACCCGGCCAATACCGGGCGGTTTCGGCACACGGCCTGACCATCACCCACGCCGATCACACGCTCACCGCCACCAACCCAGACGGCTCCGAGGCTTGGACTTATGAGCGCACGGACGCGGATCTGTGCTCGCTGTCTACTGCGTGGGACAAAATCGTGGCGTCGTATAAAACCGGCGTGGGCTGCGGGGATACCGTGGCGATTAGTGCCGCAACTGGCGAGTATGACAGCACCCGCAGCGCCGTCAACTCGGAAGAGGTAGTACCCGTTTCCTCTAATGACCGGGTAGGAACGGTCTCCACCGACCGCATTGATCTGTGGCGCTCCGATTTGGTGCGCACCGTGGAATACGGTGATGTGGAGGCCAAACAGGAACCGGACAAGCAACCGCATGAAGACTGCACCATTAGCTCCGCCCTCACCCGTACCGAGAATTTGGCACTGACCGAGTCCTGCCCCGATAAACCGGGCGCCACCTGGTTGCGCTTCCAAGACACCACCCCTGATGATTCCCGTGAGCCCGATATCGCCGCCGATGTGGACATAGCCACCGACGGCGCCCGGCTTGTCGCTGTGGGACAAAAGGCCGCCGCCGTCTACCGCCCAGGCCCGAATCCCACGATTGAGTCCTATGACAATAAGGGCGAAAAGCTGGACTCTACTTCGGCAGAGCCCTCTCCAGACATTGACGCCGGCGCCTCCCCGTTCGCCCCGGCAACCGCGGATCTTCCGCACCATATGACGTGGTTTGATGGCTCCCGGCTCTATCTCTTCAAGCCGAGCGACCTCGCAGTGGATCACGTAGTAGAAGATGCCATCGGCACCCCCATCGCCGTCGACGAGCACATGTTGGTGCCTACCCAAGAAGGCATTGCTGTCATGGATTGGTCCACCGGCAAAACCCTGCGAACCATCCCGGTTGATCGCGGCAGCTACCACGGCCCCGTCTACCTCACCTTGGCGGGCGACACCATCGTGGAAACCCGCGGCGATCAGGTCGTGGGCCTAAGCGCCGATTAACACCCTCCACTACAGAAAGGGCCGCGCCTTCCGGATTTACCCGGGGCGCGGCCCTTGTGCGTGGCAACGAATTTAGAAGTTTGCTGCCGCCCACTCGGTGGAAGCGCGGACGAACATCAGTAGGAAAATGACTACTGCGGCGCTCGCCAAGGTCACCGCACCAAGTAGCGGCGATCCGCCGCTGAACATCTGGAAGGAGCTCGCCGTCAAGATGAGCTCGACCAGGATAATGGCTCCCCTACCCCAGCGCTTTCCCTTGACCATGGCCCAAGCGCCAACGATGACAAAGCCAAAGACAATAAAGATAAATAGTGCGGTGCCTAGCCCTACAAAGCTTCCGGAGCCCGAGTCCGACACCATGGAACCATTTTCTGCGCCGGTCGCCTCGCGCACGATCAGGAAGATACCGAAGCAGATGACGGCAATGGACTGAACCACGGCGAGCGCTGCGGCCACGAGGACCGGCTGTGGCGCGCCCTGCTGGGCCTTCTCCTCACGCGCCGGCTGCGCGGAGGAAACACTTTGCTTTTTGTTTACCTGCTTTTTCTTCTGCTTAGACACAAACCCACAGTCTACTCACCGGTCAAGGCCATTTCCTTGTGCGCCACTCAGGTTTCGCGGGGGCAGGGGTTAGCCGGGTAGATTTGACGCTTCTTCAGTCACCACACTCAATGTTTTTTGGACAATGCGCCAGTTCAGCGCGTTTCTCACAGGCTTCTTTCAACTCATACGTCGACCTAAATGACCCCCACACTAGTTTCATTCACGTGAGGTTGACCACAATTTCGCCTCTACCCCTAGCGGAGTCTGAGTAAACATGTCATGATTCTGGGGTAGCAAAAAGAAAGAGGACGTAAACCTCTTCTTAACTTGAAGGAAACTTCAAGTAACCACAATGTGAACCATTGGCGGCGGCGACGCTGGCCCGACCTCGAGACCGGGCCCCACTGCACGCAGACCAGTTCACACAACCACCCACCCTGGCATTGGTTGCTTTTCATTTCTCATGAAAAGCGCTTGTGCTTACTGCTGTCGAATTTTTGTTAGGAGATATCAATCATGGATTGGCGCCACGAAGCTGTTTGCCGCGACGAAGACCCCGAGCTGTTCTTCCCAGTAGGCAATTCTGGTCCTGCACTTACCCAAATCGCTAAGGCCAAGCTGGTCTGCAACCGTTGCCCCGTTGCCTCTTCCTGCCTGAAGTGGGCACTGGAATCCGGCCTGGACGCCGGCGTCTGGGGCGGCCTGTCTGAAGAGGAGCGCCGCGCCCTCAAGCGTCGCCGCAACCGCGGCCGTGGCCGCGCCCGCGTTTCCGCTTAAATAGCGGCCCCCAATTTTCGTTTCGGCGCCCTTAGCCGCTACAGTTGAATAAAGTTCAGATACCCTCAACGAAGGAGTGCGCAATGAGCAAGCGTGGTCGCAAGCGCAAGGATCGCCGCAAGAAGTCCGCTAATCACGGCAAGCGTCCTGGCGCATAACGCACAGCATTACTCAAAGCCCGGTTCCCTCGGTCACTTCGACCGTAGAACCGGGCTTTTGCTATGTCAGACGCACATCGATGTCGTCTCCTAGCTCCCCGCTTGACCTCTCCGTGCCTTAAGTCCAATGTGATCGGGCCGAATTGAACACATTGGGGTCTCAATTCGGTCCTTCCACCCTCAATTCGGCCCGATCAGTATGGACTCAAGCAAAAAATTGGAAGATCAGGAGACCATGACCCCACCACAGCGGGTGAGCAACAGTGCCTACCACGCCGTGTCGATGCGCGTGATCTCTACCGAAATGCGGCGGCGCAGTGCCTTTGGCGCTTTGGCCTGGCCGTTACAGCAGTTGCGCACCAGGGAGCGGATAATCTCCTCGCTCTCGAGGCGCTGTTGACAGAAATCGCACTGGGCGATGTGCTCCCGGATAGCGAGCGCGCGGGCATAGGTGGTCGATTCATCGAGAAGCTCGCACAGGAGGGCCTGTACCTCTGGGGAGCTACACGCACCACAGTTGTGTTCCGTTGCGCGGTCCATTACTTCTCCTCCATGTCTGGGTGTTCTAATCCAATGCCTTGTTCTCGTGCCACGTCTTTCAACGCTTTCCGGAGCAATTTTCTTCCCCGGTGCAACCGGGACATCACCGTGCCCAGCGGAGTATCCATGATTTCTGCAATCTCTTTATACGCCAAGCCCTCTACATCCGCGTAGTACACCACCATCCGGTAGTCATCGGGCAGGTCATTCATGGCCTCTGAAATGGTGGCGTCCGGCATGTCTTTAAGCGCTGATACCTCGGCGGATTCCAGGCCAGTGGAATCGTGCCCAGCAGTGGTATAGAGCTGAAAATCGCTCAGGTCATCGGCCGAGGACTCCGTGGGCCGGCGCTTCGCCTTGCGGTAGGAGTTGATGTAGTTATTGGTCATGATGCGATACAGCCAAGCCTTAAGGTTTGTACCTTGCTTAAAGGAACGAAAGGACTTATAGGCCTTGAGGTAGGTCTCCTGCACGAGGTCCTCAGCATCTTGCGGGTTGCGCGTCATGCGCAGGGCACCGCCGTAGAGCTGGTCTAGCAGGGGCAGCGCTTCCGCTTCGAAGCGGCGCTGCAGCTCCTTTTCGCTGATTGTTTCTTTAGCCACAATTTCTATCCTAACGCGTAGCGTTAGAATCCCAGTCATGTCCAAAAAGTCCCCGCATGCAGCCACCCCAGCGCTCAAAGTCATGGAAGACGCCGGCGTAGACCACCATGTGTACACCTTTGAGGCGGGCAAGGATCACTTCGGCGATCACGCCGCGGCGGCCCTCGAGGTAGAGCCGGAACGCGTGCTTAAAACCTTGGTCATCGATTTAACTGCGGGCAAAGGGCCCAAGCGGCAGTTGGCGGTGTGCGTCATCCCTACCACCCACCACCTGAGCCTCAAGAAGGCCGCGGCCGCCCACGGCGTTTCTAAGGCCGCCATGGCGGATCCGCATGACGCATCCAAGTCATCCGGATACATTCCCGGCGGCATTTCCCCGCTGGGCCAGAAAAACCCGCTGCCCACGGTCATTGAGGAAACCGCCGTCCTTTTCGATACTGTCTTTATTTCCGGCGGGCGCCGCGGGCTCGATATCGAGCTCAATGCGGAGGACCTCGCAGAACTGTGCTCTGCCAGCTTTGCCGATCTACTCGCCGAGTAGCTCCGGATAATCGTTGGATACGCTGCCCACAGCCTTGTCGGCGGGGTGGGTGTGGAAGCCACGGAGGGGCGTCGGCAAGAGCAGCTCAGCGGCTTCCTCGGGGCTGCCCTCCAGCCAGGTACGCATTTCTTCGGCCGCCAAGAACCGCGGCAGGCGGTGGTGCAGCCACTCCATTTCTTCCGTCGCTGCAGTGGTGACAATCGTGGCGGACAGGCGGTCTAGGCCGGTGTCCCACAGGCCCGCCGCCCACAACAGGCCCTCTTCCGCGCGGACGTAATAGGGCTGCTTGCCGCCTTCTTCTTGATGCCATTCGTAGTAGCCGTTCATGGGGATAAGGCAGCGCTGCCCCTTAAAGGCATGCCGGAAGGAGGGCTTGCTGGCCACCGTCTCCGCCCGGGCGTTAAACAGCGGCGGGCCGTCCAGGTCCTTCTTCCAGTGCGGCAGCAGTGCCCACCGCGCAGGGTCGACCTGGGCGAGGCTTTCGCGCACGCGCACCATCGCCACCGGCTGGGTGGGCGCAATATTGTAGCGCGGGCCTGGGGTGCCTTGTGGGGCGTGGACCTCAGTAACTCCGGGCAGCGCGCCCACTTCATCGAGAAGGGACTCGGTAAAAAGAACGAATCTTCCGCACATGCCCTCTATTATGGACGATATGTCTCAACCTTGGTCCGCCCCGCAAGCGGCAGGCCCCATAGCGTGGGCCCAGCACGTGCCGGGCTCGAAGTCTATTACCAACCGCGCCTTCATTCTGGCGGCGTTGGCCGATGGCCCCTCTACCCTGCGCGCGCCGCTGGTCTCCCGCGATTCGCAGCTGATGGAAAAGGCCCTGGAATCTATGGGCGTGCGCTTCGAGCACGAAGGCGAGGATATCCACGTCACCCCCGGCCCGCTTAAGGGCGCCACGGTGGACTGCGGCTTAGCCGGCACGGTCATGCGCTTTATCCCGCCGGTTGCGGCCCTGGCGGACGGCGCCGTGCTTGTCGACGGCGACGAGCAAGCCTACGCCCGCCCCATGTCCACCACCCTGGATGCACTGCGCCAGCTCGGCGTCGAGGTGGACGGCGATAGCCTGCCCTTTACCGTCCGCTCGCATGGAGTGCCGGAAGGCGGCGAGGTTACTATCGACGCCTCTGGCTCCTCGCAGTTCGTCTCCGGACTCCTGCTGGCCGGTGCGCGCTTTGCACAAGGCATCACCGTCACCCACGAGGGCGGTCCCCTGCCTTCCATGCCGCACGTGGAGATGACCGTAGGCATGCTGCGCCAAGCCGGCGTACGCGTGGATTCCGGCGAGAATACCTGGACCGTGCACCCCGGTCCGATTGCCGGGCGGGAATGGGCAATCGAGCCAGATCTCTCCAATGCCACGCCCTTCCTTGCCGCCGCTGCCGTCACCGGCGGCCGGGTAACCATTAAGCGCTGGCCTGCCAATACCACCCAGCCGGGCGACGCCATCCGCCATATTTTGGTGGATATGGGCGTCACGGTCACCCAAGAGCCGGGCTTTGTCACTGCCAAGGGCTCCAAAGACGGCGCGCTGCAGGGCATCGAGCGCAATATGGGCGATATTGGCGAGCTCACCCCCACCGTCGCGGCGTTGTGCGCCCTGGCGGACACCCCCTCTACCCTTACCGGCATTGCGCACCTGCGCGGCCACGAGACCGACCGTTTAAAGGCGTTGGCGGATAATATCAACGCCCTCGGCGGCAAGGTCACCGAGCTTGCCGACGGCCTACACATCGACCCCGCCCCTCTCCACGGCGGCGAGTGGCCGTGCTACGCGGATCACCGCATGGCCACCGCGGGCGCGATTATCGGCCTGCGGGTACCGGGCGTAGAGGTAGAAGACATTTCCACCACCGCGAAGACCCTGCCCGGCTTCGACCGCATGTGGGAGACGATGGTGGACCCCGAGCAACAGGAGAGCAATGGCTAGGCGTTTCGGTTCCTTCGACGAATCCGATGTGCGCGTGCGCCCCGGCAAGGGCTCGCGGCCGCGTACCAAGGACCGCCCCAAGCACAAAAATGCCAAGTTCGGCATGGTCATCACCAAGGACCGCGGGCGCTGGGGCGTAGCGCTAGACGACGGCCCGCGGGTCACCGCCATGCGCGCCCGCGAGCTGGGCCGCACCGCCATCGAGGTGGGCGACCGCGTGGGCGTCGTGGGCGATACCTCCGGCAAGAAAGACACCCTAGCGCGCATTGTGAAGCTGGAGGAACGCGCCTCCGTCCTCCGGCGCACGGCCGACGACACCGACCCTTATGAGCGCATCGTGGTGGCGAATGCGGACCAGATGCTCATCGTTACCGCCGTGGCCGATCCGCCACCGCGCTCCGGGTTTGTCGAGCGCGCCCTGATCGCTGCATTCGTGGGCAATATCCACCCCATCCTGTGCCTGACCAAGACCGATCTCACGGATCCTGCTCCCTTCGCGGCCGAGTTCGCCGATCTCGATGTAACGGTGGTGGAAGCCGGCGTCGAAGACGGGCTCGAGGCGGTGCGCCAGCATATCGACGGCCACGTCACCGCGCTCATCGGACATTCCGGCGTGGGTAAATCCACCCTGGTCAACCGGCTGGTACCGGACGCGGATAGGGAAACAGGGGAAGTATCGGGCGTCGGCAAGGGCAGGCATACTTCCACCCAATCGGTGGCGCTCCCCCTCCCCGCCGAGGATGCATTCACCGGCGGCTGGATTATCGATACCCCCGGCATCCGTTCCTTTGGCCTCGCACACGTGGATGCCGATGACGTGCTTGGTGTCTTTGAAGACCTTGCCGCCGCCATCGAGGACTGCCCCCGCGGTTGTACGCACATGGGCCCGCCTGCGGACCCAGAATGCGGCCTCGATGATCCTGCGCTTATACCCCCTGATACCGCCAGTGCGCGGCGGCGCGACGCGGTGCGCGGCCTACTCGAGGCCCTGCGCACCAACGTGGAGTGGGAAAATTAGAGGTGGAAGCCGGTATCGGCCATAACACCCAAAATGCCATCCACGATGCCGAAGAATACATCGAGGATCTGGCCCCAGGTGCCCTGGGACGAGGTCTCTAGCAGCGCCAGCCACGGGGTGGTGGGCACGGCGTCGGCAGCCGCATCCGCAGCTGGGGTGGTATCTGCCAGGGCGGCCGGCGCGGCGATGAGGGCTGCGCCTGCGGTAACGGTGGCCGCAGCGAGGTTCTTGAAGCGCTTAGTCATATTTTCTCCTTGAGTAATTAGAGCAGTTCTACGAGGAACGGCAGCTCGGTGGGATGATAAAAGGCCATGAACTTATCCAGTGCATCGCCCACGGCCAGCTCCGCATCCTCATCGCCCAAGTCTGCGGTATCGATAGCCTCGATGGCCTTCGCGGTGGTTTCCTCGGACTCCGCAATATCCACGTGGATGGCCGCTAGGTCGTCCGTGCTGAACTGCGCCGGATTGAGCTCTACCACCGGCTCGCCCATATCCGGGCGCGGGGTGAGGACAGAATCATCCAAGTCTACCGAGATAACCACGCGGCGGTGCGGGAACTTCTCTTCATCGCCGATGGCCAAAAGGCGCATGGAGGCCATTGAGGCCTCGAGGAATGCCGAGTAGGCAACTTCTTCTTCATCGCCCTCGGTATAGAACTCCTGCAGCGCAGGGGTCACCATGAAACCCCAGCCGGAGCGCGCGGACAGCGAGCCGGTTTCTTCCAGCTCCGCCAGCATAGCGTAGGTAGCAGGGATGTAAACGCGGGCTTTAGCCACTAAAACTCACCTTCAATATCGAAGACTGCCTGGATTTCAACGGAGACGCGGTCAAAGCTGGTGTACAAAAAGCCCACCATGCCGGATTCCACGGCGGCGCGCACGTTGAGGATGGAATCATCAACCATGACACAGTCATTGAGCGGCAACTCAAGGGCATCCGCTGCCGCTTGGAAGGCTGCAACCTCTGGCTTTTCCGCCCCCACCTCGCCGGAGAGAACGACTGCGTCGACGTTTCCGCGGTACTCCCACTCGCGGATGTGCTCTGCACCTGGTCCGCCTGGGTCATTGGACAGGATGGCGGTTGCTGCGCCATTTGCCTTGGCGGCGGCCAGCAGCGCCTTCCACCGACGGTTGTCTTCTTCGGTGCCGTCAAGGACGCCGACATAGTCAACGATTAGACCACGCATGTACTTAAATCCTTTGGTTACGATTCTATTTAACTCCCCGAGAGTATAGCGAACCACGCGCGCATTCGCGCCCACCCCTTTCAGGAAACCCTCAGAAATGGCGGGGTTGGGGCGGGCATGAGACAATTATCACGCGTCCGCCTCCTGTCCTTATGCAGGAGCATTACTTCCCCACCATGTACGAGCCCATCCCCGGCTACTCGCACCTCAAACTCTTCATTGCGCCCCACCGCGTGCGCTATGGCCGCTTGCCGACGTCCGCGGAAGTCGCCGCCCAACACCGCATCCAAGGCTGGGTAGTCTTTGCGCTCGAGGTAGCCGCCGGTTATCGCCCGCTAGCCCATCTCAATTCCGCGCGCTATTCCGATGCCATCCGCCTGCACATTGGATCGTGGGTGCGGCGGCGCACAAGCCCCTATGCCACGGACAGACTGCAATTGACCAGCCTGCATGCGCGGTCCAATGGCGAGTACTTTGGCTCCGCCTACATAGGCCAACAGCAGCATGCATTTACGGGATCGGCAAGCCCCACCGGTTTAACGTCGTTCCGCTTACTCTAACTCAGCGGGCAGGGCTTAGCGCCTAGGAAAAGAACTGGCCCAGGTGAGAAAGGATGTCGGACCAATCGAGCGCGGACCATCCGAATCCGGCGGCGCTGGTCAGCGCCGCTAAACCGGTGGCTAGGAGGCCGCCTTCAAAGGCGGATAGACCGGAATGCTCGTCCGCCGTCGCATCCGCGGGCACGGATCCTGCAGTATGGTGCGACGCGGCGGCCCACTCTAGGGGTGCATTGACCTGCTTGGTGATGGTGACAATATCGCGCAGCGCCGCCGCATAGGCCGGAAACTCATATGGGAAGGCGGAGCCTGTATCCCCGATGGTCGGCAGCTGGGCACGCGGAGAGGGCGCCGCTTTGCCGGAGGGGGCCTGCGGCACTTCCTTGGTAAACTCACCCAGCTCGGCGCGAATTACCGCCTGGGCGTAATTGGCGCCCAGCATATCGAGGTAGTCCAGTACGGCCGCTTCGGTGTACTGCTTGCCGTCTAGGGATTGCGTCCGCTCCTCTGGCTCCCACGGGAAGTCCAGCGGCGTGGAATAGATATTGCCATCGGTGCGCGCGGTATTGAGCCGGGCTTTGCCAAAGTAGTACTCGAAGGCGGCGTCCGCCTTATCCTGGGACAAAATTCCATCGGCCACCAATGCTTCCTTGCGCTGGGTAGCAATGGCCAGGATGGCCGCAGCTGCGTTATCCTGCTCAATTTTTTCGCCCGAATCCAAAATGATGCGCAACGAGGTGGCAGAATCACGCTGCGCCTCATAGGCCACGGCCGGCGTGGCGCCACCGAGCAAGGTGGCAGACAGGAGCGTCGTAATACCGAGACGCAAAGAGCGGCGGCGCATCGTCAGTGGAGTTCCTCACAGGAAATAAGCAGGATGGACAGGTTCCTTATATTCTACTCATTCTTTCCTGAAAAGAAACCCGCCCCGCTCCCACTATCACAAGCGGGGGCGGGGCGGGGTTGGGAAGAAGGACGCCGAAGCCTAGGCTTCTACGGTGCCCTCACCGGTGCCGGAAGCGGTAGCAGCGGATTCGCCGGCCTGCTCCTCTTCCTGCTGCTTGAACTGCTTGCGCAGCATAAACAGCTGGCGGACGGTCTCTTCCTTCACGCCATCGTTCATGGCGTTGAACATCTCGCCGCCCTCCTTCTGGTACTCCACCAGCGGATCGCGCTGCGCCATCGCACGCAGGCCAATGCCCTCCTTGAGGTAGTCCATCTCATAGAGGTGCTCGCGCCACTTCTGGTCAATAATCGGCAGAATGACCATGCGCTCGGTATTTCGCATCTGCTGCTCGCCGCCAATAGCGGTTACAGATTCTTCGAGCTTGTCGTACTCATTATTGGCGTCCTGCACCAGGGCGTCGCGAAGCTGCTCGGCAGAAAGCTCGCCTGGGGAACCATACTCGGAGCCTTCCACCAGCTCCTCATGGGAAATGGTGGGGCCGTAGAGGGAATCCAGCGCATTCCACAGTGCGTCTAGATCCCAGTCCTCGACGTAGCCGGTGGAAGTAGCACCGGCGACATAAGCGGACACGGTGTCATCAATCATGCCGCGAATATTGTCCTGAATATCGCCGGCATCAAGGATGTCGTGACGGGTAGCGTAGACCACCTTGCGCTGCTCGTTGAGCACCTCGTCGTACTTAAGGACGTTTTTACGCATCTCAAAGTTCTGGTTCTCCACCTGCGCCTGGGCGCCCTTGATGGAGTTGGAAACCATCTTGGCCTCGATGGGGACATCGTCCGGAACATTGAGGCGGTTCATCATGTTTTCCATGGACTGGCCCACGAAGCGCACCATCAGCTCATCGCGCATGGACAGGTAGAAGCGGGTCTCACCCGGGTCACCCTGGCGGCCGGTACGACCACGCAGCTGGTTATCAATGCGGCGGGACTCGTGACGCTCAGTACCCAGCACGTAGAGGCCACCGGCCTCGCGTACCTGGTCACCCAGCTTCTTGGAGCGCTCCCTCTCGGAATCGATTTCTGCTTCCCAGGCCTCCTGGTACTTCTCTTCATCCTCGAATGGATCGAGGCCGCGCTCGCGCAGCTTCTCATCGAGGATGACCTCAGGGTTGCCACCGAGCACGATATCGGTACCACGGCCGGCCATATTGGTAGCCACGGTGACGGTGCCGGGGCGGCCCGCACGGGCGATGATCTGGCCCTCTTCCTCGTGGTGCTTAGCGTTAAGCACGTTGTGCTTAACGCCGCGCTTAGACAGCAGCTGGGACAGGTACTCGGAGCGCTCCACGGAGGTGGTACCGACCAGAACTGGCTGGCCGGACTCGACGTGCTCGGCAATATCGTCCACTACGGCAGCAAACTTAGCTTCCTGCGTCTTGTAGATGCGGTCAGAGTGATCGGCACGCTGATTCGGCTTATTGGTAGGAATCGGCACCACATCCAGGCCATAGATGGAGTGCAGCTCGGCAGCCTCGGTTTCTGCCGTACCGGTCATTCCGGAGATCTTCTCGTACAGACGGAAGTAGTTCTGCAGGGTAACGGTAGCCAGAGTCTGGTTCTCGTTCTTGATCTCCACCTGCTCCTTGGCCTCAATGGCCTGGTGCATGCCCTCGTTGTAGCGGCGTCCGGCCAACACGCGGCCGGTGAAACCGTCCACGATCATGACTTCGCCATTGCGAACGATGTAGTCCTTGTCGCGGGTGAACAGCTCCTTGGCCTTCAGGGCGTTGTTCAGGTAGGACACCAGCTGGGAGTGCTCGGGGGCGTAGAGGTTATCGATACCGAGCTGATCCTCGACGTATTCCACGCCCTCTTCCAGCACGCCGATGGTGCGCTTCTTGTGGTCCACCTCGTAGTGGATACCCTCGCGCATGCGCGGGGCCAGCTGGGCGAAGACGCTATAGAACTGGGAGGAACCATCTACCGGGCCGGAGATGATGAGCGGGGTACGGGCTTCATCGATAAGAATCGAGTCAACCTCGTCCACGATGCAGAAGTTGTGACCACGCTGTACCACATCGTTGAGGGAGCGGACCATGTTATCGCGCAGGTAGTCAAAACCGAGCTCATTATTGGTGCCGTAGGTAATGTCGCAATCGTAGGCAGCCTTGCGCTCTGGTGGGCGCATCTCGGACAGAATGACGCCGACGGACAGGCCAAGCCAGCGGTGGACACGGCCCATCATCTCGGCGTCGCGCTTTGCCAAGTAATCGTTAACAGTGACGATGTGGACACCCTTGCCATCAAGGGCATTGAGGTAGGCCGGCAGCAGCGAGGTCAGGGTCTTGCCCTCACCGGTGCGCATCTCGGCGACGTTGCCGAAGTGCAGGGCCGCACCGCCCATGATCTGCACGCGGTAGTGCTTCTGATCGAGGACGCGCCAGGCAGCCTCGCGGACGGTGGCGAAAGCCTCGAGCAAGATGTCATTCATCTCTTCGCCGTCTCGCAGGCGAGTCTTAAACTCGTCGGTCTTTGCCTTAAGTTCGTCGTCCGAAAGCTCCGCGTACTTATCCTCAAGGGCAATTACATCGTCTGCCATTTTGCCCAGGCGCTTGACCGTACGGCCCTCGCCCGCGCGCAGCAGCTTGGAAAGTCCAAACACGGTTAGTTAGTCCTTCTAGTCGCGACAATAAAGTTAACTCGTCGCTATTGTACTCACTCGCTTTCACAAAGCATCTCCCGCCTAGCACATAGGGCAGGCGGACAGCCTCCGTTCAGCCTGTATATCCCCCGCAACCTGCTTGCCGACGCCCCCTCCCCTAACCACACATTCGACCCCGCTGCATACTCGCAGCAGGGTCGTTAGCTAAGAGAAGTATAAGCTCCTTTAAGCTTCAGCGTCTTCCGATAGGGAGATAATGCCGTAGTCGTAGGCGTGGCGGCGATAAACCACGGACGGCTTATTGTTCTCCTCATTGATAAAAAGGAAGAAGTCGTGGCCCACCAGCTCCATCTCACTCAAGGCATCATCCACGCTCATCGGGGTAGCCGGGTGTTCCTTGGTACGCACGATCTGGCCGGGGCGAACGTCCTCTACAGTCTCAGCATAGGGGTCAACGTAGCGCTCTTCCTTTGCGCGCTCCGCTTCAGCCTGGGCCACCATCTCAGCGGCAATCTCGCCGGTGCCCTTCTGCGCGCGGTGACCGCTCTTGACGTTTTCGCGGCGCACCTTCACCTTGCGCAGGGAGCGCTCCATCTTGCCCAAGGCGGTTTCGAGCGCTGCGTAGAAGGAATCTTCCTTGGCTTCAGCGCGGGCAATGTGCCCCTTGCCCGTAGCGGTGATCTGAATGCGCTCCGCTTCGGAGTCACGGCGCGGATTGGGTTCGTGCTGTAGCTCCACATGGAAGAAGGTCAGGGTGGGGTCAAGGCGTTCAATCTTGGCCAGCTTGTCATTAACTCGCTCTTGGAAGTGTTCGGGAACCTCGACGTTGCGGCCCGTAATCGTTACCTGAGCTTTGTTTGGCTGGGACATTGAGATGCCTCCCTTGAGTAGTGGGGACTAGAATCAATCACAGTAACTATCTCTCTGTGACACTCCTCATGATAGCACTGGTTATGACCTTTGCGGGAAATTTTTTGGCGACTCCCCTACCTCGAGGGTGGGCACCACCCCTATCTAGGCATCCGCAAAGACCAATGCCCCGCAGACTTCCACACCCGTGGCCTGCAGGGCGGCGATGCTGGCGGCAAGGGTGGCGCCGGTGGTAATGACGTCGTCGGCAAGCAGCGCAGGCGCCCGAGCAATAGGCACGCGCACGCGGACTCGGCCCTGCAGGTTGGCCCACCTATCCTGCGCGTTGAGCTCGGACTGGTCCGCGGTGGACTGGCCCATAGTAAGCGCCGCGCACACGCCCACGCGCTGGTGCTGCGCCGCGGTGTGACACACAGCGGACACCGGATCTCCCCCGCGTGCCCGCGCCGAACGCGGCCGAGTAGGCGCGGGAACGAGGGTGAACTCGCGCGGGATATCGCCGCGGGCGCTCAAATGAGCCAGCCCGGCCGCGAAGACGGCCCCCACATACTCGCGCACCGGCCGATTGCCACGCTCCTTCATGCCAATGATGATGCGGCGGCGAATATCGGAATAGGGGCCGAGAGCATAGACAGGCGCGCCCAGCGGCCGGGGCCGCGCCACCATATAGGGCGGCTGCCGCAGGTGATCGCGGCACGGTGGGCACAAGACCTCACCCGGCGCGCCGCACCCAGCGCACGCACGCGGAAAAATAAGCTCCCCCAAGCCCATAATCGCCTCTCCCCAGCCGCGCAGGACCTCTCGCGGCTAATTAGAAACGATAGGGGAAGAACGCCGACCCTGCAGGCCGGAGACCTCGCGCCAATTGGTTTCGTCCATGACGGTGGAAGGAAGCTCCAGCATGGCGTGAGAATCAGTAATGAAGAGCTTGGTGGGCGAGGTTGCCACGGCCACCACGGGGGCGGTGATATTACCGGTAGGCATGGTCGACGCCGAAGAACCATCCTGCTCAATGCGCCAGACGGGCGACTGGCTCGAGGAAGTACCCACGATGAGCGAGCCATCCGCATTCCAGTCCAGCGATAGTGCCGAACCGGATACTTCGGGGCCAACCTCGCGGGCGTTGACGATGCGCTTATCGCCGCTGCTGGATTGAGCAACGGCCGCGATGTACACGTGGCCATCAATAATCATGGCCACGCGCGCACCGCTATGGGACAAGCGGATGACGGAGATTTCGCCCTCGATATCGTCGATGCTGCGGGCATCCACCTCGGATTCGGAGATGCGACCTGTAGTCTTGGAACGCACCACGCGCACGATGCGATCGCCATCAACCACGGTCCAGGCGGCTTGCCCGTTGTACTCGAAGGTCGGCCGTGCCAGTGTGGGGCCCTCCACCGAATCCTGCAGTTGGCCGTCAAGCTCGCCTATCTGCAGCGAGAAGTCATTATTGGATTTGCGGCGCACTGCCGCAACGAGGCCGCTATCGGCAACATCTACGGATTGCACGTCACCGCTGCTGCCCAGCGTGGATTTCACGGGCTCGGCCACACCATCGTCCACCTCGAGCAGGTTGCCCTCATTGAGGGCGTAGAGCTTAGACAAAGAGGTGCTGCTTTCCTCCGGGTTATAGTCCGCGAAGTCATCCACGCTGAGGCTATCCATGCCCTCCACCAAGTCACCGCCATCGGCCTTGACCTTGAAGGGGCCGGTATGGCCGGCTTCCGTGAGCGTCCACACTAGCTGGGCTGCAAAGAGCGTGCGATCTTGGGCGTCTAGGTCAGCAAGGCCCTCGAATTGGTAGCCCTGTTCGCGGTCATAGCCGGCGAAGGTGACATTCTCCCCCGCTGCCCGGCGGGTAGCGGGAGCAATGCTAGATGAAGGTCCCTCCATCAGCAGCGTAAGGAGCGTCGACTCCGATTGTTCGCCGCCCTTATACAGCCAGCGGCGGTCTGGAACCAACACATCGTTGCTCTGCTTAAAGAAGTACAGCGATTGTGGGGTGTAGTGATTGCGCATTTCATTGCGCTCCATTATTACCCCTGCCGGCAAGCCATCGACGCGCCACCTATCGTCTTGCTTCTTCATGTAGATGACGGCCTCGTAGCCCTCATTTTCCGGCACGTACGCACCGCCGGATTTAAGGCGGCCGATGATGGTGCCGCGCACCGTGAAGGCGCGCTCATTATCCCTCGAGCTTTGCTTACTAGCGGGCGCGGTAACGATGTCCAAGCTATCGACCACCATCACATCGCCGCTGGCGTCCCAGGCTTCGCGGGCGTTATCGGTCAGAAAGCCGCGCGCGACCTCATGATCGTTTCCCGGCACGGCGGAAGCCTGGTAGAAATCGCGCAACGTCAAGTCCGGGTCATCGCCGGGTTGCGGTGCAATGACTTCTTCCGGGCCTTCCGGTTGCTGCTGGTAGGTACCGACTACTTGCGGACCGGTGTTATTCGGCAGGGTGGAACAACCGCTGACGAACAGCACGGCCGCTGCGGTGCCGACAACCGCGGTCTTGCGATAGTTCGCTCTCAACACGCTTATTTCCTCCTACCCTCAAAGTCCGGGGCCTTATAGGCGCGCCTGTCCGGGGCGGCCGCGCCACGGTTAAGCTCGCGTTCCGAAGGCCAGAGGATGCCATCGCCCTCCGCCTCGCCATCGGTGCCTTTTTCGCTCTTGTCGACGTGCGGCGAGCTCATGCCCGATGAAATGGCCGGCGTTGCAGCGGTAGGCCCTGCATCCAGCGCGGCGGCGCCGGTGTCCTGTGCTTCTGGAGCTTCAGCATCGGGTTCTGCCCGCTCACTACCATCCGCAGTGCTGGAGACGGGTGCGCCGGGAATCTCCACAGCGATGGGAGCCTCGCCCACCTCGGTATTCGGGGTACGTGGAATAATGAGGCGGAAGCGAGAACCAAATCCCTCGTAACCGGTGGCATCTAGCGTGCCGCCGTGCAGGACGGCATCCTCGCGGGCGATAGCCAAGCCCAAACCGGTGCCGCCAGAATGGCGTTTGCGGGAAGAATCCGCACGCCAGAAGCGGTTGAATACCAGCTCTTCCTGGCCAGGTTTTAAGCCCACGCCATGGTCCGTAACGGTAACGCCCACCGCAGTGTCCGTGGCTGCGATGTCTACCGCCACTGGATTGCCCTCCGAGTGGTCAATGGCATTGGCCAGTAGGTTGCGCAAGATGCGCTCAAGGCGGCGGGAATCGGCCTCGACTCCGATGCGCTCCTCCGGCAGGTTGAGCTGGACCTCCACGTCGAGCTCGCGGGCCAAATGCTCCACCTGCCCGTAGGCCGCCTCCACACACGAGCGCAGATCAATGGCTGCCGTAGACAAATCCGCCACACCAGCATCGTGGCGAGAAATCTCCAGCAAGTCCGCGAGCAATTCCTCGAAGCGGTCGAGTTCGCTCGACATCAAGCGGGAAGCGCGCTGGGCGCCGTACGGCAGGCTATCGCTCTCCGCCTCAATCATGTCCGCGGCCATGCGCACGGTGGTCAATGGGGTGCGCAGCTCATGGGAGACGTCAGAAGTAAACTGGCGCTGCAAATCGCCGTACTCCTCCAGCTGTGCAATTTGGGAGGAAAGCTTATCGGCCATGTTATTGAAGGACGCGGCCAAGCGACCCATCTCATCATCGCTATCGACGGCCATGCGCTCCTTCAAATGACCCGCCGCCAAGCGCTGCGCAATGCGCGAGGCCGAGCGAATTGGCGTAATTACCTGCTGGGTAGCTAGCCAGGCAATGCCCACCAGCAGCACCACGACGACCACACCGGCCGCCGAAAGCAGACCGCGCATCAACGCCATGGTGGATTCTTCCGATTCCATGGACAACGCCAAGTAGACCTGCGTATGGGGAATATCGGTATCGGTAGGCGTGCCTACCAGCAAGGCGTTGTAGTGATCACCATTTTCGCGCGGCGCCGGGAAATACTGCTGCGCAATCTGGCCTTGATCCACCATCTCCCGCAACTGATCCGGCACCGGGAAATCCTCGGGCGAAGTGGTAACAGAGCCATCCTGGTTTTCCACCACGATGACTGGCTCATAAACCGTCTGGGTATCGCCCGGCTGGGCGGAGAGCTGGCCCAACGCAGCACGCGCAGAGTTAATACGTACCTGGACGGAGTTAGCAGAACTGGTGGCATCGATCTGCTGTTCCACGGCCGTGCGGGCGCGCTCCAGCTCCTGTTGGGCCACGTCTTCTTTCTGGCTGACCAGGCGCTGGGTGAGCACGGACACCAACGCGTAGGCCAAGATGATCATGACCACCGAGGAGGCGACCAAGATCATGCCAATGACGCGCGCCTGCAAAGAGGTGCGCCACGTTGTAATGAAGGCGTCTCGAATGCGCCTTAGCCGCTCAATGATGCCGATGATCCTTACTCCCCGGCGCCGGCCTTGCCGGTCTTATACCCCACACCGCGCACGGTCAGCACAATCTGCGGATCTTCCGGATCGTGCTCGATCTTGGCACGCAGGCGCTGGACGTGCACGTTTACCAAGCGGGTATCAGAAGCATTGCGATAGCCCCACACGGATTCCAACAGCGATTCACGCGTGTGTACTTGGCCGGGGCGGCGCGCCATCTCCAGCAGCAGGTCAAACTCCAGCGGGGTCAGGTTCAGCTCGGTGCCATCGGTGCGGCGAACGGTATGTTCCGGCACATCAATGACAAGGTCCGCAACCTCCAGGATTTCAGATTCCGCAGAATCGGTGCGACGCAGGCGCGCACGGATGCGGGCGATGAGTTCCTTGGGCTTGAATGGCTTGGTGATGTAATCATCCGCGCCGGATTCAAGGCCGAGTACCACATCAACCGTATCGGTCTTGGCGGTCAGCATAACGATGGGCACGGAGGATTCACGGCGGATGGCACGGCAAATATCTACGCCGTTCATGCCCGGAAGCATGAGGTCCAACAGGATGAGGTCCGGCTCGTGCTGCTCAAAGGCAGGCACGGCGTCATTGCCGTCCATGACCGGAATGGGCTTGAGTCCTTCGGACTCGAGCACAATGGTCAGCATCTCTGAGATAGCCGGATCGTCATCGACAACCAAAATCTTGGGCGCCACGTTCTATTCTCCTACAAGGTCTTTTATCGCTGAAATAATAGTATCCGCATCGGCGGTAGCGATCCAGCGTCCACCCCAGCCCGCATCTGCCAAGCGCCGGTAGGCCGCGGCGGTGCGTTCTTGCAACCCACCATCGCGTTCGTAGCGGTCGCGTTCCCGGCTGGCGTCTGCTTGGGCTCGTGCCTGCGCTCTTTCCGACGCCACCTCTACCGCCGTATCCAAATACACCTGCAGGTCCGCCTCCGGCAGGCCGAGGGTGCCAAATTCCAGATCGCGCACCCACTCCATCACCGCATCGTCTTCGAGCCGCGCCGCCGAATACGCGGCATTGGAAGCCACGTAACGATCCAGTAGCACCACAGTGTCGGATTCCTTGGCGCGCTGCAGCTGGTCCTTTACGCCATAGCGATCCAACGCGAATAGCGTCGCCATGGCATAAGCCGAATCCGTGAGGTCGCCCATCTTTCCATAGAGTGCCTTCTGCGCTAGCTGCGCGTGAATCGAGTCTGCATAGCGCGGAAAGGCAATAACCTCTACGGGCCGGTCCAACGACTCCTTAAGTGCGGAGACCAACGTATTTTTACCGGCACCGTCGATGCCTTCAATGCTGATCAGCATAGGTGTGGGCTATCTTCCCTTCTGTTATTTCACCCGCGGGGCCGCTCTCGCGCGGCCGCTGCCGCGGGCAGCAGGTTCGGCTTAGGACAGGGCCTCAATGAATGGTTCGAGGTCATATTCTTCCTCGACGTTTTCGAGCACCTCGAGCGCATTTTCCGTCAAGGTCTCGCTGCCAGAGCCCACCAGTTCCCTAATATAGGGGTAGTCTTCGACAACTTCGCCCGCGCTAAACGGCGCACCAGCCCAAATGGCAGCAATGGTGGCCGCCGCTTGAGCATTCTGCCCTTCTTCTTCGCTGAGTTTTGGCTTGCTGTGTGCGACCTCGCAGGCATCCTCGACGGCGCGAATTACCCCTTCTTCATCGAGGTTTGCCATCTCATCCAAGAAATCGATGTTGAGGTCCGTGCTGAAAATATTTTCGTCCCAAGTACTCACTTTTGACTCCTTCGGTGCTTTCAGCGCCATTTATACACGCTTTCTTGATGAAAGAAAGCAGACGATGAAAAGGTTTGCATGGCCTTCTACGCCCGTGAACTGCCTTTTTGTTTACTTATCACAGAAACGCGACGCCGTCGCAATGTTTCCTAAACATGATAGCCTCGTTACCAACTTGTTACCGGGGCACTGTATCGCCCTCCCCCTTGGGCTGAAACCGCCCGCCTCATAGAAAGGACAGCCACGATGAAGCCAGATTCGCGCCGCGTCTACGTGTTCATTGTGGCCGGACTGATCGCCGCGGTCGTCGTCGGAGTCGCCGTCTGGCGCATGAGCTCGCCGAGCGCCAACTATTCCAATGCCGCGGATCAGTCCGCGACCACCTCCGTCTCCCCGACCCACACCGCAGCCGAGGAGACCACCACTTCTTCCACGGACCATTCCCCCTCGAAGAAGCACTCCTCGCGCACCACGAGTTCTACCGCCTCCTCCGGCGATGCCAAGCACCAGCAACCGCACAACAACGATCCGTTTCTCGCCCCTAATGCGGTAGTGCGCCCACAGGCGGCAACCCAGCCCACCAAGGTATACCGCCCGGAGAATATTTCCCCTCGAGGAACTGCTTCGCAGGGCAATAGCACTACCCAGGGTGGTCAGGGCACCGGCCAGGGCAATCAGCGTCTAACGCCTGATTACCCGAGCAACCAGAACGGCTCGCAGTCTACTGGCGCCCCGCAGAACAACCAGGGCGGCAACCGTGGCAATGGCGGCAACACCCCGCAGGCCACCACTGCCCCGTCGACCCAGCAGCCTTCGGCTGAGGAACCTTCCGTGCATGATGATGCGGGCAAGATTACAGACGTGCCGGCCCATGAACCAGCCGGCACGGAGCGGCCCGAAGCCGAAAAGGCGGAACAAGAACAGCTCACTGGCCATGCCGCTGCAGAGCGACCATCCGCCGATCAGAACCAGGAGCCTACCGACTTGGTGCCGACTAAGCAGGCACCGGTCACGGCCCAGCAGGCACCGAGCGAAGCGGCGCCTTCGCGCTAATTCGGAGTCGGCTCTCAGCGTAGGCGAACAAAACAAGCACGTTTCCTCGATTTTGAAGGCAGAAATCGGGGAAACGTGCTTGTTTTGCATGTGCTGGCACGCGGAAGCTACGAAGCAGCCACAATGTGCGCCAAGAATTGGGCGGAGCAAGCCACAACGCGGCCGTAGTGAAGACGGAAAAGCACGCTTCGCCTGAAACCGGAGGACGGCGGCGAAGCGTGCTTGTGTGGCTTAACGCGGACTAGGCGCGGGCGACGAAGAGGTCGGCGGCGTCGGATGCCGCAGTAGCGGTAACGAGCCTCTCGGAGGCTGGCAGCCAGACGGCCTGGCCTGGGGTCGCGGTGAGGGTCTTGCCCGCAGCATCGGTAAAGGTTACGGAACCTGCGGTGCACAGGGCGATGGTCGGGCCATCGTAATCGAGATCCACAGAAGACGAATCGGTGAGCTCCACGCGGTCAAGCAGGAATTCCTCGATGGGTACCGGGTAGGACCATGCGGCGGCATCGTGCACGTTGCCCTGGGCGGACTTATCTTGTTGTTGCACTCGCGGCTCGTCGGCAGCGGCGTAAGTCAAGACCTTGACCAGCTCTGGAACGTCCACGAACTTAGGCGTCAGACCACCGCGCAACACGTTATCGGAGTTCGCCATGATCTCCACGCCGAGGCCAGAGACATAGGCGTGAAGCTGACCGGCATCTAGGTAGACGGCCTCGCCGGGCGAGAGCTCGATGTGGTTGAGCAGCAGTGCGCCCAGCACACCGATATCGCCTGGGTAGCGTTGGTTGAGATCCAGCACCGTGGACATGACGCGGGACTTCCAATCGGCTGGGTCGGCGGCGATCAGGCGCTCGCCGGCGGCCACAATGGCGGAAATGAGCTCCTTGCGCTTGGCAGACGGAATGGTAATCCACGTGGTGAACAGGACGCGCAGGTTGGCGGACTCGGTGGTTGCCGAGGGGTCGTCGTCAAGCATGGCAACGTAGTGGTCCAGCTCAGGGCACTCAAGGGCGGCAAAAAGCTCGCGGGTGCGCGCCAAGGGGCGGAAGCCGGCCATGGCATAGAAATCCGTGAGCGCGACGATGAGCTCGGGCTTGTGGTTATCGTCCTTGTAATTGCGATTGGACGCGGTGAGCTCGATGCCGGCGGCGTTTTCGCGGGCAAAGCCCTCTTCCGCCTGCGTCTTTGACGGGTGAGCCTGCAAGGACAGCGGCTCCTCGGCCGCAAGCACCTTGAGCAGGAAGGGCAGGCGCTCGCCGTACTCGGCAGATACGCGGCTGCCTAGCTGCCCTGCCGGATCCTCTGCAATGACCTCGTTGAGCAGGCGGCCATCCACCGTGGAAGGGTCGCCGGGGTGGGCACCGAACCACAGCTCGGCGACGGGCTTATCAGCATCGGGCTGCCCCTTGAGGTGTGGGATGAGGGTACGCGAGCCCCAGGAATAGTTGCGGGTAGCGCTGTGCAACAGCTGCATGTGTTTCTATCCTTTAGAAATCTCGTAGGCGGTCGCGGCAAAACTCCGCGTAATAAGCTGCAGTGAGCGGGCAAGATGCCCCAGGCCCGGTTCCGGGTCGATGCTGCGGACTGCAAGCGAGTTGGGCAGGTTCGCCTCTTCCTGCCCCCAGAAAACTACCTTCAAGGGTACCAAAGCGCCCTCAGCACCATCGCCATCAATGAAGGGGTCATAAAAGAGATCAGTGGCCGGGGAACTATCGGAGTCCCGGTCGAGCGCGCGGCGCAATTCGGCTGGGTCCACATAAGCGCTCGGTAGGCCGTGCACGGCCCAGATGGTCGCGGCCATGCGGGCCACGAGGGCGTCGAGCTGCACGTGCTCGCGACGTTCCGAATAGGAGTACGGGTCGAGCACGCAGGAATGGATGACGCGAGCGCCGTCAATAAACTCGCGCAATTGGCGGCCCGGATTGGTAGTGGCATCGCGCTCGGGAGAAAGCTGCGCGAGCTCGCGGTCCACGGCCACCGCAAGGTCCTCGAGGGTCTCCTTCACCGCGGTCGGCCCCTGGTAGAGCAGGCAGCACAGCGCATGCAGGGCGGCAATGCTGCGCGCGGGCGAGCTACCCTCGGCCGTCGGCAAGCAAGGTGCGACGAGCGTATCCTCCGGGCAGTCCTCCACCAGCGGGCCCTTGGCCGGACCGATGAGAACCGTGGTGGCCCCGCGCTGGCTGGCAGTAATGAGGGCACGCGACGCCCAGTCGCACTCGCCGGGCTCGCCGACGACCACCACCACGTCCAGCGCCCCCACGTAGCGCGGGAGCGATTCGGTCACCACAATCGGGATCCGCAGCGGCTCGGCGAGGCCAACGCCCAGGTGGGCGGCCTGGCGGGCAATCGCGTCGGTGGGAATAATGACAAGCGAGCGGGGATTGAGCCCGCTGAGCGCCTCGCCCCAGCGCTCCACTTCTCCGGCCACTAGGCGGATTTGGGCGCCTTCGTGCGCCACATCGAAAAAGCGCACGGTTTCGGCATCGTAATTACCGGTATCCATGTGGCCCAAGCATAGTCGGGCGCCCACTAAGATGAAGTCCTATGACTTCCGCACAGATCCATCCTGTAACCCTGATTGGCGGCGGCCCCGGCGCGTGGGACCTCATTACCGTGCGCGGCATGCGTGCCCTGCAGGATGCAGAGGTTATCCTTGCCGATCACCTGGGACCTACGGCGCAGCTCGATAAGCTGTGTGATATTTCTTCCAAAGAGCTTATTGACGTCTCCAAGCTCCCCTATAAGAAGTCAATCTCGCAGGAAAAGATCAACGAGCTGCTCATCGAGCACGCCCGTGCCGGCCGCAAGGTGGCCCGCCTTAAGGGGGGCGATCCCTTCGTCTTTGGGCGCGGCTTTGAAGAGGTGCAAGCGCTTGCGGATGCGTCTATTCCCACCACGGTCATTCCAGGCGTAACCTCCGCCATTTCCGTTCCCGCGGCCGTAGGAATCCCAGTAACCCAGCGCGGCATTGTCCACGGGTTCACGGTGGTTTCCGGCCACCTGCCGCCCGGCCATGAGAAGTCCTTGGTCGACTGGGCAGCGCTCTCCCGCTCCGGCGCTACGCTCGCGGTCATCATGGGTGTGAAGAATGCCCCGGCGATTGCCAATGCTCTTATCGACGCCTCCCTCTCCCCCTCCACTCCTTGCGCCATCATCCAAGAGGGCACGCTTTCTACCGAGCGCGCCTATCGCTGCACCTTGGGCACCCTGGCGCAGACGATGGCCGAGCACGAGATCTCCGCGCCGGCGGTCTACGTCATCGGCGAGGTGGCCGGGCTGTAGCACCCCTCGGGGCCTTCAGGGGCCGCGAGGCCAACTTGTGGCCGCGCTCTACCCCACCGCAGCCGGGCTTTGGCCCGTATCGTGGCCAAAGGTCGCGGCGGAAGGGCTACGCACGGTCAGCGGCGGGGCTTTTGGGCGCCTTATCCTGCACGATGGTTACGCCGGACTTGCGCGAACCGTGGGCGCGGTGGGCGGCAGCGACGCGCTCCGGATAGTCCGGGGCGTGAAAATCAGCATGGGCGGCTTCCTCGGCGTTTTCGGCTTCCAATTCCGCCGCACGCGCACGCCTGGTGCGCAACGCGCCACGAATGGTGGCTGCTACACCAGCCACGACCACGACCGCGATGGCAACCGGAGTAACTGCTGCAGGAACTGCCCAGCCAAAGTACGTCTCGGCACCGCCGATAACTTTGCTGATATTCAGGCCCACGATGGCCGTGCCCACCAGTCCGCCGAGCAGCACAGGATTGATGCGGGAGATGAGCCACGCGGCGATGGGCGCGGTGATGGCGCCGCCGATGAGCAGGGCAATTACTGCGGCCAGATTGGCGACGATATCGTGCCAGAGACCGACGATAAAGCCCGCGGTAGCGCCGAAGGTCACTAGGAACTCAGCGGCGTTCACCGTACCCACGATGCGGCGCGGCTGCTCGCGGCCGATGGCCATGAGCGTGGAAGTCGACACTGGGCCCCAGCCGCCGCCACCGGTGGAATCGACGAATCCTCCCACAAGGCCAAGACCGGCGAGAAACGGCGTGGAGTGGGAGCGCTTATAGGCGGAGCCACGGCGACGCGGTTGGGAGAAGCGCCAAATGAGGTTGGCGCCGATGCCCACCAGGATGAGTGCGGTCACCGGCGTGGCCGCCGCGGTGGAGATATTCGACAGCAACGTGGCGCCTAAAAAGGCGGCGATCCCACCCGGCACGCCAAGTCGCACCACGGTTTTCCAATCCACGTTGCCGAAGCGCGCGTGGCTCAATCCGGAGATGGCCGTGGTACCAAGCTCGGCGGTATGCACGACGGCAGAGGCCTGCGCGGGGCCGAGGCCCGCCAACAACAGCATCGTGGTAGACGTGACGCCAAAGCCCATGCCGATGCCACCGTCCACGAGGTTGGCGGCCGCACCGGCGAGCGCGATGAGGATGAGGGTCAGCATGGCGCGAACACCTCCTGTGCGGCGCGGCGGGCGTGGTGAAAACGGTCCGCAACGAGGGCCGCGAGGTCAGTGCCCAGCGGGCGGTCGACGGTGGCGGGAACGCCCGCCAGCCGGTCTAAGAGCAGGCCCTCGGTCACGAAGAGCGGAATCACACGCACGCGAGAGGGGTCTTGATGCTCGCGACACAGGGACACAATCCCTTCGCGGCCACCGCGGGTGGCAAATTCCACCGCCGTGGGCACGCCGGTGAGCGCGAAGGTGCGGTAGGCGAGCTCACGGATGGCATCATTCGCCGCGGAATCAGAGGAACCGACGGAGTAGATGACCACGTGGGCGTCACCAGGCCGGGTACGGGAGGCGAGCACGCGGGCGAGGTCCTCGCCGGTGCCGAGCCCTGGGGCGAGGTGGAGGGAAAGGTGGGAGGTTGTGGAGGCGTCGGCAAGCGCGCGCGGGACGTCCACGCGCTGGTGGTAGCCCTGGGTAAAAAGCAGCGGAACTACAATTGCCTCGGTCTCCCCTAGCTGGGCGAGCTCGAGCGCGGCCGTGGTGAGGTTAGGCTCGTTGAATTCCAGATGCGCCGCGCGGGCTGGGCGCAGACCCGTGGCCTGAGTCAAACGCTCAATGCCGGCCGCGGCGCCCGGGTGCCGCGAACCGTGGGACAGGGTAATAAGTGCGGGCATGGGGACATCCTTAAGCCTTCGGCGCCGTGGTGTGGCCGCGGCGGGCAAGCGAGCGCTTCAGTGCTTCGTTAGAGGACACAGCCGGTGCGGGGGCTACCGGGGCATCGTCTTGGCCATGGAAACGCACGGAGAAAATCCGCAGGCACTCCTGGCACTTCCAGGAAAAGTCATCTTCCTCATCCGGGAAGAGGTCGGTGCCGGCGCAATACGGGCAGAAGCTGGGATGGTTGCGGTTGGGGTTGGGCTGGCGGCGAAAATTCACTGCAAGTCCTCCTCCTTGGCACGCAAGACCCAGTGGCGGAATTGCTCGCCGTCCTCGCGCTGCTCTTTGTATTTATTGACCAAGCGAATGACGTACTCGGGCACCTCATCGGCGACGACCTTGTGGCCGCGCAGCTTACGGCCCCAGTCCGGGGACAGGCCGAGGGCGCCACCCAGGTGGACCTGGAAGCCCTCGACCCGGTTGCCCTCGGAATCGGTAACAATCTGGCCCTTCAGGCCGATGTCCGATACCTGCGAACGCGCACAGGCGTTGGGGCAGCCGTTGAGCGCGATGGAAATCGGAACGTCCAAATCGCCCAAGGTGTCTTCCAAGATGTCTACCAACTCGATGGCGCGGGCCTTGGTGGTCACGTGCGCGAGCTTGCAGAACTCCAGCCCGGTGCAGGAAATGACGCCGCGGCGGAATTCGGACGGCTGGGAGTACAGGCCGGTCTCATCGAGCGCGCGGGAGAGCGCCGGAATGTCTTCTTCCTCCACATCAAGGAAGAGCAATTCCTTCATCGGGGTGGTGCGAATGCGGCTGATGCCGAACTTTTCGGCCACGTCCGCAATGGCGATGAGCTGCTCGCCGGTGGCGTGTCCCACGGTAGGCTTTACGCCAACGTAGAACTTGCCATCCTTCTGGCGGTGCACGCCCAAGTGATCGCGGGAGCCGGGCTCGACCTCCAGTGGGATACCATCCAGCAGTGGCTTGTCTAGGTATTCCTCCTCCAGTACTTGGCGGAATTTTTCGATGCCCCACTTGGCTACCAAGAACTTCAGGCGGGCACGATTGCGGTTGCGGCGGAAGCCGTAGTCACGGAAGATGCCGACCACACCGGCCCAGACCTCCGGCACGCGCTCTAGGGGAACCCAGGCGCCGAGGGACTGCGAGAGCATCGGGTTGGTGGACAGGCCTCCACCAACGAAGCAATCGAATCCTGGGCCGTATTCGGGGTGGTTCACGCCCACGAAGGCAACGTCTTGAATCTCGTGCGTGACGTCCTGGCGGGAGTTGCCGGATATAGCGGTCTTGAATTTGCGCGGCAGGTTATGGAATTCCTCGCGCGGCAGGTAGTTATTCTTAATCTCTTCGATGGCTGGGGTGGCATCGATAATCTCGTCCTCGGCCACGCCGGCAACCGGAGAGCCCAAAATGACGCGCGGCACATCGCCGCAGCCCATGAGCGTGCTCAGCCCCACTGACTCGAGCTTGTCCCAAATGGTGGGCACATCCTCGATTTGAATCCAGTGCAGCTGGATATTCTGGCGGTCCGTAAAGTCCGCCGTGGAGCGGGCATAATCGCGCGAGATCTCACCGACAGCGCGCAGTTTGGCGGGATCGGCACGGCCACCGTCGAAGCGCACGCGCATCATGAAGTACTCGTCTTGCAGCTCGGCGTTGGACAGCTTGGAGGTCATCTCGCCGCCCAAGTTCTGGTTGCGCTGAGTATAAAGGCCCAGCCACTTGAAGCGAGGGGCTAGGTCATCGGCCAGAATGGAGGAAAATCCCTGCTTGGAATAGATATCGATGACGCGCTGCTTGGCAGAAAGCCCGCCGTCTTCCTGCTTAATTACCTCATCGTTATTGAGGGGATCGGTGCCGTCAATCTTCCATTGGCCTTCGGGCTTTTTGGCGCGGGGTGTGCGCTTGGTATTAGTCGCGGTGGTCATGGTGTAGATCTCAACCTGCCTTTCCTAAGTATTGGAAGACAACCTACCCGTCTAAAATGAGCAGACAAAGCGGTCTTTTTTAATTTCAAGTAAAAGATCGCCCTGAACTGCACAAAAAGAAGAATATTTTTAGAATCTAATTCAACTCCTTGCTGCAATCTAGACTAAACGGTTCAATTGCCAGAAAGATAAGTCACAAAAAATGAACCTAGCGGTCTAGACCCCGCGATAGAGAGAAAGGCATTCACGCAGCATGAATCAGCCCTTGAAGGTAGCCGTCATCGGCGCAGGCCCGGCCGGCATTTACGCCTCCGATATCCTAGTGAAAAAGACCGGCGGCGAGGTAGAGATTGACCTCATCGAGCAGATGCCCGCGCCCTTCGGTCTCATCCGCTACGGCGTAGCGCCGGACCATCCGCGCATTAAGGGCATTATCAAGTCCCTGCACCGGGTGCTCGACACCGAGCAGATTCGCCTGTTGACCAACGTGCACATCGGGCGTGACATCACCGTCGACGAACTGCAGCAGCACTACGATGCCGTGGTCTTTGCCACCGGCGCCGTGGGCGACCGCCACCGCGATATCCCTGGCGCGGACTTGGACGGCGTGCATGGCGCCGGCGAGTTCGTCGGCTTCTACGATGGCAACCCGCACTTTGAGCGCGACTGGGATCTCTCCGCCAAGGAGGTGGCAGTCATTGGCGTAGGCAATGTGGGCCTTGACGTCTCCCGCATCTTGGCCAAGACCGGCGATGAGCTCAAGGTCACCGAGATCCCCGATAATGTCTACGAGTCCCTAGCCAAGAACCAGGCTGAGACCGTGCGCGTCTTCGGCCGCCGCGGCCCGGCGCAGGCCAAGTTCACCCCGCAGGAGCTCAAGGAGCTGGACCATTCCGAGTCCATCAATGTTGTGGTCTCCCCCGAGGACATCGACTATGACGAGGCCTCACTGGCCGCGCGTCAGGAGAGCAAGTCCACCGACTTGGTGTGCCAGGTGCTCGAGCAGTATGCCATCCGCGATCCCAAGAAGGCGCCACACACCCTGCAGATCCATCTCTTTGAGCAGCCGGTAGAGATCCTGGGCGAGGACGGCAAGGTCAGCGGCATCAAGACCGAGCGCACCGCGCTCAACGGCGATGGCAGCGTGCACGGCACCGGCAAATTCACCGAATGGCCGGTGCAGGCGATCTACTTCGCCACCGGCTACCGCTCCGATGCGGTCGATGGCGTGCCTTTTAACCAGGACAAGAACGTCATCAACAACGATGGCGGCCATGTAATCGATGCGGCCGGCGCGGTAGTGCCGGGCCTCTACACCACCGGGTGGATTAAGCGCGGCCCGGTGGGTTTGATTGGCAATACCAAGTCCGATGCCACGGAAACGATTGGCATGCTGCTTGCCGACGCCGCCTCTGGCACCCTCCCCTCCCCTCCAGCGCCGCGGATATCACCGAGGTCTTTGCCGAGCGCGGTATCGATTATCTGACGTGGCAGGATTGGCAGCGCTTGGACGCGGCCGAGCGTGCCCTAGGTGAGCGGGAGGGCCGCGAGCGTAAGAAGTTTGTGGAGTGGGAGGACATGGTCTCCCACTCGCGCGCCGAAGATTAGCGGCGGATGATGGCGAGGACCTCGTCGACGATGGACTGGACCTCGTCGGCGGTCTTTGCCTCTACGTTGAGGCGCAGCAGCGGCTCCGTATTGGACGCGCGCACGTTGAACCATGCCTCGGTTCCCTTGAGCTCGACGGTCACGCCATCGAGTTCATCGACGGACTCAATCTTATCCGCCAGCTCATCCAGTACTGCCTGGGTAGCGGCCTTCTGGTCCTCCACGGTGGAGTTGATCTCGCCAGAAGCCTCGTAGCGGGAGTATTCCGCCATGAGCTCGCTCAGCGGCTTATCGGACTGGCCTAGAGCGGCCAGCACGTGCATCGCAGCAAGCATGCCGGAATCGGCGTTCCAGAACTCCTGGAAGTAGTAGTGCGCGGAGTGCTCGCCACCAAAGGCAGCCTGGTGCTCGGCCATCTGCGCCTTGACGAAGGAGTGGCCCACACGGGTGCGCACCGGGGTACCGCCCTTTTCCTTAATGAGCTCCGGCACGGTCTTGGAGGTAATCAGGTTGTGGATGATGGTAGCGCCGGGGAACTTCTCCAGGTAACGCTCAGCCACCAGCGCACAGATGGCAGAAGGAGAAACCGGCTGGCCCTTTTCATCCACCACGAAGCAGCGGTCCGCATCGCCGTCGAAGGCCAAGCCAATATCGGCCTTCTGATCCACGGTGAACTTCTGCAGATCCACCAGGTTCTTTGGATCCAAGGGGTTCGCCTCGTGGTTCGGGAAGGTGCCATCGAGCTCGAAGTACAAATCGCGGACGTCGAAAGGCAAGCCATCGAAGACGGCCGGCACGGTGTGGCCACCCATGCCGTTGGCGGCGTCAACGGCTACGACGAGCGGCTTGGAATCCTCCAGCGGCACCAGCTTGCACAGGAAGTCGGCGTAGCCGGCCAGAATCTCCTGTTCGGCAATTGCACCCTCGGTGCCGGTGAACTCCGGGGTGCCGTCGATAAGCATCTGCTTAATCTGCTCCAGGCCGGTCTCCTGGCCCACCGGTACCGCGCCGGCGCGGCAGAGCTTAATGCCGTTGTACTTGGCCGGGTTATGAGAGGCGGTAAACATAGCACCCGCACACTCCAGGGAGCCGGCGGCGTAGTAGAGCTCGTCGGTAGAGGTTAGCCCCAGCAGGGTCACGTTGAGGCCCTGTGAGGTCACGCCCTCAGCAAAAGCGCGCGCCAGAGACGGCGAGGACGGGCGCATATCGTGGCCGACTGCTACGGTATTTTCGCCTTCTTCCCGCAAGATGGCGGCAAACGCGGCGCCCGTATCGCGCACGAAGTTCTCATCGATATCTTCGCCCACCACGCCACGGACGTCATAGGCCTTAATTACTGCATCAAGATGCTCACGAGTTCGCATAACCTGCAATAGTACCCCCGCCGACTGGGAAACTACCGCACCACGGGGTTCGTGTCAGTCCTGTTCCGGTTCCGCGGGCGTCGTTTCATCGGGCACGACCGAAAGGTGCGCGCGGCGCGCCTTTTTGGCATAAGCCACGCGGCGGGTGCGAAAGACCGGGTGATTCGAATTGGCAGGATCCGCTCCATCAAAGGTCGCGGAATAGTCGATAGGGTCTGCACCGGATCCGGCGCTGCGGTCATCGACCAAGCCGGTGGTCACGCGGCCGTCTTCCTTGACCGCCTCTGCCAAGGCCATCAGGTCATCTTCCTCATCCAGCTCGATGCGATCCACGCGCACCAGCTCCCAGCCCACCGGGGCGGAAATGCGGTCGCGGTGGGTGGCGCACAGATCCCAGCTGTGTGGGTTCTCCTCTTCCGCCAGCGGTCCGACGACGGCCGTCTGGTCCGCGTAAGCGTAGGTCAATGTCGCCACGGCGGGGCGGCCGCAGCCTGGGCGGGAGCAATGGCGAGAAATAGTCACAGCGCATAAGTCTAAACCCTTGGTTGAGATTTAGATAGTCTTCGCCCCGGCGTGGCTCCGCTAAATCCAGCCCGCCAGCACCCTAGAATCAAGGTCATGACCGCCGCTCGCCCGCATATCCGCCCCGCCCGCGACCGCCACGGCCACGGCATGCGCGGACCTCTCCTCCCCCAGCAGACCCCGCGCTACCGCAGCGCGCGCGAGCACTTCGACATGGCCGTATTGGAGGCCTATGCCCCCATCCAAAACGCCTTCGCGCCACAATTACGGGGCCTCGACTTGGCTGTAGACACCATCCCACGCATGCGGCTTTCGCCCGATATGACCGTGCTACCGGATGAGATTATCGCCGATGGTCCAGTTCCCCTCGGCCGCGTGGTTCCGGCCGGCGTAGATTCCGAGGGCCAGCCCACCCGCGCGCGCTTGGTCATCTTCCGCATGCCCATCGAACAACGCGCCTCTACCCCGTCCGAGCGCTCCGAGCTCCTGGGCACCGTTATTACCGCGCTGGTGGCCAACTACCTCAACTTGGATCCAGAAGAAGTGGACCCGCGCTATAGCTGGTAGCCCGTTCCGGCTCCCAGGCAGCAGAAAAGCCCCTGGCCACACATTGCGTGCTAGCCAGGGGCCTTACTGGACACCTTAATTATCCAATCTCGCGCTTGAGGCGGCGGCGCTCACGGTCAGATAGCCCGCCCCAAATACCGAAGCGCTCATCGTGCTCCAGCGCGTACTCCAAGCATTCATCGCGCACCGCGCAGGCCTGGCAAATGCGCTTGGCCTCACGGGTAGAGCCTCCCTTTTCAGGGAAGAATGCTTCAGGGTCGGTCTGCGCACACAGCGCCTGGTCCTGCCACTCCTGCTCGACGGCACCGAAGAGTTCATCGAGCGACATCTCTGCAGCAGCACCGCCACGGAGAATGGCGTTGTTATTAGCCATTTTGTCCACGCCTTTTCCTTTCTCCGAGGTTGGGTAATTCTCATCAGTGCGACCGACTGTACACCACATTCCCCTTGGGTAACCCCGCCGGGATGGTGTGGAAGTAACGGCGCCGGCCGCTGTTTCTTTCACTGATGTAATTTCACACCGGATCACTAAATATCGTCAACCCGAATTGGCGGCTTCTTCGCGCTTTCCGGCAAAAACGCAGCACACGATCCCCATCTGTCACATCCGTAACAACTGATCCCCTGTGGGGGTATAGGTAGGGGGTACTACATGTAGTGGTACCCCGTTTTTCTGTCAACAATTTTCAGGAAATCCCGGCGTGTCGCGCGCACAACCCCGCAAAGAAGGGATCCATGCGCTTCACATCTATGAAGATTCCGCACCATGTCGGCCGGTTCGCCTAGGCGCAGCGACTGGCCCCATAAAAGAAAGGCCGAACCGAGGCTCTATTTTCCTCAGTTCGGCCTATCCCATCTGGGCCTAGTGCAGTGCCTTGGCCACGGCGGAAGCGTTAAGCATCGGAGCTAAAACGCACGCCGGCATCGGGGATGGAAACGCCAGGGAAGACACGCATGCCGTCGAGAAGCTCGCAGCGTGCACCGATGTGGGCGCCTTCACCAATGACGCAGTTCTCAATGACCGCGTTGGCGCCAATGTGGGCACCGGAGGCAATGATCGAGTTGTGGATGATGGCGCCTGGCTCAATGCGCACGCCGTCGAAGACAACGGTGCCCTCCAGGCGGGAGCCCGCGCCCACCTCGGAGCCACGGCCCACTGCGGTACCGGACAGCAGCAGCACGCCACCGGCGATACCGGCGGAGGGATCCACCAGGGACTCACCGGTCTTGCCCTCAATCAGCGGGGAAGGCGCGATGCCGCGTACCAGGTCAGAGGAACCACGGGTGAAGTCATCCGGGCGGCCCATATCGCGCCAGTAGGAATTGTCTACGTGGCCTACAACCAAGCGGCCTTCTTCCAGGAGCCCTGGGAAGGTTTCGCGTTCCACGGAAACAACGCGGTTGGCCGGAATGGACTCGATGACCGAACGCTTGAATACATAGCAACCGGCGTTGATCTGGTTGGTTGGCGGATCCTCGGTCTTTTCTAGGAAGGCGGTAACTCGACCGTTGGAGTCGGTCGGCACGCAACCAAACGCACGCGGATCAGCCACGTTGAGCAGGTGCATGGTGACATCGGCATCCTTGTCATGGTGCGTGGTGAGGATCCCTTCCAGATCCATGCCGGAGAGCACGTCGCCATTGAAGACCATGACCGTGTCATTGCGCAGCTTGTCGTAGACGTTGCGGATGCCGCCGCCGGTGCCGAGCGCGGTCTCTTCCACCACGTACTCGATCTCCAGGCCCAGATCGGAGCCATCACCGAAGTACTCCTCAAAGACCTCGGCCTTATAGGAGGTAGACATGACGACGTGCTCAATGCCGGCGGCCTTGATGCGGGCGAGCAGGTGCTGCAGGAACGGGTAGTTTGCCGTCGGCAGCATCGGCTTCGGCGTACCGATGGTTAGAGGGCGCAGGCGGGTGCCGCGGCCGCCGACGAGAATCACTGCATCCGTGCTGGCACCGTGGGTGGTGGCTGCTTCAGTCATAGTCTTCCTTATGTATGCGGACAGTTTTATTCTGTGATTTTCTGAGGGACAGTGTAGAGCGTAGGGAGCGCAATCCAGGTCAACGGCACGCGCACTGGACGTTAAGAACGTGCCGAGGCCGAGGCAATCAGCCCGCGGACTCGCAGTCCCAGCCACAACGCGCCGCGCAGTGGGGCCTGCCACCATGCGGGGTGGCGGTCTGCCTGAAAGCGATAGGCGGAGTTGTGGTGGGCGCGCAGCATCGCCCCAGCGTGCGCTTGGGTGGAATGCCCCTTGGCGTGGCTGATGACGGCCTCCGGGCAGAAGATGTTTTGGTAGCCGGCGCGCGTGAAGCGATCTCCTAGGTCCACGTCTTCGAGGTACATGAAATAGCGCTCATCAAACCCGCCGATGGCGTCGAAGGCCTCCCAGCGCACAAGAAGGCAGGAACCGGATAACCATCCGGCCGGGCGCTGGGCGGTCATATCGGCTTCATCGCGGTAGGCGCGCGACCATGGATTGGACGGCCAGATAGAAGAAAAGAGTGCGTGCCCAATGCCGGTAGCCACGGTGGGCACGGCGCGGGCCGAGGGATAATTGCTGCCATCCGGTTCCACGATGCGCGGGCCCACGGCCGCAGCATCCGGCCACTGGCGGGCACACTCGATGAGCTGGTCAATTGATCCCGGGGTAAAGGTGACATCGGGATTAGAGATAAGGAAGAATTCCTCATCCACGCCACCGTGCTCGCGGGCGAAGCGGGCACCCGCATTCATGCCAGCGCCGTAGCCGATATTTCCGCCGGTATCGAGAAACTCCACCCCGGCGCGCTCGCGGGCGGCGGCCTCGGGCACGCCGTCGGCGGAGCCGTTATCCGCAAGCACGACCTTGGTGCCGCGGGCGCAGGCGCCCGGCAGGGAGTCCAAAAAACTACCGAGGTATTCACCGGGACTATAGGTCACGGTGATCACGGCCAGCGGGGATTGATTTGGTGTAGTCACAATGGCCCCGAGCTTAGTCACAGGCGCTCCTCGCACTGGGCAGGGACACTGCCCGAACACGCGAAATCGGACGCGGATCACTAATTTTTGGCTTTTCTGCCCTAAACTGTCTCCAGATCCCCACCAATCTAGAAAGCCTCCACTTGTGACTTCTGAGAACACTCGCCGGGCACGCACCATCCAGCCGGCCCCCTCTGCCGCTAGTGCCCTAAAGCAAAAAGGTTCCACGGCCATCAAGGCGATCGTGGCACTCGTGTCTGCCTTGATCCTGGTGGTATCTGGCGTGGGTTATGCCACCGTGGGTCGGCTGGATAATGGCATGTCTTCGGCCACGGACTTGTCCCTGGACGGCCAGGGCTTGTCCGGTAACTCGCTCGATGGCGCAGTGGATATCTTGCTGGTGGGCAAGGATTCGCGTACCGACGCCAAAGGCGATCCCCTCTCTGAGAAGGAATTGGCGGATCTGCACGCCGGCGTGGCCGATGGTGAGGAAAATACCGACACCATGATGCTCATACGCGTTCCGGAGGACGGTTCCCGCGCCACCGCCGTATCCATTCCGCGCGATACCTATGTCAAGGATCCGGACTACGGCAATATGAAGATGAATGCTGTCTTCGCCTCCCATAAGAACGCCAAGGTGGAAGAGCTCGAGCAGGAAAATGCCGAGGCGGAGGCCAAGGGCAAAAAGAAGCCGCACTCGGATAAGGACATCGAAAAGCAGGGCGTCGAAGCCGGGCGCGAAGGATTGCTGGCGATGGTGCGCACCCTGACCGGTGTGTCTATTGATCACTACGCCGAGGTGGGCCTGCTGGGCTTTACTTTGCTCACTGACGCCGTCGATGGTGTAGATGTCTGCCTCAACGATGATGTTGATGATGACATGTCTGGCGCTAAGTTCAGCAAGGGCAAGCAGACCCTCGACGGCGCCAAGGCCCTAGCTTTCGTGCGCCAGCGCTATAACCTCCCGCGCGGCGACCTCGACCGCATCGTGCGCCAGCAGGCCTTCATGGCGTCCCTGGTCAATAAGATCCTGGACAATGACACCCTGGCTAATCCTTCCAAGCTGTCCAAGATTGCCAAGGCGGTAGAGCGCTCCGTGGTCATCGATGAGGGCTGGGACATCATGGGCTTTGTCACCCAGCTGGCAGGGCTTGCTGGCGGCAATGTCACCTTCACCACCATCCCGGTAACCTCCATCGACGGCCAGGGCGATTATGGCGAATCCATCGTCACCATCGATGCCGCCGAGGTCCACCGCTTAATGGATGACCTAGCCAAGACCCATGATGAAGCCACCGATGAGTCCAAGGCCGAAGATAAGGACAAGCAAGAAAAGGCGGACAAGGACGTCGATCCGAATATCAATATTCACGTCCTCAACGCTGGCAATATTGATGGCTTGGCCGCCGGCATCGGCTCCTGGCTGGAGGGCAAGGGCTACACGGTAGAGCGCTCCGCCAATGCGCAGCCGGGCATCTACAGCGAGTCGCAGGTCGTCGCCGCCGATCCATCGAGCAAGGAAGCTAAGGCCCTGGCCAAGAAGCTGGGTGGGCTGCCGGTGGCAGAGAATCCGCAGCTCGATGATGACACCCTCATCGTGGTTGCTACCGATGACTACCAGGGACCTTCCGATGAAGAGGCCAGCGCCCAGCAGCCGGAGGAAGATAAGTCCAGCCAGCCGGTTGGCACCCCGGGCAATGACTTCGGTACCGCCAAGGTTTCCCCGGAGATTGACGCCGGCGGCGACGGCCCGCGCTGCGTGAACTAGCACTTCTCCCCTACGATGGGCGGGTATGGAACTACTCGCCCATCTTTTGCGTGCCGACGCCGCCTCCCCGCGGCTTACCGTATATAACGAGGCCACCGGCGCGCGCATGGATTTTTCCGCGCAAACGCTCGACAATTGGGTGGCCAAGATCGCCAATATGTTGGAAGAAGAGCTCGACCTAGAGGCGGATTCCACCATCGCCATCGATCTTCCTTCCTCGTGGCAGGCGGCCGTTGTGGCCTTAGGCGCGCTCGCCTCTGGCCCTTCCTATAGCTTTGGCGAGTCTGCCGCGCTTGCCGACGTCGTCTTTACCTCCCCTTCCCGCTACGCGGCCGCCCACGAGCGCCAACCCCAGGCCGACATCGTGCTCATCAGCGAGGACCCCTTTGGCCGCGGCGTCGTAGAGTCCGGCGGGGAGCTGCCCACCGGCGCCATCGATTTTGGCCCCACCGTGCGCTTTTATGGTGATCAGTACTTCGCCGAAACCCAACCGCTGCCCCAGCTTGTCGATGCCCCCGCATCCGCCGAGCGCCTGCTTTCTACCGGCTGGTCCGATAATGAGTCTTTCTCCCGCGCCGTGCTCGAGCCCCTAGCCGCTGGCGGTTCCGCGGTCATCGTTGCCGGCATGTGCCCGGCCGAGCGCTTAGAGGAAATCGCCGCCAATGAGAAGGCCACCGCCCGCCTCTAATAGTTGCAGAAAGCAGCCCGATCCCGGATACACTTAGCCCTCGTTATGTTTCTGGGAATCTCTATGGACGCATGGTCCTCTATCTTCATCGGCGTCCTCATCCTCGCCGGCACCATTACTCAGGGCACCATCGGCTTTGGCTTAGGCACCATTGCCACGCCCATTATCGCGCTCATTAGACCTGATCTAGTGCCCACGCTCATTCTGCTGCTCGCACTGTGCATTTCCAGCTATACGCTCGCACGCACTTTCCGCGAGACGTCCTGGCGTGTCGTAGGAATCTCTTCCCTCGCTCGTATTCCCGGTTCTCTGGTGGGCGCGTGGGCAATCGCCAGCCTCTCCCCCGATGGGCTGTCCATTTTTATCGGCTGCGCCGTGCTCCTTGCTATGACGCTATCCAGCTTGGGCTGGAGCCCTCGCCCTACCACCGCCAATACGCTCATCGCCGGCGTAGCCTCCGGCATCCTGGGCACCTCGACCTCCATCGGCGGCCCGCCCATGGCGCTCATCATGAAGCGCTTCGACCCAAACCGCACCCGCGGCACCTTGGCGGGCACCTTTGTCCTCGGAACCTTAATTTCTCTTATAATTCTGGCATTTAATGGGCAGATCAGCGGCACCCAGGTGACCGCAGCGGCGGCCTATTTCCCCCTTGTTGTCGTGGGTCTCATTGCCGCCAACTACCTCAACCGATTTATAGATAGGCACCTCCTCAACCGCATCGTCATCATCGTGGCCATCTGCGCGGCGCTCATGCTTATTGCCGAAGCCGCCCTTTTCTAGCCCTACTCGCCACCCCTCAGCGGAAGGCCCCGGCAGGTTCCTGTTGCAAAATACACCAACCTCTGCCATGTAAACGCCCATAACTTACGACACGTAACATTCACTAGCGGGCATTTTATAACCCTTCCCTACCCCGCTTAAATGCAGCGTACGACGCATATTGTGACGTGTCCACAACCTTTTAACGGGACCCCAAACGCCTTCCAGAGGCCGCCAAAACACCCCCATATAGGGGCCCACTCCCTTCGTGCCGATTCTCGATTGTATAGACAATCATCCATCAATATTTTTGCACGTACTATCAGCCGCTTAGCGGGAACAAACACCAATAAACAGGTTGGTCTATATAAAAAATACCCACCCGCCGGGGTGGCAAATATATAGACATCTAAGAGATGAATTAATTCTGAGCCTGTTTTAGCGTTTTCTTAGCGCAACATTGAGAGTTGCTGGATTTCATTCATAAGTTCATTCATTTTCTACCTGCCTAGGAGAAGTTCTATATGTCGATTCGTCGTCGCATGACCGGCCTGACCGCCGGCCTCATCGTCGCCGGCACCGCATTCGCGGCACCGCTGGCTGGCGCAGCTACCCAGACCGAGTCCTACCCGGAGACCCCGGCCCTGAACCCGGACCTGCCAATCATCCACACCACCCACGGTTCCGACCACATGAAGGCGAACATCTTGAACCCTCGCCCGGTATGTAACCCGTGGGAGGACCACCGCACCGTGGTCTACAAGGTCTCCGACCGCTTCCTGCCGGCCGGCACCATCTCCACCACCAACCAGACCAAGAAGGACATCCCGCTGCAGCAGGATCTGTCCAAGTCTCAGTCCATCTCCCTTTCCGTCAACGGTGACCGCACCGAGACCACGTCCATGAACCTGGGCGGCAAGGGCTCCAAGAAGGGTGCAGAAGGTTCCTTCGGCATCTCCCACGAGATCGCCACCAAGATTGGCGCTAGCGCTTCCTACTCCCTGTCTTGGGATGCTGGCCAGTCCATCGGACCATACGATGTTCCGCCAAACCACACCGGTGAAGCTACCTACGGCTTCCGCGTGCTGAACATGACCGGCACCCAGCAGTACTGCAAGCCAAACGGCACCTGGTCCACCCCGACCGCATGGAACGCAATGCAGCCGGTAAAGAACGAGGTTCGCGTCAAGCTGTACGACAAGCTGTCTGACTCTTACGCTCCTAACAAGGACGCTCAGAACACCACCGACGTCAATGACCCGAAGGTTGTTGAAGAGGACAAGAACCTCGAGGCTGACGCAGAGGTAATCAAGGACTCCGAGGGCAACGCCAAGGAAGCAACCGAAAAGGTCTCCGAGGCAGAGGGCAAGAACGAAGAGGCTGCTGACAAGAAGAAGCAGGAAGAGGTTGATGCCAAGGAGGACAAGAAGGACTCCAAGCACAAGCTCGACCTCGAGCCTTACCTGACCGTTTCCGGCGCTAAGCACGCTGGCTTCGCAGGCACCGTTGCTCTGCGCGCTAAGAACGTTGGCTCCGAGCGCTACTACGGCGAGTTCCCAGCTACCCAGTTCCGCGTTGACGTGAAGACCGCTAAGGGCCCGAAGGGCGTTGACCGCCTCATCACCCCGCGTTCCTCCAACGGCGCTCACATCCGTGACCTGGGCTTCAACGAGAAGACCTCCACCCGCTCCTTCGAGGTAACCCTGGCTAACCCGATTAACGCTGGCGAAGAGGCTCGCATCGCTAACCTGGACTTCGGCGACGGCAAGACCAAGGAAGGCCGCATCATCAACAACATCGAGGTAACCCAGACCTCCCGCATCAAGGGTGATGACTCCAAGCACAACGACCAGAACGTTGACTCCCGCGAGCACACCATGAAGGACACCGGCAAGAAGGCTGAGGGCCTGTTCTAAGAACTCCCCACTTCTGTCCTAGGGACACAGTTTCCTAGCCAGTCACTTCAAAAGGCCGCTGCACCATCAAACGGTGCAGCGGCCTTCCTTCATGTTCCCCCTCCCCATACACGTCATCACTCCGCTCCAGATGCTCCCACCGAGGCCCTGGACGAGCACCCAGAAATTGCAGAGCTCTTCGCTCCTCTTTCGCAGCTGCTTACCGACGAAAAGATGCAGGCACTTAACGCCCGCGTCGACGTCGACGGCGAGGACTACACCACCGTGGCGCTGGATTTCTTGAAGGAAGAAAACCTGATCGCGGACTAGCTGCGACACCTTAACAAGATTCCCAATAACCGCTGCACCACCCTTGGTGCGGCGGTCTTTTACATTTATTTAACTTAGATCACAAATTTGCTTTCGTTCTCCATAACCTTCAGATAGATTGTGTATGTTGTCTCGTTCACAAAAACTGGAGGATGAATTCTATGTCTCACGCGACTGCGAATGCGCCTGCTTCACCAGCCAGCCCACCCACCACTGACGGCGCAGGTACTTCACCCAGCGGCCAAGTGACCACTAATAAGGCCGTCAATAGCCAATGGACCATCACGCTCTTCGGCACCGCCGTGGGCGCAGGCATCCTCTTCCTGCCGATTTCGGCCGGTAGCTTCGGTTTCATCCCGCTGCTGGTGGCCACCCTGCTCATCTTCCCGATGACCTACCTGGCCCACCGCGCGTTTTCTTGGATCATCAGCTACTCGCCGCTACACGGCGAAGATGTCCTCGCGGTACTCACCCACTTCTTCGGCCGCGGCAATGGCATCATCCTCGCCATCATCTACTGGTTCACCATCTTCCCGGTGGTACTTATCTACGGCGTATCGATTACGAATACGGTCGATAGCTTCATCGTCAACCAGCTGGGTGGCCCGGAAATCTCCCGCTACATCCTGGCGCCGCTGTGCGTGGGCCTCATGACGCTCGCACTAGCTTTTGGCAACGCCATCATGCTCAAGATTGCACAGTTCGTGGTCTACCCACTCATCGTGGCGCTCGCAGCAGTATCGCTCTACCTCATCCCGCAATGGGACTTGGGTTCCTTCATGGAAGCCGGCGATCACAGCGCCGGCGGTGTGCTCAAGGCCATCATCCTCATCCTTCCAGTCTTGGTCTTCTCCTTCTCCTTCGTTGCCGCCATCTCCCAATTCTCCCTGGGCATGGAGAAGGAATACGGCGCGGACCACCACGCGCAGTCCGATAAGGTCATCCGCAACTCCGCCATCCTGCTGACCATTTTCACCATGTTCTTCGTCTGGTCCTGCGCCCTGGCCATGGGCGCGGACGGCATGCAGGAGGCTAATGACAAGAACCTGCCGGTACTCTCCTACTTCGCCAACGAAACCGGCACGCCGTTTATGGCCTACATGGCGCCCATCGTCGTGATCTGTGCGGTGGCGTCCTCCTACTTCGGCCACGCCCTGGGCACCATCGAGGGCACCCAGTACCTTTTCAACCTGGCCGCGCCTAAGGCCACGAAGAAGATGTCTACGCGCACGCTCGACCTGTGGACCTACCTCTTCATCTTTGTCGCGACCTCTCTGGTGGGCATTTTCAACCCCTCCATCCTGGATATGATTTCCGTCGTAGGCGGCGTCTTCTTCGCTTTCATGACCTACCTGTTGCCCATCTGGGTCATCTACCGCGTGGAGGCACTGGCGCGGTTCCGGAGCAATAAGACCAACTATTTCGTGGCGATCATGGGTCTTATCGTGCTCTTTGCCACCATCTGGGGAATGTTCCAATAATCCCACTAAAACATGGTTCGACAAGGCCTTTTCCTCTCTGGCAGGGTGGGAGACATCATGTCAGAACAGGAAAAGGACCCCGACCTAAAGATTAAGCTCGGGCAGAACAACGAAATCAAAATTAAAAACAAGTACGAGACGTTTTCTATCGCCAATGACATCGCCATCTCCGTGGTCTTCATCCTTGGCTCGGTGCTAACACTTGCCGGTATGTCAATGGTCGCCACCGTCTTCTACCTTCTCGGCAGCCTGGGCATGGCAGCCCGCCCGGCCATCCGCTTGAAGCGACGTACACACCTGCAGCGCATTGGGGCAGATGCCAATACCGCCGAAAGCTACGACTACTAGGCGCAATGGGTAGACGCGGCTAACAGTAAACTTTCAGCAACTGGCAGCGACCTATCAGGCGCAATCCATCGCAGTAGCAGCCCCGTACCCCATACTTAAATCATGCGTTTGAGAGAGCGCATACGAGAGAGATAGAGAGAACCCCTCAGTTTCCAGAGGGCGGCTTTAAGCCGATACATGGAAACACCTTGTAGAGAGAGACGCCTGCGGCCCTCGGTCCCATTTAGGTTCCGAGGGCCGCAGGCGTTTTACACGGCTCCACGGTACTACTCGTGCAGCTTATTCTTCTTTGAGGCGAAGAGAACCGCGATGCCGGTCACCAGTGCTGCGGCCACCAAGTAGAAAGCGGGGGCGAGCTGCAGACCAGTGACGTCGATAAGCCAGGTGGCAATCATCGGTGCGGTACCACCGAATACGGCGTTGGCGGTATTAAACGTCAGCGCGAAGCCGGACAGGCGCACGTGGGTGGGGAATTGTTCGGAAAGGAAGGAGGGCAGGACGCCGTCGTTAAGCGCCAGCACCCCACCCAGGCAGACCTGGATGATAATGACGAGGAAGAGCCCGGCGCCGTCGAGAAGCATGAAGGCCGGAATGATGGTCGCGCCCATGAAGGCGGCCGCGCACAGCATCGTCGTGCGGCGACCAAGCCGGTCCGAAAGCATGCCGGTGAGCAAGGCAAAGCCCACATAGAATGCGGACGCCACCGAGGATGCGATACACGCCGGGGTCGCGGCCATGCCCAACTCCTCCGACAGGTAAGTGGGCAGGTAGGTCAAGATGACGTAGAAGCCAATGGCGTTGAGCACCGCGCCCGCAAAGGCAATGGCTAGGGCCTTGGGGTACTTCAGAACCTCGCGCAGCGGGGATTCTTCCGGCTCATCTTGGTCCTCAAAGTGGGAGGACTCCTCCGTGTTGCGGCGAATCCACAGGCCATACAGTCCCAAAGGCAGCGCAATCAGGAATGGTACGCGCCAACCCCAGGATTCCAGGGCGGCATCATCAAGCACACCAGTCAGCAATGCCGCAATGAGCGAGCCCAAGAGCAGGCCCGAGGCCGTCGCGGACGGCACCACCGCCGAATAGATGCCACGCTTGCCGGCCGGGGCAATCTCAGCCAGGTGCGTGGCCGCGCCCGCATACTCGCCAGCGGCGGAAAAGCCCTGCACCATGCGGCACAGCAATAGCAAGATGGAGGCGGCAAAGCCGATGGTGGCATAGCCCGGCAGGAAACCAATGCACGCTGTTGCCACCGACATCATCACAATAGACACCGTCAGTGTATGGATGCGCCCGTATTTATCACCAAAGTGGCCCCACACGATGCCACCCACCGGCCGCACCAGGAACGACAGCGCGAAGAGCGCAAACGTCATAATCAGCGCGCGGCGGCCTTCCATCTCTGGAAAGAACACCCGGGAGATAATCGCGGACATGTAAATATAGGCCGCATAGTCGAACCACTCGATGAAGGTGCCAATAAACGCCGCCTTAATGGCCGAGCGATGTTGGTGCCTGGTTTCCTCCGTATCCTCGACCTGCGCCGCCGCGGCGTCACTGGCTGGGGGTTGGGCTGTGAGAGGAGACATGCTCCTCACCTCGATTCTGTAGCTCTACAAGCAGGTGAAACGGCGCAGCCTGACTGCGCACATATCTTCCACCCTACAGAAACACACTATGTTCTACGTCACTTGCGCGCTTCAATGTTGCACACCTCTACCACTGCCCCGCTTTCCGACGCCCTCCCCACCCAATTCCCAGCCACTAACAGCAACCCAACAGCCGGACCCCATGGCCGCTACAGCCCAGTGCCCCATACTGAGATTGTGCGTTTGAGAGAGCGCATATGAGAGAGATAGAGAGAACCCCTGGCAGTTTCCACAGGGCGGCAGATGCCGATACATGGAAACGACATGAGAGACGCCTGTGGCCCCCAGCTCCGAAAGGAACCGGGGCCACAGGCGTTTCCCTAGCTAAAGTCTCGGCATCATGCGGAAGAAGGCCGTTGCGGAAGCTTTTTATCAAAATCAATGAGGCGGCCCAAGGCCCAATCCTTATCAGTAAGCAGGCGAGAAAAGACCAAACCGGCACCAATAGATCCAACTACCATCATTCCGGTCGCGACATTGGCCAATGCTTGATCCATTTGACCATCATTCAAATAAAACACCGCCCGGAACATTGTCACCCCTGGGATCATAATCACCGCGGCCGGAACGGTGGTTGTAATACGAGGAAGACGCGCCCTTTTGGAAGCTACTGCCCCCAGCAACCCGATGAGCAATCCACCCACAAAGGCTGCAAAGAAAATGGTTGTTCCCGCGTGAATTAGAATCAAACGAAGCTCATTTGCCACGGTTCCAACGCACGCCGCTACTAAGACCATGCGGCGAGAAGAGTTAAAAAGAAAAGCAAACCCAGCAATGCCCAGAAAACTTGCCAGCGGCGCCAACAGAAACCATTGCATATCCTGTGCAGGTGCAGGCGGGTCGGGGCTAAGTTTAGTCAGCCAGCTAACCATAGAGACCGTGAAAGCGGCCGTAAATATAACGGTAAAAGCATACCCCAGCCTGACAATACCCGCATCAAGATCAAATCGCGCTATGTCAATCAAAGCAGAGAAAAGTGGAAACCCGGGAATCAGGAATAAAACGGCCGCCACAAAACCCGAGGACAGTTCACTCGGTTCCACCGAGCCTATAGCCCCGAAAAATTCCGTCAACAAGAAGAAAACTATGCTTGCCGTCGCACCACCAGCAATCACTCCTCCAATTTGATGAACGTGACGGTGGAGAACTGTATAACGAACAAACTGGCCGGCAAACGCCGCCAAAGCAACCAACCCCACTGCTTCCAGCGGGAAAAAATTAAGATACGCAAACGCCGCACATGCGATCGCGGCAGCGAAAGAAAGAGTTAGACCGCCCCAGCGCTTTTTGACATTATGCTCAATAGTATCCAGCATCGCCGCTAATTCCTGAGCGGTGATCCCTGCGTAGAGGCGATTGTGGGTTAAATCTTCCAAGGCTTCAATCCGAGAGGCATCAACTGCAGGCGAATGTTGCCGAGCAATGACCGTCCGGAAGTATTCGCCGCGGTGAAACGTACAGGTAATCTGCGTCAGACCCACTGTGGCATCTAGATGGTCAAACCCCAATGCTCGCGCACTCCGTTTCATCCCTCTAAGTACGCGATAACCAGAGGTGCCGGCACCCATTAGGAGCATTCCCACCCGCAATACAACGTCCGCCTCGACACCCATTTGCCGATGCATCTCCGGATCAAATTGTTGTGCCATCTCTCCTCCTCTAACACTGCTCTTGGCGCACAATTAAAGACTTGTCGACCCCAACCCGATAGCGCGCTTGTAGTTTCCCTAGAATCTTACGCAAAAGAAGCCTCTTGTGAATCAGGCTCATCGATCCAAAAGCCTCCACCTTGATACCCGTAACCTGATTGAGCTGTTTTTATCCTCCGCCAAATGATTGCCACTATATTCACAGGAAAATACCAGACCTATGGCAGCCTAGCGCGTTATCTTTAATTTACGTGTTCGAGAGAACGCAAGAGAGATAGAGAGAACCAGTTCCAGCGCCCTGTGGCCCCAAGCGAGGCCCGGGCGTTGGAGCTGTTTTAGGGGTCTGCAGGTTGGGGCGTGGGGGAAGGAGAAGGCGTCGGAAAGCGGTGCATGGCTCAAATTCGCGGTTATAGATCCTACGGGCTACCCCCGCCACCTCATACAGCGCGCATTCCAAAAGGCATGGCCGCAAACACCATGGGACCGTGCGGCCGAATGCTGCGTGTCGGTTAGTTGTTTCCTAGGTAGCTCATCGCAGCGGCGATAAGGGCTTCGGTGCCGGTTCGTAAAGTGGGCTGGAGCAGCGGAGCGAAGTGCGGACTGTGGTTGGGGACATCCTTTTCTTCTTCGCGGCCGGAAAATACCCAGAAGCAGTAGGGAACGCCGAAAGCGCGGGCGATGGTGGAAAAATCTTCCGAGGTGGTGAGGGGCTCGGCATCAAGGACGCGGTCGGTGCCGAAGTAGGACACAAAGGTTTCCTTAAGGCGTTCCGTGGTGTCCTCATCGTTACTGGTAAGCGGGTAGGAATCGTGATAAGTAAACTCGGCCGGCTGCGGACTGCCGGCAGCCTGGCACTCGGCAGTGACGATGCGCTCGATGGCGCCGGTGATTTTATCGCGCACCTGCTCGCTATAGGCACGCACGTTGATCTTCAGGTTGGCCTCAAAGGGGATGATATTGGCCTTCGAGCCGGCGTTGATGGCCCCCACGGTCAGCACGCCGAATTCGGAAGGGTTGAGCTCGCGGGAGATGACCGTCTGCAAACGCATGACAATGGAGCTGGCCAGTACCACGGGATCGACGCTGAGGTGCGGCATGGAGCCATGCGAACCCTGACCATAAACCTTGACGTCCATGCTGACCGCGGTGGACATGAAAGGACCAGAGGCCAGCGCCACCGTACCGGCGGGAAAGTTGCTGGCAAAGACGTGTTGCCCAAGTACTACATCCGGCGTGGCGACCTTGTCCACAAGTCCGTCATCCACCATGGACTGGGCACCGGCGGCGATCTCCTCGCCTGGCTGAAAAATGAGTTGTAGAGTGCCGGACCACTGGTCAGTGGCCTGCCCCATGAGCGCGCCCATGCCCAGCAGGCTGGCCACATGGGAATCGTGGCCGCAGGCGTGCATGACGGGGACCGCGTTTCCTTCCTGGTCAACGGCGGCATCGATGGAGGCATAATCCAGGCCGGTGTCCTCCTTAACCGGTAGGCCATCGAAATCCGCGCGCAGCATGACGGTTGGCCCGACACCGTTTTCTAAAACACCGACCACGCCGCCGCCTACTTCGATGTGGCGAAAGCCAAGCTCGGCAAGCTTGTCTTTGATAATGCCCAGCGTGTGCTCTTCCTGCATGGATAGCTCCGGGTGCTGGTGCAGATCCTTATACAGCGGCTCCTGCCACACCTTGACGGAGTCATAGTTGCTGCAAACGGTAGGGACAGACATTGCTTCCTCCTAGTGGGCTCGCGGTGGATTGTGGGGGCCAGTGTAGTGGGGTGGGAGGAAGGTGGGCGTCGGCAAGCGGGGCTTCTTTGTAATGCCGGACAAAGTTAGGCGGTGGAGCGACCAGCGCCATAGGGGGCTGCGCTGCGGCTTTATAGAATCTTTGATGACGCGTCTACCTTTAACTCATTGGCCTTTTATTATTCATCAATTGTTTGTTTTCTGTGTAGCTGGGCGTCACCTAACCGCCCTAGATTGACCGAGTGACTTTTCAGGAAGACTCTTCCGGTGCCGGTGGCGCCGGCACTACAACCGCATCTCCCGCACGCGCGGAAAGCCCCGGTGATTCCGCGGCGCTTGTCCGCAAGGCCAAGCGCAACCGACACAAAGAATGGCTGCTGGCAGCAGTACTGCTTGCCCCCAACCTGATCCTGCTGGCCATATTTACCTACCGGCCGCTGCTGGATAATATCCGCCTTTCCTTTTTCAATTGGAATATCTCCAGCCCCAACTCCACCTTCGTGGGCCTAGATAACTATGTGGAGTGGTTTAGCCGCGATGATACGAAGACCATCGTGCTCAACACCCTGGTCTTTACCTTCTTCGCGGTGATTGGCTCCATGGTCATCGGCCTAGCGCTGGCCTTGCTGCTGAACCAAAACATTAAGGGCCGCAACTTTGCGCGCTCGGTGGTCTTTGCCCCCTATGCCATCTCCGGCGCGGCCATCGGCATTGCCTTCCAGTTCGTCTTCGACCCCAACTTTGGCCTTATCCAGGAAATCCTGGGCTGGTTCGGTATTGACTCCCCCAACTTCTACGCCGTACCGGGCTGGGCCATGTTCATGGTGACCTTCACCTTTGTGTGGAAGAACCTGGGCTATACCTTCGTCATCTACTTGGCGGCACTGCAGGGCCTGGACAAGGAATTGGATGAAGCTGCCGCTATCGACGGCACCGGCCGCTGGCGCAAATTCTGGCGCGTGACCATGCCGCAGCTGCGCAATACCACCTTCTTCCTGTCCATTACGGTGCTGCTTAACTCCGTGCAGGTCTTCGACATCATCAACGTCATGACCCGTGGCGGCCCGCAGGGCAATGGCACGCAGACGCTGGTCTTCCAGATCTACAACGAGACCTTCGTCAACTTCCGCGCCGGCTACGGTGCGACTGCCGCCACCATCTTGTTCCTCATCCTGCTCATCATCACCCTGATCCAGGTCCGCATCATGGATAAGCGAGGTTAACCCAACATGGCTACTTCTACCCTTCACATGGTCACGGATGAATCCCCCGCCACCCGCCGCGCCAAGCTCATCGGCGGCTACCTGGGCATCCTAGCGGTCTTGCTGCTCATTGGCCTGCCGCTGTTTTGGATCCTCATGACCTCGTTTAAGGCCAAGGGCGATATCTATACCGACCCAGTCAATTGGCTTCCGCCGGTGTGGGAGACCGAGAACTACTCCGATGCCACCACCCGTGTGCCGTTCTGGACCTACCTGCGCAACTCGGTGTTCATTACCGCGGTGCTGTCCATCATCAAGATTGTGCTGGGCGTCATCTCCGCCTACGCGCTGGCTATCCTGCGCTTCCCGGGCCGCCACCTGGTATTCCTGCTGGTCATTTCCTCGCTCATGGTGCCGAGCGAAATCACCGTCATTTCCAACTACGCCCTGGTCAATTCCTTGGGCTGGCGCAATACCTTCGTGGGCATTATCGTGCCGCTGGCCGGTGTGGCCTTCGGTACCTTCTTGATGCGCAACCACTTCCTGTCCTTGCCCTATGAGCTGGTGGAGGCCGCCCGCATGGACGGCGCCGGCCCCATCCGCCTGCTGACCAAGGTGCTGCTACCGGTTTCGTGGCCCACGCTGACTGCTTTTTCCGTCATCACCATGGTCAATGAATGGAATACCTACCTGTGGCCCTTCCTCATGGCGGATACAGAGGACGTCGCCCCGCTGCAGGTGGGTCTGACCATGCTGCAAAACAACGATGGCGTGACCAACTGGGGTCCGGTCATGGCCGCCACCATTCTCACCATCATCCCAATGGTCATCATCTTCCTGGCCTTGCAAAAGTACATGATTCAAGGCCTCACCACTGGCGCCGTGAAGGGTTAGAAGGCTTCTTCCCCACCCACGCTCGCCGTTTCCAGTTGTTTTATTTTCCACCCCTTAACCACGCTTTTTAAGGAGAACTACATGCTACGCCGCAAATTCCTCGCCCTGGCCTCCACGGCCGCTTCTGCTACCGCACTCGCCGCTTGTGCTGGCACCTCGTCCACCAATCCGCAGGGTGGCAACGACAAGGGCGGCGACGGTGAAGTCACCGAGCTGACTTGGTGGTCCAACCACCCGGGCACCTCCAAGGATATTGAGAAGGAGATCATCTCCCGCTTTGAAAAGGAGAACCCGGACATCAAGGTCAACCTTGTTGATGCCGGCAAGAACTACGAAGAAGCAGCACAGAAGTTCAACGCTGCGCTCACCGGCCAGGACCTGCCGGACATCGTGGTGCTTTCTGACGTCTGGTGGTACAACTTCGCCATCAACGGCCAAATCGCCAATGTGGACGACCTTGCCAAGGAAGCAGACATCGACCTGTCCACCTACGTGCAGCCGCTCTACGAGGACTACAACTACGACGGCGGCCACTTTGCCCTCCCCTTCGCCCGCTCCACGCCGCTGTTCTTCTACAACAAGGACGCGTGGAAGAAGGCCGGCCTGCCGGACCGTGGCCCCAAGTCCTGGGATGAGATGGACGAGTGGTCCAAGAAGCTGGCTGAGGCCGATTCCAAGATGAAGCCTTTTGGCTGGGGCGATGCCGTGGATTACCTGGGTTGGATCTTCCAGGGCCCACTGTGGTCCAAGGGCGGCGCTTACTCCGATGACTGGGATCTGAAGTTCACCGATGACAAGACCATCAAGGCCGTCGAGTGGCTCAAGGACATCACCGATGAGAAGAAGGGCTACTCCTACGTGGGCAATGACATGGCCATGGAGTTCGGCACCGGCCGCGCCGCCGCCACCGTCCTGTCCACCGGTGACCTGGCGGGTCTGACCGATACCGCCAAGTTCGAGCTCGGCACCGCCTTCTTGCCTAACCCGACTGGCGACGGCGCCTGCCCCACCGGTGGTGCCGGCCTTGCCATCCCGGCTGGCATCAGCAAGAACCGCCAGCTGGCTGCTATCAAGCTCATTGACTTCATCACCAATGAGGAAAACACCTGCTACTGGTCCCAGAACGTGGGCTACATGCCGGTGCGCTCCACCGCGGTGGACAACGAGGACCAGAAGAAGTTCATGAAGGACAACCCGAACTTCGAAACGGCTATCAAGCAGCTTCCGGAAACCCGGCCGCAGGATAATGCCCGCGTATTCCTCCCCGGCGCGGACCAGGAAATCGGCGGCGCCTTTGAAAAGATCGTCACCAACCGCGATGACGTCACCAAGGTCCTGACCGATCTGCAAAAGACCCTGCAGTCTATCTACGACAATCAGGTCAAGACCGTCATCAATAAGTAGGCTCTCGCAGCCCCTCCCCTTCCCCACTAGTTTCTGAAAGGTAACCATGGCTACTGTCACCTTCGATGGCGCAAGCCGCATCTACTCTAAGGACGCGGAACGCCCCGCCGTTGACCGCCTCAACCTGGATATTGCCGATGGCGAATTCTTGGTCCTCGTCGGCCCATCCGGCTGCGGCAAGTCCACCAGCCTGCGCATGCTGGCAGGCCTCGAGCCCACCGACCGCGGCTCCATCCGCATCGGTGGCAAAGATGTCACCGGGGTTAGCCCATCGGACCGCGACGTGGCCATGGTCTTTCAGAACTATGCCCTCTACCCCAATATGTCCGTGGCGCAGAATATGTCCTTCGCGCTAGAAAACCGCAAGGTTCCGAAGAACGAGATTCAATCCCGCGTGCACGAGGCGGCGAAGATCCTGCAGATGGAAGACCTTCTGGACCGCAAGCCGGCCAACCTCTCCGGTGGACAGCGCCAGCGCGTGGCCATGGGCCGCGCCATCGTCCGCGAACCGGCCGTATTCTGCATGGACGAGCCGCTATCCAACCTGGATGCTAAGTTGCGCGTTTCCACCCGCGCGCAGATCTCTAACCTGCAGCGCCGCCTTGGTACCACCACCGTATATGTCACCCACGACCAGACCGAGGCGATGACCATGGGTGACCGCGTCGCCGTTCTCAATGCCGGAGTCTTGCAGCAGGTGGATACCACCCGCACCATTTATGACCGCCCGCAGAACGTCTTCGTCGCCGGTTTCATTGGATCCCCGGCGATGAATATCTACGACCTCACCCATAACTCCTCTGAGCTCACCATCGGCTCTACCCGCATCAATCTGGCAAACTACAACTTTGAGGGCGTGGAGACCGTCACGGTGGGCATCCGCCCGGAAGACTGGCAGCTAAGCGATACCGGCAACGGCGGGGCAAAGTTCACCGTCGCGCACGTCGAAGAGCTGGGCAACCAGACCTATGTCTATGGCGAGCTTAACGACGCCGCCGGCAACAGCTCCACCGACGGCGTCCTCAAATCCTCGACCCGGATGGGTGGCCAGACCGGCATTTTGGTCGATGTCCGCGGCCGCTATGCGGTGGGCGATACTTTCTACGTTTCCCCCGACCCGGACCGAGTGCATTTGTTTAGCACCACCACTGGAGAGCGATTGAACTAAAAGGCGGTAAAGAGGTAGTAAGTTCCGCAGTTTCTTATTTTTCCCTTTGTAGACAATAAGAAACTGATATATGCTCACACGCATAAGATACCCCCACAAAGCCGTTTACCACGGATATTGCTGGGAATATCACACTCTGCGAACCTTAAAATCAACCGAAAGGTAACTCACTGCCTATGCCTTCTTTCAAGAAGCTTTCTGCCGCCACTCTGGCCGCTTCCGCCATCCTTGGCACCGTCGCCGCACCGGCCGCAAGCGCCAAGAGCGATCCAGTTCGCTCCCTCATCTCCCCGGGCACCTGCAAGACCATCACCAAGTTGGCCAACGATGGCAAGCCGGTGCCGGATCCTTCTATCCTCCACGATGAGGACTCCGTAAAGCCCTACTTCCAGGACGGCGTACTGGAGTACAAGGTGGTCGGCGACTTCCCGTACCGCAAGCAGCTGGATGCCGCGGTTGCCGAGTGGAACAAGGCTCTCAAGGGCAAGGCTTCCCTGAAGGAAGTAAAGCCTTCCGAGGCTGACGATGACACCGTCGCCATCATCTTCAAGCCGGACCCAAATGGCTACGTCCAGGGCGCCGCCTACCCGGATCACAAGATGGTCTTCATCAAGATTCCTAATGCCCAGTACCCAGAGGCAGTCCAGGGCACCATCGCCCACGAGCTGGGCCACATGATGGGCGCAGGTCACTCTTGCGCCGGCGCGCTCATGGCCGGCGCTAACCAGAACCCCATCTCCTACCACGTGACCCCGCTGGATGCGGCGGCTGTCATCCAAGGCCAGTTCGACTAAACTGCCTGCACCTCCCCTAGGTTCCTGCACCGGCACCTAGGGGACTTTTATATACCCCGCCCCTTTGGGGGGTATTGGCTGGGTCGCATTTGGAGGAAGGGGGACGTCGGTAAGCGGGGCTACTGCTAACGTTGCCGTTATTCAAAGGTTTGCATTAGAAAAGGAGCCCGCTTTATGGATACGTGGGAACCCACCCTGTCAACCGGCCCGCTGCTAGGCATTGCGGTGGCCGCCATTGCCGTGATTTTGGTGCTGGTCATCTATTTCAAGCTCCACGCTTTTCTCACCCTGCTGGTGGTCTCGGCGCTCACGGCGCTCGCTGCGGGCATTCCGCTCGAAGGCATCGTGCCCACCATGACAGAAAGCTTTAGCTCCACTCTGGGCTCGGTGGCACTGCTCGTAGGCTTGGGCGCCATGATCGGCCGGTTGGTGGAAGCCTCCGGTGGCGCCAAATCGCTTGCCGACGCCATGGTTCACCGCTTCGGCGAATCCAAGGCGCCCCTTGCACTCGGCCTGGCTTCGCTGATTATGGGCTTTCCCATCTTCTTCGACGCCGGCCTGATTGTGATGCTTCCGGTTATCTTCGCCGTCGCCCGCCGCTTGGACGGTCCGGTCCTAGCGTTTGGTCTGCCGGCCGCTGGTGCGTTTTCTGTTATGCATGTCTACCTGCCGCCGCACCCAGGCCCCGTCGCGGCGAGCGAGTTCTACGGCGCCGACCTCGGCCTCGTCCTGCTCGTCGGCCTGCTGCTTGCGCTGCCTACCTGGTATATTTCCGGTTACCGCTTCGGTCTGCTTTCCGGCAAGAAATTCCCGCTGAAGGTTACTGATGCCATCGCCGGCCCCCTCCTGGCGGATGACGAGCAACCCCATAAACCCGCCTCTGCCGCCACGGTGGTCTCCCTCCTACTGATCCCGATGGTGCTTATCTTCTTCAACACCGGCCTCAATGCTCTAGCGTCCTATGGCACCATCGATGCCGACGCCGCGTGGGTGCGGTTCTTTGTCATGCTGGGCCAGACCCCGATCGCGTTGCTCATCACCGTGCTCATTGCACTCGTGGTCCTGGGCCTGCGCCGCGGCGTGGACAAGACCGCGCTGGAAAAGCTCATCGATTCCTCGCTTGGCCCCATCTGTTCCGTCGTGCTCATCACCGGTGCCGGCGGCATGTTCGGCGGCGTTCTGCGCACTTCCGGCATTGGCGACGCCCTGGCCGATTCGCTTTCCGGCCTCGGCATCCCCGTCATCCTTGCCTGCTACCTCATTGCCGTGGCGCTGCGCCTAGCCCAAGGTTCGGCCACCGTGGCGCTAACCACGGCTGCCGCCCTCATGGTTCCCGCTGTGGAAGCCGGCGGATTCAATGAGCTGCAGCTCGCCCTTATCGTCGTGGCCACCGCCGCCGGTTCCGTCTTCGGTTCCCACGTCAACGACTCCGGCTTCTGGCTCGTCGGCCGCCTGATGGGCATGGATACGGTCACCACACTGAAGACCTGGACGGTCAACCAAATGCTGATTTCCGTAATCGGCTTCGCCCTGGTCTTGGTGCTCTACGGAGTAGCGGCAGTCTTTTAGACTCCAGCTTTTATCCAGGCAGCAGCTTCCTGGGCAATCTCCTCGACTGGCCGCGTCACATCAAAGACGCGGCCGGTTTCGTCTTCTTCCAGCGGCTCCAAGGTATCGAACTGCGACTGCAAGAGCGACGCCGGCATAAAGTGCCCCGGCCGGTGCTGCATCCGCTCATGCAGCACATCAAAGTCGCCATGCACGTGAACGAACACCACGGCTGGGCAGTACTCGCGAATCAAATCCCGGTACTTGCGCTTCAGCGCACTGCACCCCACCATCGCACCTTCTGGCCTATCCGCCAGCCACTGACCAATCTGCTTCAACCACGGCTCCCGGTCCGCATCATTGAGCGGTGTACCCGCAGCCATCTTGTCGATATTGGCCTGCGGGTGCATATCATCGCCATCGCGGTACTCCAGACCTACCAAGGGCGACAGCGCCTCCCCCACCGTTGTCTTTCCCGAGCCGGATACTCCCATCACTACGATGTGGCGGAAACAGTGCTGGTCCATGGTGGCTCCTTGGGTTGGGGTTCTTCCCCTCGAGTTTATCCTCCTGAGGTTCCCAATTGAGATGCGCCCATCCCCTGTGAATCGTTCTCCTACTATTATGAGAACGCCCCTGCTTTGACTTCTAAGGATGCTTTGATGAGTAACCGACAGCAATCTTTTTCCTGGAGAACCGTTCTTCCCGTCGTCTTAGAAACGATGCGGGGTACGTCAGAAGTCGCTTACCCTGAACTCTTTGAACACGTTCAAGAAATTGCTGAAGCGGACTTTCCAGGACAAGCTCACCGCCAGCTCAAAAGCCGATCAGTTGTGGAAGACCGAACCCGATGGGCGGTGTTCTACGCAAGGAAAATAGGGTTTGTCAGTTCCTCTAAGCCGGGATCCTTTTCCTTGACCGCCGAAGGCGCCAATTGGCTTGCTTCCAACCCATACCCTTTAGAAAAACATCAGATCCGAGAAATCGACGAGCTTATTTCTAAGGCGTATAAGCAGCGAGAAGTCGATTCGGGCCCACAAGAAGAACTTCCTGAAGAATCTAGTGCGGATTTTTTCTGGGTACTTCGCGCGGGCCGCCAGGGCGAGCGCGAAAAGAAAGCTTTAGAGTCCAACCTAGGCATCCCCGGCATGGACTATGGCCCAGAGGTGAACAAGCAAAATACCTTGGACTCTATCAAGGCTGCGATGGTCCGAGAGCACCCAGATCTCAAAGCACAAACATCCACAAGCTACGCTTCTCAACTCAACCGGTTTAAAAACCAAATGCAGGTAGGCGACCTGGTTCTGATGCCGAGCAAGTTGCACAAAGGGCGAGTTTATTTTGGCTACGTCTCCGGCGATTACGAGTACCGCCCTCATGAGCCGAAAGAAATGCGGCACGTCCGACCGATCAACTGGTCAAGCGATTTCTTCAATCGCGATGACCTAGGAATAGACCTCCAACGATCTCTAACTTCACTGCTTACTATCTGCCAGGTTTCACGCAATCATGCTTACGACCGAGTAGAATCCGTCATTCAAGGCATGGGAGATCCTGAATTTTCCTCTGAGACTCCATTGTCACCGTCGTTTGACTAGCCGGAATTTTTCGAAGAACTCGCCACCAAGCTACTCGCATTCAAAAATAACCGCGCGGAGCTACTCGAAAAGCTAAAAGAGACCGCTGAAATCTCAGGACGCCCGCTCCGGTTCAAGCACCTATGGAATTGGCACATAGATGATAAAGAAGTGCCCGCTACTGATATGGATCCTTTTACCATCCTCGGCGTTGCTAACCGGCAAATTTCGGCATCTAATAAGGTAGCAATTTGCCAAGCCTTTAAAACCGTCTTCGGAATTGAAGCCCCAGCACCAACGGATTTTTCGGGACTGCCCCAACTCAACAACTTACGCTCGTGCTTTGCTACGAAGCCGTCAGATGTTATTAATCTAGATTTTTGGGAGAATAGCTGGAGTCTTTTCGCTTCGGCCCTCGCGGTGAGCCAATCAGATACGCCCGAAAATCGAGCTCAGTTTATACACGATTTCGACGTGATGACCAAAGACCGCCAGATCACGGCATACACCATGGCATTGTTCTGGGCACGTCCCCGGTATTTCCTCACTTTCGATTCGGTCATCACCAAGTATCTTGCCCAAGACTCCGCGCTTGGAATCAATATTCAGAAAAATGTTTCGACGGGTAAAGATTATTTGCTTACGCTCGATGAAATCCGAGACTGGCTTACTACCGCCGAGATCGAACCGGCTAATTTTCCGAGATTGTCATATGAAGCTTGGGGTTTTAACCAAGAACCAACGGATGCTACTGCCCAAACCGTAGAGTCCTCGTCGGAAGAAGACCTGTATACCATTTCCGGACTTATCGAAGACGGCTGCTTTATCTCAAAAGACTATATCGAACTAATGCTGGAACGCCTGAAGGAGAAGAAGAACCTAATTCTCCAAGGCCCACCAGGTACAGGCAAGACTTGGCTTGCTCGCCGCTTAGCTTATGTCTTGTGTAAATCAGATGCGGAAGATGTCGTCACCTCCGTTCAATTCCATCCATCTACGTCTTATGAGGACTTCGTTCAGGGCTTTCGCCCCAGCAGTAATGGAAAGCTGGAATTGAAAGATGGACCGTTTCTCCAAGCTGTGGAAAAGGCTAAAGAGGACTCCAATCCACACGTAGTAGTGATTGAAGAGATTAACCGCGGCAATCCCGCTCAAATTTTTGGCGAGATGCTCACCCTCTTAGTGTCAGATGCGAGTTTTTGGTACCGGTGTTCTGGGGACTCGGTACTGTCGTGTTCCGGGTAGTTGGTACCGGGCCGAGGGGTACGTCGGCCCGGGCCGTTAGTCTTAGTCGTCTGGGGTGGTCGGGGCGGTGGCTTTACGCATGTCGAAGTCTCCGATATGGATTCGGTGGCCGTTGTTGAGGCGGCTTACGAGTGAATCGGCTCCGACTCTGTC
>CALLKG010000061.1:0-87794 GCA_938008395.1 Corynebacterium tuberculostearicum
GCCGGACCATTCGGGGGCGGGGGTGAAAAGTTCAGCTTTTTCGGTGTTCATGGTTATCGATGGTAGGCGGGGAATTACATCAGCGCAGCGATGCCGTAGGCAAACGGTGCGGCGATGATGGTGGACAAGATGACGCGTTCGAACCAGATAATGATGATGTTCTTAATGCTCAGTGGAATGTCCGTGGCCAGCACGGAAGGCACCATAGAGGAGAAGAAGAATACCTGGGAGACTGACACCATGGCGATAATAAGCCTTAGGACGTCGGACTCCGCGCCGGCAACCAACGTGGCTGGCAGGAAGAGCTCAGATAGGCCGATGGCGAGTGCTTCGGAGCCAAGGCCCGGATCGGGTATTCCCAAAATCCACAGCACTGGGTAGAACAGGTAGCCAAAATAAGTAAAGAACGGGGTGTAGAAGGCGACTACCAAGCCAAGGAAGCCAACTGACATAATGCCCGGCAGGACCTGCATGGTCATGAGCAGGCCATCGCGGAAGTTGTGCCACAGTACCTTCCAGAGCGGTGGCGAATCACGGAGAACTGCCTTAGCTTCTTCCCATGCAGTATGCGCACGACTGTCATTGACCTCGGATTCCGGGTTGGGTTCCGCGCCGGGGTAGTAGTCTTCCGGGATGGTAGCGATGGGTGGAATGCGCACCATGATTATTGTCACCAGGAAGGTGACGATTAGGGTGGCTCCGAAATACATTCCCCACACACTCATGAGGTCAAGGGCGCGGGCAATGACCACCATGAATGTGGCGGAGGCGGTAGAAAATCCAGCAGCGATGATAGCCGCTTCTTTCCCGGTATATCCACCGGCCTTATACACGCGGTTGGTTACCAGCAGGCCTAGCGAGTAGCTGCCGACGAAGGAAGCTACTGCATCAATAGCTGAGCGCCCAGGCGTTTTGTACAGCGGCCGCATGATGGGCTGGACCCATACGCCCATGTACTCCATGAGGCCGAATCCAACCAGCAGGGCGAGGAAAATGGCACCTACAGGGATTAAGAGGCCTACGGGGATAACCAGTTTATTGAGGAGGAATGGACCGAGGTCTTCTTCAAAGACGAAGGCGGGGCCGAAGTTAAACACCAGCATGGCCGTGATGACCACCGCCAAGATGTTCAAGAAGGCGAAGACCATGCGTGCGGCAGAGGACTTCCATGTCCCCGTGGCAAAGGGCGCTATGGCACCGGCAATGATGAGCAGCAGCACTACGTACTTGGATCCGCTGCCTAGGGTGTCAGAAATCCAACCCACCAGGTGATCGAGCAGGATGGTGTTTTCGCCACCGAAGGGAAAGGGAACAAAGAAGGCGAAAATGCCGAGTCCGCTATATACAAAGAATCGCCAGGTGTTTTTCACTGGAGGTGTGGCGGTTTTAGTGCGGGGATTCGTGGTGTCAGTCATGGTGTCTCCATTTCAGAATCACCCGCGGACCGGCTCAGCGAGCCATTCGGGGATGTGGGCGTTGTGCTCTCCTAGTTGCGGTGCTGGCTCCGGCTGGCGGGAGCCAGTCAGACGCAGGGGAGAGCTTAAGGTAGTAAATCCATCGGATTCGGTAAAGAGAACTTCGCGTTCAGTGCCTACGTCACCGTGCAGGGCTTCGTCTACGGAATGAACCGGCGCGGTGGGAACCCCGTGTTCTTGGAAGAGCGCGAGCGCTTGCTCGACGGTCTTGCCCCGCAGGGCGTCCTCAATAATGGAGCGAACTTCCTCGCGGCGCTCTTTGCGGGCAGGATTCGAGTTATACCGGGGGTCATCGACCATGTATTCCAAGCCCAAGGCGCGAGTCAGACATCCGAAGAGCTTCTCATTCAAGATGGCGATGACCACCTCACCGTCATCCACACGGTAAGTACTGAAGGGAACCGTCATGGCGTGGTCGCTACCGACGGCGGTGGGGACTTCTTCTTCATACAGGTCTCGCATGGCCACTGATTCCAGGATGGACACCAAGGAATCAAACATGGCGACGTCAACGTGCTGGCCATGTCCGGTGCGATGGCGCTCTTGCAAGGCACCGAGCGTGCCGATAGCACCGTAGAGTCCGGGGATAAGATCTCCCAGACTGATGCCGACACGGGTGGGGCGACCGCCTGGCCAGCCGGTTACAGACATGATTCCGCTCATCGCTTGTGCTACGAGGTCATATGCAGGGGCCTTGCTCATAGAACCGCTTTGGCCAAAGCCACTAATGCTGGTGACGATGAGCTGCGGGTTGAGTTCCATGAGGGATTCTGAGGAGATACCCAGCTTTTCCATTACTCCCGGCCGGAAGTTTTCCACCAGAACGTCTGCACGCTGTACTAGTTCGCGCAATGTGTTCAAGTCTGCATCTTCTTTGAGGTTCAAGGTGATGCCCTTTTTGGACCGGTTAAATAGTCGGTAGTAGGCGGAGTCGCCATTGAAATCTGGGCCAAAATTGCGGGAGTCATCACCCCAGGGAGTTTCGATTTTGATGACCTCGGCCCCTAAGTCAGCCAGAATCATTGAGCAAAAGGGACCTGCCAGTACGCGTGACATATCCAGCACGCGCAGGCCTTCGAGGGAGTGTGGGTGTCCAGTATCGACCATGGGGGAGCTCCTTTCTAGGGAGGCGGTTTAGACAAAAGCGGAAATTCCGGTGATGGAACGGGCAGCAACGAGCTGGTTGATATCGAAGGTGCCTTCGTAGGAGTAGATAGCTTCGGCATCGCAGAAGTGCTTGGCGGCGGTGTAGTCAGAAATGATGCCGTTTCCGCCGAGAAGTTCTCGGCCAAGTGCGGCGGACTCGCGCATCAACTTGGATACGTGGGCCTTAGCTAGTGCGGAGTGCTCCCCGCGGGTGTCTCCCCGGGCCTCCAGGCGAGTAAGAGCCGCCATCATGGATTCGGAAGCGATGAGGTTGCCCAAAATGGTGGAAAGTTTGGACTGATTGATTTGGAAGCTAGCCAGCGGCTTTCCAAATTGATTGCGCTTGCCGGTGTAGTCCAAGGCAGTATCGAGCACGCCCATTTGCAGTCCTACTGCTTGCCAGCCCACCGTGGAGCGGGCGGACTTCAACACCTTGTTGGTGTCTTTAAAAGTATTGGCGTGGGCCAGCTTGTAATCATCTGGAACAAAGACGTCGTTAAGCGTGATATCGGCATTTTGCACAGCGCGAAGCGCAATGCGGTTCTGCATGAGGGTGGCTTTGTAACCTTCCCAGGAGGTATCGACAAGGAACCCCTTGACGTGGTTGTCTTCGGGGTCGCGCGCCCAAACTACGACGTAATCGGACCAGGTGGCGTTGCCAATCCAGCGTTTCGCACCGTTGAGGATCCACCCGCCGTCGACCTTCGTGGCGGTGGTGGACATATCTTGCGCGACGTCGGAGCCGGCATCCGGCTCGGTGATGGCGAAGACACCGGTCTTCTTTACCGCGTAGATGTCTGGGAGCCACCGTTCCTTTTGCTCTTCGGAAGCGAGCAGCTCAATGGATCCAGTGAACAGACCATCCTGGCCACTGAAAAACGTTCCGACGGAGGCATCGGCGCGGTGAATTTCCGCCGTGACTAGACCAGCCAGCAGGTGGGAGCGGCCTTGGCGGCGAACCAAGCTGATGATGTCGAGTTCTTGGATAGAGGGGAGTAGCTCATGGGGGAATTCGCAGCGATTCCAGTAGTCGGTGGCGATGGGGCGAACCTTGTTGTGGGTCCAATCGCGCACCTTGTGGAGAATCTTAAGTTCTTCCGCGGGTAGGTCCTGTTCGAATCCGTAGAAGTCTCCGTCTGGGTAGCGGCCGGGCATAGGGTTCTCCAATCCAATAAGTTAGGCAACACACAATCAGTACTAGAATGTAATCTGTAACACTCTGTGTGAGATAGACTACGGTGAGCGGAATGGGAAAGCACTATCCGAATCAGGCTGAAAGTCTTGTATGCGAGACCGTTAAGAAGTAAGTTATTTCTGTACAGTAATAGTTATTTCCATCATGGAGGCGGGTGTCCGTGGCTAAATCTCATGTTCCAGCGGCGAGAAACGTGCTCGCTATCTTGCGGCTGCTTTCCACTATCGATGTCCCAATCTCTGCCAGCCGCATCCGTTCTGAACTGGACCTTCCTCGCTCATCCACCTATCACTTGCTCAATGAAATGGTGGAATCCGGATTCGTGGTGCACATTGAGGAAAATCAAACTTACGGGCTCGGCCTCGCGGCTTACTCCATGGCCTCGGCCTATTCGACCCAGCAGCCCCTCGTGCGCTTGGCTACGAACCAGCTGCGCGACATTGCCACTTTCGTGGCTGGTTCTGGGCATGTCGCCCGCATGTCTGGTGCTGAAATCGTCTACCTGCAGGAGGTCCGCGCGCCTGGCGCTGTATCTCTGGTGACGGACAAGGGGGTTCGATTGCCGGCCTATAAAACTGCTTCCGGCAAAATCATGATGGCTTTTCAATCGGAGAGTGAAGTGCGCGCTGCATTCTCGGATAAAGGGGCCTCTGCCTATTTCGCACCTTATAAAAAGCAGGTGGACACCTTGCGCGCACGCGGATGGGCGGAGGAAAGGGAAGAGGTATCTAAGGGGCAGGCCACGGTTGCAGTGGCGGTCAAGGATCACCTCGCCCGCCCGTCGGCGGCGTTGGCGGTCACGTTTTCCATCAACGAGGAAAACCTAGCCAAGGAAGCCGTGGTGGTTGACCGGCTGGCGCTCTTGGCTGCAGAACTCTCGCGTCGCATCTACGGCAAGAAGGCGGCAGATTAACAACCGTGCCCTCGCATGGCGAAAATATGATGTAGCATACATCTATCGCGTTGGGTTGTCGCGCGACACATTTTTGATTATCAATCCCTACTGCAAGGAGTTTTTGCCATGCCTAACGCCTACCCATCCACCGTGACCGTCAACGTTGGTGCACTGAGCATCGAGGACGTCGTTGCCGTTGCCCGCTATGGAGCGAAGGTGGAGATTGCGCCCGAGGCTCTCGAAGAGGTGGCCGCGACCCGCGAGCGCGTGGAAGAACTGGCACAGGATCCCACCCCGGTCTATGGCATTTCCACCGGCTTCGGTGCGCTTGCCCGCCGCCATATCCCGGAGGAGATGCGCGCCCAGCTGCAGCTTTCCCTGGTGCGCTCGCACGCTGCAGGCACCGGCCCAGAGGTAGAAGAAGAGGTCATTCGCGCACTGATGCTGCTGCGCCTGTCCACCCTGTGCACCGGCCGTACCGGCGTGCGCCCCGTGGTGGTAGAAACCTATGCCAAGGCGCTGAACGCTGGCATCGTTCCGGTGGTGCGCGAGTACGGATCGCTCGGCTGCTCTGGCGACTTGGCGCCGCTGGCACATTGTGCGCTGGCCTTGCTGGGTGAAGGTGAGGTGCGTGTCAACGGAGAGCTTAAGGACGCGGGCGACGCCCTGGCCGCGGCCGGCATCGAGCCGTTGCAGCTGCGGGAGAAGGAAGGCCTCGCGCTTATTAACGGCACCGATGGCATGCTTGGCCAGCTCTGCCTGGCCATTACTGACCTGCGCGCGGCCGCCAAGACCGCCGATATTGCTACTGCTATGACCGTGGAAGGGTTGCTCGGCACCCTCGTGGTCTTTGCCGATGACCTGCAGCAGCTTCGCCCGCACCCAGGCCAGGCCGATGCCGCGGCGAATATCCTCCAGGTGGCCGAATGCTCGGAGATCCTGGAGGCCGCGCTCGAGGAGTTCAAGAAGAACCAGGTGCAGGATGCCTACTCCGTGCGCTGCGCCCCGCAGGTTGCCGGCGGGTTCCGCGATACCTTGGCCCACACCGCCCAGGTGGCCGAGCGTGAACTGGCCGCCGCCGTGGACAACCCGGTGGTAACCAAGGACGGCCGCGTGGTCTCCAATGGCAATTTCCACGGCGCGCCGGTGGCCTATGCGCTCGATTTCCTCGCCATCGTCACTGCGGACTTGGCCTCCATTTCCGAGCGCCGCACCGACCGCTTCTTGGACCCGGCGCGCAACCGCGGGTTGAATGCTTTCCTTGCTGATGACCCCGGTGTCGACTCTGGCCACATGATTGCCCAGTACGCCCAGGCTGGCATCGTCAGTGAGATGAAGCGCCTGGCTAATCCCTCCTCGGCCGATTCCATTCCGTCTTCGGCCATGCAGGAAGACCATGTCTCCATGGGCTGGTCCGCAGCCCGCAAGCTGCGCAAGGCCGTCGATGGCCTGCAGCGCGTGCTCGCCGTAGAGATCCTCACCGCCGCCCGCGCCATCGATATGCGCGAGGGCACCCCGGCCAAGGGAACTGGCGCGGTGATTGAGAAGCTGCGCGAGACTGTGGAGGGCCCGGGCGTGGACCGTTACCTCTCCCCGGAAATCGAGGAAACTGTACGCCTAGTCAAGGAGGGTGCTCTTATCGACGCCGTCGAAGATGCTACTGGAAAGCTGCGTGGTTAATATGTCGACCATTTCCTGGCATCCACAGACCGAACCTAACCCCTTGCCGTTTTCGCCCTTTAAGGCGAGCACGGTGCCACGACCTATTGGTTGGCTCTCTAGCGTCGACGGTCAAGGGCGCGAAAATATCGCCCCCTATAGCCAGTGGCAAAACCTCACCTTCGATCCGCCCATGGTGATGTTCTCGGCTAACCAGTACCCGGATGGTCGCCGCAAGGACACGGTCCTCAATGCCGAGGAAACCGGCTGGTTCGTATGGAATATGGCGACCTATGACTTGCGCGAGGAAGTTAATAAGTCGGCCCAGGTACTCGATTATGGCGAAAGCGAATGGGATCGCCTTTCCGTGACCAAGGAATATGCAGACAACCACCGCATTCCCATGGTGAAGGAATCGCCAGTGAAGTTCGAGTGTGAGTACAAGACCACCTTGCGCGTGCCCGGAGATTCCAAGGTGGGCACCATCGATCTCGTGGTGGCGGATGTCAAGACCATTCACATCGATGAATCCGTCATCGACGAGGACGGCAAGCTGGACATCCTCAAGATTAAGCCCATCGCGCGCATGGGCTACTTTGACTACACCGTGGTCACAGAGCGGTTCGAGATGCGCGTTCCCGGTTCCGATGACGCTGCGCGCGCCGGGCTAGAGGGCAGCGCGTAGCGCCTTGGCCATCGCCATCTGTCCCGCGTGGGTGGGGTGCATGGGGAAGGAATTAGTGTCCTTGCCCGTAAAATCCACCCACGGTGAGGGGGAGCAGGCGGTGTGGTCAGGGGCGGCGTCGGCAAGCACGTAGGTAGCCCCATTGCGCTCGGCGGCCTCGCGCACCGCCTGGTTGATGCGCTCGATGGAGCCTGCCAACCATTCCCGGTCACTGGCCGGGATTTTTTCTATGTAGGGGCAGGTCTCCCCGCGCTTTATCAGCGGAAGGTAGCCGGTGGCGAGGATCTTCGCATTAGGGGAGCGACGGCGAATCTCCTCGTAAACCTTGTCCAGCCGGCGGGGCAGATCGCGGATTTCCAGGTCAATCTGCGCGCCGGATTGCGCCTGGCAGATATCGTCCGTGGCGCACTGGGTAAGGCGCACGAAGCTGGCGTCATTGCCGCCGATGGATAGGCTCACCAGGTCGGTGTCCTCGCGTAGGGCGTCCACCTGGGCGGGGTGCTCGCCGGCCGAGGAAAGTACGTCGAGGGTACTAGCGCCCTGGCAGGTGACATTGGTGAGCTCCGCATCCATCTCCTTGGCCGCGAGCTCGGGGTAGGAATCCTGTGCGCGCACGCAGGTATTGGGCGGATCCAGTGGCAGCGTGGTCGAGCCCATGGCCGCATAGGAATCTCCCAACGCTACATAGTGGGGTGGCTGCGGTTCCTCGGCGGGGGTGGAACAAGCGGCGAGGAGGGCCGCGGAAAGGAGGGGGATGAACCGGCGCATGCAGGCCATCGTAGATCATTCCGCGGGTGTCTCATATGCGAGACAGTCCGGGTTTGTGTGGTCTGTTGCATAGATGTTAATCACAGTAAGTTGTGACGTGTGACGCCAAACAAGTCCTCGGGGACAGCCCCGGGACACCGGCCTAGGGGGCTTGGGAGGGCGTCGGAAAAGCACGACGAAAGGAAGCCCATGTCTCAACCACGCGAAGTACGCGCGCCGCGCGGAACCGAACTGTCCGCCAAGTCCTGGCAGACCGAAGCGCCCTTGCGCATGCTCATGAATAACCTCGACCCCGAGGTAGCCGAGCGCCCCGAGGACCTCGTGGTCTATGGCGGCACCGGCCGCGCAGCACGCAGCTGGGAAGCCTTCGATGCCATCGTAGAATCCTTGAAGGACCTCGAATCCGATGAAACCCTGCTGGTGCAGTCCGGCAAGCCGGTGGGCATCTGGAAGACCAATGAGTGGGCACCGCGTGTACTTATTGCTAACTCCAACCTGGTAGGAGACTGGGCTAACTGGGAGCACTTCCGCAAGCTCGAGGACGAGGGCCTGATGATGTACGGCCAGATGACGGCCGGCTCTTGGATCTACATCGCCACCCAGGGCATCCTGCAGGGCACCTTCGAGACCTTTGCGGCCGTGGCGAAGAAGCGTTTTGACGGCAGCCTGGCCGGCACCTTTACCCTGACCGGTGGCTGCGGCGGTATGGGTGGCGCACAGCCGCTGTCCGTCACCCTCAACGGCGGTGCCTGCCTCATCGTGGACGTGGACGAGACCCGTCTGAAGCGTCGTCAGCACAAGCGCTACCTGGATGAGGTTGTCACCGACCTCGATGAGGCCCTCAAGCTGGTCCTAGACGCCAAGGAAAACAAGAAGGCCCTGTCTGTCGGCCTCGTGGGCAACGCCGCCGAGGTCTTCCCAGAGATCCTGCGCCGCCAGCGCGCCGGGGAATTTACCGTAGACATCGTCACGGACCAGACCTCCGCACATGACCCGCTGTCCTACCTGCCTTCTGAAATCACCGTGGAGGACTGGCACAACGAGGCCAAGGCGGACCCGACCACCTTTACCAAGAAGGCCCGCGAGTCCATGGCCGCCCAGGTCCAGGCCATGGTCGAGTTCCAAGATGAGGGTGCCGAGGTCTTCGACTACGGCAACTCCATCCGCGATGAGGCCCGCAAGGCCGGCTACCAGCGCGCCTTCGAGTTTCCGGGCTTCGTTCCGGCCTATATCCGCCCGCTCTTCTGCGAGGGCCTGGGCCCCTTCCGCTGGGCCGCGCTTTCCGGCGACCCAGAGGATATCAAGGTCACCGACCAAGCACTCAAGGAGCTCTTCCCGGACAACGAGCACCTGCACAACTGGCTCGACGCCGCCGAGGAGTACGTTGAGTTCGAGGGCCTGCCAGCACGCATTTGCTGGCTGGGCTACAACGAGCGCCACAAGGCCGGCTTGCTCTTCAATGACCTGGTGCGCGAGGGCAAGATCAAGGCGCCGATCGTCATCGGCCGTGACCACCTGGATTCTGGCTCCGTGGCCTCCCCGTACCGCGAGACCGAGGCCATGCTCGATGGCACCGATGCCGTGGCTGACTGGCCGCTGCTCAACGCGATGACCGCCGTATCTTCCGGCGCTACCTGGGTTTCCCTCCACCACGGCGGTGGCGTGGGCATGGGCCGCTCCATCCACGCAGGCCAGGTCACCGTTGCAGACGGCACCGAGCTCGCCGCGGCCAAGTTGCGCGCGGTGCTCACCAATGACCCGGGCATGGGCGTTATCCGCCACGTCGATTCCGGCTACACTCGCGCAAAGGAGGTCGCCGATGAGCGCGGCGTCCGCATTCCGATGGAATTCAAGGCAAGGGACTAGATGAGCACACTTTTTACCGGCATTTCAGAACTCCGTACGGTCAGCGAGCGTGGCACGCTTAACGACGCCGCAATTATCGCCCAATCCGGCACCATCGCCTGGGTCGGCCCAGCCTCCGAGGCGCCGGCGGCCGACGAGAAGGTGGACTTGGGTGGCCGCGCCGTCCTGCCCGGCTGGGTAGATTCGCACACCCACATGGTCTTTGACGGTGACCGCTCCGCCGAATTCGAGGCCCGCATCTCCGGCGGTTCCTATGAGGCAGGCGGCATCGCCGTGACCATGGACGCCACCCGCCAGGCCGGCACCGACCGCCTGGACAAGCTGGTGGCGGACCGCGTGGCCGCCGGCCGCCGCGGTGGCACCACTACCTTCGAGACCAAGACCGGCTACGGCCTTAACACCGAGTCCGAGGTGGAGGCCGCCAAGGTAGCCTCCCGCCACGTCGATGACGTGACCTTCTTAGGTGCGCACCTGGTCCCGCCAGGAGCGGACGCGGAGGAGTATCTCGACGAGGTCGTTGGCCCTATGCTCGAAGGCGTTGCCCCCTACGTGCAGTGGATCGACGTCTTCTGTGAGCGCGGCGCCTTCAACGAGGAACAATCCCGCCGCGTGCTGGAGGCCGGTAAGAAGTTGGGCCTGGGCCTGCGCGTGCACGGCAACCAGCTGGGCGAGGGCCCGGGCGTTGCCCTCGCCGTCGAACTGGGCGCCGCCTCGGTAGACCACGTCAACCACTTGAGCGACGAGGACATCGAGCTGTTGGCCAATTCCGATACCGTGGCCACCATGCTGCCGGCCTGTGACCTGTCGACTCGCGAGCCGCTCGCCCCGGGCCGCACGCTTCTCGACGCCGGCGCTACCCTCGCCATCGCCTCCAATCTCAACCCCGGCACGTCCTATACCTCCTCGATGAATTACTGCGTGACCACCGCGGTCCTGCAGCAGCACCTCTCCGTCGATGAGGCCATCCACGCCGCCACCACCGGCGGAGCGACCGCCCTGCGCCGCCACAACGTGGGCAACGGCCTCGACCCGCAGGGCCGCCCCGCTAAGGGCACCATTGTGGAGGGCGCCGCCGCGGACCTGCACGTGCTCGACGCACCCAGCGCCGTGCACTTGGCCTACCGCCCAGGCATGCCACTGAGCTACCGCACTTTCGTCGCGGGCGCTTAGGATATGGAGTTTGGGGCGGCAATCGCGTAGGGTTGGTGAAGCAATGAGCATTACCGATAACGCCACCGGCGGCGTCAACGAGCCGGAAGATTTTAATAAGTCGGAATCTCAGGACAACTCGCAAGGTGTCACCAAGGACACCAGGGCTGCGAATACTTCTGAGGACACCGGCGCTGAGTCCCAAGATTCAGCCAACGACAACTCCCAGGGGTTCGCGCATCTTGGCCTGCCAGAGAAAATTCTGGAGGCCGTTGCGAAAGTAGGCTTCACCAAGCCGTCCCCCATTCAGGAAGAAACCATCCCGATCTTGATGGAAGGCCGCGACGTCGTCGGCCTCGCCCAGACCGGTACCGGCAAGACCGCAGCCTTTGCGCTGCCGGTTCTGTCGCAGATTGACACCAAGGCCCGCCATCCGCAGGCACTCGTGCTCGCCCCAACCCGCGAGCTGGCCCTGCAGGTGGCGGACTCCTTCCAATCCTTCGCCGAGTCTCTCAAGGGCGTCGAGGTGCTGCCTATCTACGGCGGCCAAGCCTATGGCATTCAGCTATCCGGTCTGCGTCGTGGTGCGCAGGTCATCGTGGGTACCCCGGGTCGCGTCATCGACCACCTAGAGAAGGGCTCGCTGGACCTGTCTCAGCTGCAGTTCCTCGTCCTCGATGAGGCCGATGAGATGCTGAACATGGGCTTCCAGGAAGACGTCGAGCGCATCTTGGAAGACACCCCGGACCGCAAGCAGGTGGCGCTGTTCTCGGCCACCATGCCGAACGCTATCCGGCGCCTTTCTAAGCAGTACCTCGACAACCCCGCCGAGGTCACGGTGAAGTCCGAGCGCCGCACCAATGACAACATCACGCAGCGCTTCCTCCTCATTCCGCACCGCGCAAAGATGGATGCCTTCACCCGCATCCTCGAGGTCATCAATTACGACGCCATCATCGTCTTCTGCCGCACCAAGCACGAGACCGAAGAAGTGGCCGAGACCCTGCGTGACCGCGGTTTCAGCGCCGCCGCCATCAACGGCGATATTGCGCAGGCGCAGCGTGAGCGCACCGTCGATCAGCTCAAGGATGGCCGCCTAGACATCCTCGTGGCTACCGACGTCGCCGCCCGTGGCCTCGACGTCGAGCGCATCACGCACGTGGTCAACTTCGATATTCCGAACGATACCGAGTCCTACGTGCACCGCATCGGCCGCACTGGCCGCGCTGGACGCTCCGGCGAAGCCATCCTGTTCGTCACCCCGCGCGAGCGCCGTATGCTGCGCTCCATCGAGCGTGTGACCAACGCCCGTCTGGAAGAGATGGACCTGCCGTCCGTCGATGAGGTCAATGAAAAGCGCAAGGAAAAGTTCGCGCAGTCCATTACCAACTCCATGGACAATAAGCAGGCGGACTTCTTCCGCACCTTGGTGCGCAAGTACTCCGAGGACAATAACGCGGCCATGGATGACATCGCTGCAGCCCTCGCCGTCATGCTGCAGGGTGGCAAGAACTTCCTGATGGAAGACAAGCCGCTTCCCAAGCCGAAGCGTGACCGCGACCGCCGCGATGATCGCAAGCGCGATTTCAAGAGCGGCGGCAAGGGTCGCGGCCCCAAGCGGCCGGACGGAGACTTTGAGACGTACCGACTGGACGTCGGCAAGCGGCAAAATGTGCGCCCAGGAGCCATCGTGGGTGCTATTGCCAACGAGGGTGGCTTGTCTGCCAAGGACTTCGGCCGCATCACCATCGCGGTGGGCCACACCCTGGTTGACCTGCCAAAGAACCTCGACCCGGCAGTGCTGGATCGCCTGAAGGATACCCGCATTTCCGGCCAGCTGATCAAGATTCAAAAGGATACCGGCCGCCCGCCACGCCGTGATCACGGCGGCGGACGCAAGCGCGGTGGGCGCTGGCGCGACTAGCATTTTCGACTAAATGGGCCTCTTCGGAGGCCCATTTTTTCGTGCCCTTTGACCTGCGATTTTACTATAAACGGGGGTAGTGTGTCGGAGGCGTTTTGTATACTGAAAGCGCAAACATGTTCTAGAGAAACTTCTGCGGGGGAAGTCCATGAATGCGCCCTACTTTGCCAATACCAATCCAGCAAATTCCACATCACAAGCAGCAACAGACATTCGCAAGGCCGAATACCTCCTTTGGAAACGCCTGCATCCAGACCCGGATGACGATATCGAAATAATTAGCCAATCACTGTCGGATCTCACCGGAACGCGCCAGTCCCGAATTAGAAATATCATTTTCGCCTTTGAGCGATTACAGGAGCTGCCGCGCCTTAAAGCCCGGCAGGAAGAGCATTACCACTTAGATTTAGACCGCTTAATCACTATTGACCAGACGCTGTCCAAGTTAGGCGAGATTGACGCCGAAAAACGCCTGCTTATCGACGCCGAATTAACCACCTACCTCACCCCCAAACGCCCCAACCAAAAATTACCGTCCCATCGCAACCTGCGGCGAAAGCTTCGGGAGCTCATTGTCCGCCTCGATCCGACCATCGCCGCACGCGACCCACGGCGCAAGGAGTCCTATCACCTTGAGCCTACGGGCGGGGAGTGGGCCGCCGTTTGTCTCGACGTGGGCTTAGAGACTGCCGAAATCATTGACCGAAATATTCGCGGTGTGGCCACAGAGAAGGACATTTCCTTGGCGCAAGCGGCGGTCGAGTTGCTCACCGGTGAGGCCGAAGCCAAGGCGAAGGTGGTGCTCAATATGTACCGCTGCGATCTGCCGGATGCTCCGGCCTTCGTCCAAAGCTTGGGTTGGGTTTCACCTGAGGTGGCCGATGACATGCAATCGCGGGCCACGACCGTGCGCGACATGGAGAAGGCGGCAGAAGATGAAAGCGGAAACTACGTCACGCCGCCGCATATTCGCGCCTTTGTGGAAGGGCTCGATGGAACCTGCCGGTGGCCCGGATGTACGCGGCCGGCGATGGCTTCCCAGATGGACCACCGGCATGATTTCGCTGACGGAGGACCTACTTCGGCGGCGAACTTGAGCTGCCTGTGTCAACATCACCACAACATCAAGACTGATGGGCGGGCGTTTTATATCAAGGACCCGATTAGCGGGGACGTCGTCTGGCTCTTTGAAGATTCGACTTGGGTCTATGACGAAGCCAGCGGGCCGCTCGCGCCGAAGAACCGGAGGTGGGCGCAGACTGTGGCGCAGGCGACGCGGCGGCGTCGAGAAAATGTGCACGAGGATGCACAAAAGTTGAAGGAAGAGCTGGAAAACGAAAAGAGGGACAGTGAAGACACTGTCCCAGAGGAGTAAATGGCTTTCTAAAAGGACACTTAGAAGTGGACGTACATAAGGATGAGGCAGATGATCCACAGGAGGTTGAATACGCCGCCGAATGCGGACAGCGGCTTCTTTGCTGCCGCGTAGTCGAAGGATTCAGTCGATTCGAGGGCGGCCATTGCCTTCTTTTGCTTTGGCAGAATGACGAAGAAGAGCAGGCACCATGCGACGATGGCAACCAAGATGGCGATGTGGAAGTTCACTTCGGACTTGTAAGCGCTGATATCGGAAAGGAATACGCCGAGGCCGAGGATAGGCACGATGGCAGAGATGTAGCCGTAGGTATTGGTGATGTTGTGCAGGACGCGAGCGGAGCCGAGCGCCGCGTGGTCACCCTGTGCTGCCTTGGCCATTTGGGTCTGGAAGCTGGAGGTGGATACGCATACTGGGCCGATCAATAGAATGGCTGCGGCCACGTGGAGGAATACAAGGAAAGAAGTCATTGAAAGAACCCTTCAATCGCGGGAAGTTGCCACGTCAACCCTAATCAATTTCCGGTGAGTACGGCTAACCGACATTGCCTTTGCATCACCCGCACGTCCTTGGAAGGCAGGGGAAGGGAGTACTTTCGGGCGATGTCGGCGAGGCGCCGGGAATAATCGCAGCGGTTAGCAGGAGGTAGCCATTCCGCGGGGAGGGCGTCTGACTTTTCTTGGTTGAGCTCACGGCTGGTGGCTACGAGATTGAGCGGATCGTTGCCAAAGCGGACCTTGGTCTCGCGGTCCCACTCGGAAGCGCCAAGGTCATAGGCCGCGGAGAGGGGAAAGATATGGTCGATCTCAATGGGCGAGGTAGCGGGAATGGTGGTGCCACTATAGGGGTCATAAAGAGTCCCGCTGCGGGCGTGGCAGGAGTGGAGGGGATCGCTTGATTGGCTTTCTAGAATGACCTCGCGGGTGGTGCAGGCGCCGTGGGGCTGCCAGATGCCAAAGTCTTCACGGTTGTAGCCGGCGGCTTCGGGGCGAGCTGGGAGAGTGGCAACATCAAAACGTGGAAAAGGCCACGCATACCATGCGCCGATGAGAACGGTAATGCATGATAGCGCGGCCAAGTAATAGGACTTCATGTCCTATTGGACTGCGCGGAGCGCAGGGTGGTTCCGACTATTTATCGGTGACCTTTTCTGCGGCTTCCTCAAAGTCGAGGTTGGAGTCATTTTCCACGAGCTTGGCCAGCTTGGTGGATTCTTCGAATTCGGCCACAACCTCTGGCTTTGGCTCCTTGGTGAGCTTGGAGACAATTACTGCGACGATGAGGGCCAGGAAGAAGCCTGGGACGATTTCGTAGAGGACGTCGGAAAGCGGGGACATGCCCCAGCCAATAGCAACGATTGCACCGGTAAGCATGCCTGCAATGGCACCGGCGGAGTTGAGGCGCTTCCAGTACAGGGAGAGCAAGATGATCGGGCCGAAGGCAGAACCAAAGCCTGCCCAAGCGAAGCCAACCAGACCCAAAATGGAGTCAGATGGGTTGATTGCCAGCAGGGCGGCGATGACCGCGATGGCGACGATGGCGGTGCGGGAGAGATTAATGAGGACCTGCTCGCCTGGCTTCTTCTTAGCAAAGATGAGGAAGAGGTCCTCGATGAGGGAAGTAGAGACGACGAGCATCTGGGACGACATGGTGGACATAATGGCGGCCAGAACCGCGGTCAGGACGAAGCCTGCGGGCAGTGGGTGCATCATGGCTTGCGCCATATCCAGGAAGATGGTTTCGAAGTTCTCCTGGTCGGTGATGCTGTGGCCGGTCTGGGTGAAGTAAACGGTACCGGATAGGGCGACGAAGATAGCGCCGATGACGGATAGGCCCATCCAGGTGACGCCGTAGAAGCGGCCCTGGCGGGCGTCGGAAGGCTTGCGCAGCGCCATGAAACGCACGATGATGTGCGGCTGGCCAAAGTAGCCCAGGCCCCAGGCAAGGTTGCCGATGATAACGCCAGCGGAAACGCCCGCGAACATGGAGAAGTAGTTGTCATTTTCCACTACGCCATCGGTGCCGTAGGCATTATTGCTTGCGAAAGAGAAGATGGAAGCAGGATCGCTGAGAGAGACGATTGCCATAATCGGCACGATCATCAGGGCGACGAACATAAGCACGCCCTGGACGACGTCCGTGTAGGACACCGCCAAGAAGCCACCGACGAAGGTGTAGAAGATGGTCACCGCGGCGATAACGAGCATGCCGGTGAGGTAGTCGCCACCGAAGGTGGACTCAAAGTAGCGGCCGCCGGAGACCATGCCGGAGGAGACGTAGAAGGTAAAGAAGAAGATGATGATAGCTGCAGAGATGATGCGCAGCAGACGGGACTTATCGTGCAGGCGGTTTTCAAAGAAGGACGGCACGGTAATCGAGTTGGCCGCGATCTCCGAGTAGGAGCGCAGGCGCGGTGCGACCCACTTCCAGTTTGCCCAGCAGCCGACGAGCAGGCCGATGGCCATCCATAGCTCGGACATGCCGGAGAAGAAGAGCGCGCCAGGCAGGCCCATGAGGAGCCAGCCGGACATGTCGGAAGCGCCTGCGGAGAGAGCCGCTACGAATGGGTGCAGACCACGGCCGCCCAAAACATAATCGTCATATTGATCGGTTTGCTTGTAGCTCCAATAGCCAATGGCTGCCATTGCGAGGAGATACACGATCATCGCAATGACGTACCAAGTTGAATCTTGCACGATTTACTCCTTGTAGATGTGTGATGACATTCTCACGTTAACGGGGTCACAAGGTTAACCCAAGCGAAAATACAGGTGTGGCGCAGATCTCCGTTTCGATTTTCTGTCGTTCAACTGGGAAAAGGAGCGAACATAACGAGCGTGTAACAAAATTGGGAGGGCTGCTATGCTGGCGGTTATGGCTTCTTACCTCGTGCATGGACTGTGGCTCCCCGTTACGGGACTAGGTCTATGGATTGAACAGGTAGAAGGACACAAGATCGTCATGCCCAACGCCGTCCCCGAGGGCACCTTCCCGCCAGCGGTGGAGTCCATCTTGGCGAAGAAATCCTTCCGCAACCGAGCGCGGGTATCGCTGCGTACGCCAAAGGGCAAGGATGTCTCCCTGATGGTGCCCATGGCGATGTTCGGCCCCGAAGAGGCCGTGGCGGCGCTTGCCCAAATGGAGCACCTGAACCACAAGCCGCCCGCCACCATCGCGCCAGACCTCCAGTGGCTCATCCATGCCTACAGCGGCCTGTGCAAGTTCGTGCGCGCCGGCCGCGTGACCTTCCGGCTTGCTTACCAGGCCAATGAATGGTTCCCCATGTGGCAGCTGGCCTCCGGCTTGGGTGAGCGCGGCTGGCTCGCGGAGATGATGGCGGCCGCGCCGGGCATCTTGCACGTGAATAACCGGGCACTCTCAGATGACATGGCCGATGAGCTCACCCACTGGATTGCCTTCCGCGAGCTGCGGCCCGTGGCGGAGGCGCCGCGCCCGATGCCGTGGCACGAGTTCGCCCGCGCCCTGCTCGATACGCGGCCGATCCGGCGAGGGCGCTCGCAGCTGCTGCGCGGGCTCAATGAGTGGAAGAATTCCATCTACGAGGTAGAACTCCAGCTGGTCTACATCGTGGAGGAGCCGCTTGACGTTGACCCGGATACAGCCAAGTGGCCAGTGCGCGTGCGGGTGCGCTCTGGCACGGATTCTCCGCGGCCGGTGTCGGCGCAGAGTTTGGATAGGGCGAGTGTGGAAAAGCTGCGCGAGGCCCACCGCAAAGCCGTGCGCATCGCACCCACGCTGGGGGAGACCGCGCAGCTGCCACAGCCTGGCGACGGCGACTGGGACGTCTACCTTGAAACCCACCAGCTCACCCATTTTATTACCCACGAAGTAGATAAGCTCAAGGCCAGCGGCGTGACCGTCATGCTGCCCAAAGCATGGGCGCAGATGGAGACTAAGGCCAAGTTGGAAACCCACGAGGCCCGCGATCCGGCCGAGGCCGCCACGAAGAAGCACATCGGCATGAATAAGCTGGTGGACTATAACTGGCGCATGTCCGTGGGCGATGTGGAGCTGACCGAGGAAGAGATGGAGGACCTGGTCAATTCCAAGTCCGGCCTCATTCAGCTACGTGGCAAGTGGGTCATGGCCGATAAGCAGGTCGTCTCCCAAGTCTCCGGCTACATGGACGCGCTGCGGGAGAAAGCCATCGCGCGCAAGAAGAAGGAGCTCGAGCAGCTAGCCGCCTCCGCGGAGATGGCTAAGCAGCTCGACGAGCCGGGGTGGCAAGCCCTGATGGCGGACGTGGAGCGCCTCCGCCAAGAATTCAACGAGGGCGGCGAGGAGCACGAGCAGGTCACCGTGGCCGAGCTGCGCGAGCTGGCGCTAGAGTCCATGACCCAAGAGCCCATCGAGTTCACCGGCAGCACCTGGCACACGGCGCTGCTCGGCGGGGTGGATAAGGTTGCCCCGGAGCGCGTGGAGATTCCCGCCTCCGTCCATGCGGAGCTGCGCGAGTACCAGCGCCGCGGCGTCGACTGGCTGTATTGGATGTCGCGCAGCGGCATAGGGGCAGTGCTTGCCGACGACATGGGTCTCGGCAAAACCCTCCAACTACTGACCCTCCTCGCAGTGGAGAAGGACCGCGGTGAGCAGACCGGACCCACGCTCGTGGTGGCACCAACGTCCGTGGTGGGCAACTGGGCCCGCGAGGCCCAGCGCTTCGTCCCAGACTTCAAGGTCATGGTGCAGCACGGTCCCAGTCGCCCGCGCGGCGAGGACTTTGCCCAGGCTGCCGCCACATCCGACCTCGTGATTACCACCTACGGCACCGTGGGCCGCGACTTTAATGACATGGGCGAAGTCGGCTGGCAGCGCGTCGTCCTCGATGAGGCCCAGGCGATTAAGAACTCCGCGACGCGCTCGTCCAAGGCCGTGCGCTCGCTGCCCTCAGAACACCGCGTGGCGCTAACCGGCACCCCGGTGGAAAATCGCCTCTCGGAGATGCGCTCCATCCTGGATTTCTGCAACCCCGGCGTGCTGGGCACCGCCTCGTTCTTCCGCAATCACTTTGCCAAGGCCATCGAGCGCAATAATGATGAGGAAATGTCCGAGCGCCTCCGCCAGCTTACCGCGCCGTTTATCCTCCGTCGCATCAAGACGGACCCGAATATTATCGATGACCTGCCGGAAAAGTCCGAGCAGATCCTCACTGTATCCATGACCACCGAGCAGGCCGCCCTGTATAAGGCACTGGTCAACCAGGTGAAGAAGGACCTGCAGGAGGCGACAGGCATTAATAAGCGCGGGCTGGTGCTGGCCTCCCTGACCCGCATTAAGCAGATTTGTAATCACCCGGCGCACTACCTAGGCGATAACTCGCCGGTGACGCTCAAGGGCAAGCACCGCTCCGGCAAGGTCAAAGAGCTCATGCGCATCGTGGACGAGGCCACCGAATCCGGCGAGCGGCTCCTCGTCTTTACCCAGTACAAGGCCTTTGGAGATATCCTGCAGCCCTACTTAAGCGACCAGCTCGGCCGCGAGATCCCCTTCCTCCACGGCGGGGTAAGCAAGAATAAGCGCGACCAGATGGTGGAGGATTTCCAGTCCGAGGACGGCCCACCGGCGATGATCCTGTCGCTCAAGGCGGGCGGCACCGGCCTGAACCTCACGGCCGCCTCCATCGTCGTGCACATGGACCGCTGGTGGAACCCCGCGGTGGAAAACCAGGCGACGGACCGTGCCTTCCGCATTGGCCAGCGCCGCAATGTGCAGGTGTATAAGATGATCACCGCAGGTACGCTGGAGGAATCCATCCAGGATATCTTGGACGGTAAGACGCAGCTGGCCGGCGCCGTGGTGGGCGAAGGCGAGGGCTGGCTCACGGAGCTAGACCCAGATCAGCTGGCCGCACTCATGAGCTACCGGGGGAGGGAGTAATCCATGGCTGTTAAAGGCGACGACAACGTCATCTATGCCAATTTTGGCACCCGCAAACGAGTAAGCACCCCGGCCGAGGTCAATCACGTAGACCGCAGCGGGCGCATCCTGTCCACCACGGCTTCGCGGATTGCGGCCTTTACCTCGCATGGCGCGGATCGCGGCCGGATAACCCGCGGCCGCCAGTATGCCGAGGGCGGACACGTCGTGGGCCTCGAGGTGCGCAACGGCGCCATCCATGGGCGCGTGGCCGGCTCCCAGAACGAGCCCTTTGCGGTGCTCATCCAGCTGCCGTACCGCAATAACGACGATATTGCCCAGCTGGCCACCGAATTCGCCCGCACCCCCAATTCCGTAGCGAATGCGCGCAAGGGCTTGCTTGCCGACGCCGCCCTAGACACCCTCTTCGCCCCCGAGGCCGAAGACCTGCGCCTGACCTGCGACTGCCCGGACGGCGAGTACGTGTGCAAGCACATCGTGGCGGTGGGCGATAAGCTCGCCACCCGCGCGGATGCCGACCCGGCCGTCATCTTTAATATGCGCGGGCTGGACTTTGCCCGCCTGGAGCGCATGGTCCTAGAGCAGGCCAAGGCGGTTAGTCGCGAAAGCTTCACCCCGAGCGACCTGTCCGAGGAAGAAAAGAATGACATCTTCTGGAACGGCCGCGAGCTGCCGAAGCTGCCGCAGCCCAAGGTCGCTCCGGCCATTGATGACTCCGATCCGGACCTGCTGCGCAAGGCCATGCGGTCGGTTTCGCATACCAACCTGGATCTCCTGCGTGCGGTATCCGATATTGAAGACCTCTACTACCACCTCTCGCACTAATGACTGCTACCACGTTTATCCATACCTCCGATTTTCAGCTGGGCATGACCCGGTGGTTCTTGAAGGGCGAGGCCCAAGGCCGCTTTAATGATGACCGCGAGGCCGCCATCGTGCGGCTAGGCGAGCTGGCCGAGGAGACCGGCGCGGAGTTCATTGTCGTGGCCGGCGACGTCTTTGAGCACAATGCCCTCTCGCGCGACATCCTTGCCCGCGCCACGGAGATGTTTAAGCGCCTGCCGGTGCCGGTCTATGTCCTGCCGGGAAACCACGACCCGCTGGTGGCGGATTCGGTCTTTTATAAGACTAGCGCGGAGAATGTCCACGTCATCGCAGACTCAGAGCCCATCCAGGTTGCGCCCGGCGTGGAGCTGGTCGGCGCACCGTACCTGTCCAAGCGGGCGAATCACGACTTGGTCCGCCAAGCGCTCGAACCGTTGGAGCCGGCCGCGGGCATCCGCATCGCAGTCGGCCACGGCCAAGTGGATTCCCGCTCCGGCGAGGATGACGCCGATACCATCGACCTTGCCTTCGTCGAGGACTGCCTGGACCGCGGGGTGATCGACTACCTGGCGCTGGGTGATACCCACTCCACCGCCAGCCTCGGCACCACCGGCCGGGTGTGGTTCTCCGGCAGCCCGGAGACCACGGACTATAAGGAAACCAGCACCGGTGGCGGGGAGGCCGATTCCGGCAATGCGTTGGTGGTGCGCGTGGGGGATAAGGTGGACGTCGATAAGCGCCGCATCGGCCGCTGGACCTTTGAAGCCCTCGATGCCGCGGTGGATTCCGCCGAAGACGTCGAACGCTTCCTTGCGCGCCTAGGCGAATACCCCGATAAGGTGCGCACGGCCGTGAAATATAGCCTGCGCGGCACGCTCGGCGTCGCGGCCCATGCCCGCCTGCAGCGCGGCTTGGATGAGTACGAAGCCGTATTTGCGTCCCTGCGCCCGCGTGAGCGCACCATGGATCTCTACCTGGAACCCAGCGAAGAAGAATTGGCCAGCCTCGATATTTCCGGCTACGCGGCCGAGGCCCTGCATGAGCTGTTGGAGAACCGCGAGGATCCCGTCGCCCGCGACGCCGCCAACCTGCTATTCCGCCTGGAGGGACAGTCCTAATGCGCATCCACCGCCTAGAACTTAACAACGTCCGCGGCATTGAGCACCTGGTCCTCGATGAGCTGCCTGAGACCGGCGTCGTGGTCATCCATGGCGAGAACGAAGCCGGCAAGTCCACCATCGTGGAGGCGCTCGATGTGGTGCTCACCGAAAAGCACAGCGGCCGCTCCAAGCGCATTCGCTCCCTGCAGCCGGTGGGCAAGGACGTTGCCCCGGAAGTTACGGCCGAGCTGAGCGTAGGGGAGTACCGCTTCCGCATTGCCAAGCGCTGGCTATCTAAGAAATCCTGCGAACTGAATATTTCTTCCCCACGGCCGGCGCAATTTACCGGCAGCCAGGCCGACGATGAGCTGGAGCGCACCCTTTCGGAGCACTTGGATCGCTCGCTTGTCGACGCCCTCTTTATGCGCCAAGACGATACCGGCGAGGCCATCTCTGCCGTTGGCATACCCAGCCTGACCCGCGCGCTCGAGCGCGAATCCGGCCTAGCCGAGGACGAGGTCTCCGGCGACGATTCCGCGCTGCTGGCCCGTGTGGACAAGGAATACCAGCGCTACTTTACCGCGGCGAAGGGTAACCCGGCTGGCGAGTACAAGGACGCCGCCGCAGCCCTAGCCCGCGCCGAAGAGGAATACACAGAAGCCACCCGCGTACTGCACGAGCTCGACTCCGTGGTTGAGCGCTACGAGCAACTCGAGCGCGACCAAGCCGCCGCTGAAGCGGAGCTCCCCGCTGCCCGCGCCGACCTCACCGACAAGCAGGCGCAGGCCGAGGAAGCCGCTACCGCGCAGGCCACCCTGGATTCCCATAAGGCCGCCCTCGCCCGTGCTTCAGAAGACCTTGCCCGTGCGCAAGCCGCTGTCACCGAGCGCGCCGGGCTCGTCACCGCGGCCGAGGAAGCTGCCTCGGCCACGGAGGCCGCCCAGCACAAACTCACCGCCGCACAAGACAAGGCAAAAGAAGAAACCGCGGCCAAAGAATCGCTGGAGAAGCAACTAGCGGAGGCCAAAGAGGACTATGCCGCGGCCCGCAGCACTTTGAAGCAGGCACGTCGCCTGCAGGATAAGCAGAAGTTTGAGCAGCTCAGCACCCGTCTGGAATCGCTTGACGGCCTAGCCGCCGAGGTAGACCAGGCCCGTGCAGCCATCGCTCAGCGCGGCCGCGAGGTCACCGCGGCCGATATCACCGGCCTGCACAAGGCAGATTCGGCTCTGTCGGTGGCCGAGCGCCTGCACGAGGCTGCCGCCGCCAAGGTCCATTTTTCCGGACCTGCTGGCTCCACCATCCGCGTCGATGGCGAGGACATCGAGGTGGGGGAGGACACCGCCGTCGAGCTTGTCGATTCCCGCGTAATCACCATCGGCGATATCACCGCCCGCTTCTCGGCCGGTTCCTATTCCGCGCAAGATACCCAGCGCGATGTGGAACAGGCGCGCATGCGGCTGCGGGATCTGCTCGATACCCTCGGCGTAGAATCTGTAGCTGCGGCCGAAGAAGCTCATGAGACGCACCGTGCGCAGAACGACGCCCTCGCCGCCGCCACCCGCGCCCTAGCTGCGGAACTGGGTCCGGATGATTTAGGCGAGCTGCGCGCCCAGCATACTGCGCTGGCTGAGAAGATCGCGGACCTTGCGGACGTGGAAGAGGTAGATGTCGCCGCCGCCGAAGCCGCGGAGGAAGAAGCTAGCGAAAAGGTCGATGCGCTCGACCGCGAACTCGTGCCGTACCGCGAAAGCAGGCTGGCCCATGAGGCTGTGCGCCTCGATGCCGAACTTGCCGCGGCCCGCGAAAACGCGCAGCGCGTGACTCGAGACCTTTCCTCCGCGCGCGAACGCGCGGCCGACGAGGACCTGCGTGCCGAGGTCGTTCGCCTGGAATCCGTAGTGGCGGACCTGCGCGGGCAGCTGGATCAGATGGAAGCTGTAGACCTTGCTACCGCGCAGTCCCTGGTAGAAGGCGCGCAGTCCCACCTGGATTACCTCACCGAACGCATCCAACGCTGCGAGGTAGACCTCGGCCGGCTTTCTAGCGAGGTGAATTTCCACTCCGGTGCCGCCGAGCGCGCCCAACAGGCCACCGCGGCGGTGGAGATGGCTCGGGCGGTATATGAGAGTGTGGACAAGCGTGCGCAAGCCGCTCGCTATCTGCGAGAACTTTTGCTCAAGCACCGCGACGCCGCCCGCCAGCGCTACGCCGCGCCCTTCGTGGCTGCACTGTCGCGGCTGGCCCGCACCGTGTACGGCGGCGACATCACTTTCGAGCTCGATGACGACCTCCGCGTGACCACCCGCACCCAGGACAATGAGACGGTGAGCCTAGCGAGCTTGTCCGGTGGTGCCCGCGAGCAATTGGCCATCCTCACCCGCTTTGCCATCGCGCAATTAGTAGGGCCGGAGTCGGTTCCCGTCATTGTGGATGACGCGTTGGGCTCTACCGATGCACACCGCCTGCAGCTTATGGCCACGCTGTTTTCCCACGTGGGACGAGACAACCAGGTATTGGTCTTTACCTGCATGCCAGAGCGCTACTCCCGGGTGCCGGGACGCGACGAGCGCGACATAGCTTCCCTCAAAGGGGTAATCTAGGTCCCATGCCTTATCAAACTCGCTGGTTAGACGACGAAGAGCAGGAGCTATGGCGCCTGCTCCTTGGCGCCGTGCGCAAGATCGATAGGGGAATGGAGGAAACGCTCAAGGCCGGCGGCGAGGTATCTGCCTCCGAGTTCGCCGTCCTCGTTGCCCTGTCCGAGGCACCGGAACAACGCCTGCGCCTGCACGAACTGTGCACGCAGCTGGAGTGGGATCGCTCCCGCGCCTCCCACCAAGTAACTCGCATGGAAAAGCGCGGCCTGCTCACCAAGGAACCAGACGAGGAAGATGCACGTGGCATCAACGTGTGCGTGACCCATGTTGGACTAGAACACCTGCGGCGTGCCGCTCCTGAGCACGTGGAATCCGTGCGCCGCATGGTCTTTGACCATCTGCAACCCGAAGACGTACCGGCGCTGCGGCGCTTTTTTGCCGGAGTTCTTCAGGTCAATAACATCCCGGGCTATGAGGGGTACGTGCCAGATTCGCTACTACACGGAAAGGATTAAGCTCCATGATGGGACAAGAGCTCTTTGAGCACCCAAAGAAGCAGTATAAGACCTACGGGATCACCGCGTTGGAGGAGCTTAGCCCGCGCATCGGCGATCCAGAGATGCACTTGGACGACGCCGCCAGCGAGGACCAGGTTGCCGCCATGGAGGAGGCACTAGAGGCCTACCCAGATTCCGCTCTCACCTATGACCAAGACACCGAGCTGTGGATCGTCGGCGCAGAAGAGGACATTGAGCGCATGCTTGGTGACCGCGAGTCCTTCGTAGAGGCGCTGCTCAATGATGAGGACCCAGGAATTTAATTGCCGAATTTCGGTGTCAATCAAAAGTGCGAGGAATGCGGCCTTCTGGTCGCTTAACTGTTAAGATATCCGTAGTTAATCCTCGGTGGATCGAAAGGTTTTATCATTATGAACGAGCGTGAGGCTCAGGAACAGCGCGAAGCAGCCGCCCGCGATAAGAGCAAGGGCTGGGTTTCCGTCTTCGTCCAGTGGATCCCGAACATGCTGCTGGCACTGGTAATGGTTGCTGCCATGTTCTTCGGTATGTACTACATCGAGCACGGCACCTTGGACATCACTCAGCCGATCACCAACGAGTTCATTACTCAGTAGCTTCGGCACATAGAAGAATCCGGCTCCCGCACGACGGCGGGAAGCCGGATTATTTTTTACTTGCCCAGCGCCTGACGCCAGGTCATCTTCCTGCCATTATTCAAAATGGCGCGGCGGTAGATGCGGCCAACGATGACGATAATAAGTGCCGTGACCAAGGCCATGAGCAGGTAGCTTGCGGCAAGTCCCAGCCAGCTGAGGTTGCCCCCGGCCACCTGCATAGGGGCGACCAGCATGGATACCGGCGGCAGCCAGGTCATGACCTGCATCCATGTAGCATCTAGGTGCATCCAGCCGAACATCGGTACATACATGGTGGCAAAGACGAGGAAAAGGATGGGTGCCTGCGTGGATTGGAGATCCTCGGTGCGCTGCACCATCGAGCCGGCTGCAGCGTAGAGGCTGCCAAAGAAGAGCAGGCCTAGAATCTCGCCAACGAGGAGGACGGCTACCAAGCCGTAGTCCAGCTCGAAGTCACCAGCCAAGCCGGTTGCAGCAAGCGAGATTGCACCGCCGCCCAGGATGAGGAGGGTGGCCAAGAAACCGATGATGGTATTGCCCAAAATCTTGCCGGCCAAAAAATCCACCGGGCGCACGGAAGACAAGATAATTTCCACCACGCGGGAGGACTTTTCCTCCGTGACGCGGCCGCCAATCAGGCCAGCGAAAGTCATGACGGAAAAGACGACCACCATTGCGGCAATGAGGACCGTGGCTACGCCGGCCATCTTTTGCTCCGTGTCGTCCTCTTCTTCTAAGTTCACCTGATTTACGGTGGTCGACGGGGTAGCTTTTTCTAGCTCTTGCGGGTCAATATTGAGCTTATCCAGCGCAGTTGCTTGTGCTTGAGAAGCAACGATTTGGTTGACGGTGGTGGTCACGGACGCTGGGGCATCCCCTTTGCTCACGAGTTCCCAGCCGTCGTTCTCGGCCGGCACTAAGGCGGCATCGGCGTCTTCATTCTCTACCATCTGCTGGGCTTCTGCGCGGTCTTTCGCCGCGGTGGCATCGATGCCGGAATCATCAAAGGCAGACGCTTCCATCCCCACGACGGCTACGGAATCTGGTTCGTCATCGCCGCTGAAGAAATTGATAGCAATGGGTGCGATAATGGCGCCGAGGATGAGTAGCAGCATTGTGCCCACCACCATCTTCGACTTCAGCGCGACCGCCATCTCACGCTTGGCTACAACCCCGATGGTCTTCATTGCGGAATACTGCATGGCCTAGGCCTCCTCGTTCTGGTTGCTGGTGACGACGTCCTGGAAAAGCTCGGTCAGGTCTGGGATCTTGCGGCCGAAGGAATGAACCGGGCCTGCGGCGAGGGCTGCCTGCAGGATTGCCTGGTCATCGATGGTTTCATCGGCCTCGAGCACGACGGCGTCGGCAGTTTCTGCCACCAGCTCCGTGCCTTCCGGATACCAGCCGCGCGCTGGGGTAGCGACCTCAAAGCGGGGAGGGCCTTGGCTGCGCAGCTTATCGACGCCCCCTTCAGCCACCATATGCCCCTTCGTCACAATGCCCACGCGGTCACACAAGCGCTGCACCAGGTCCAACTGGTGCGAGGAGAAAATGACGGGCACGCCGCGATTGGCGCGCTCGCGCAGCATGTCTGACATGACGTTGACCGCAACCGGGTCTAGGCCGGAGAAAGGCTCGTCCAGAATCAGCATGTCAGGATCATGGATAAGGGAGGCCGCCAGCTGCACCCTCTGCTGGTTGCCCAAAGACAAGTCATCGAGCTTATCGTCCATGCGCTCGCCCAGACCTAACTGTTCTAGGAGCTCAGTGCCGGCGCGCTTGGCGGCGGGCTTATCCATGCCGTGCAGCGTGCCGAGGAAGACCAGCTGGCTCAGCAACGGCTCCTTGCCGTAGAGCCCGCGCTCTTCTGGCATATAACCAATGCGGCGGCGGTTATCGTCATTGATCGGGGCGCCATCGAAGTAGACTTCGCCGGAATCTTTCGCCAACACACCAAGCGCAATGCGCATGGTGGTGGACTTTCCGGCGCCGTTGGATCCGACGAAACCAAAGATTTCGCCTTCACCAACGCTAAAGGTCATATCCCGCAGGGCTTGAGTCTCCCCGAAGGACTTATTGAGGTGGTCAATGGTCAAGGTGGGCATGTGTTAGTCCTCCGAGTTCTGGTTGAAGGTTAGTGCATAGCCGACAGCGGGCAACGTGGCAGAGATGAAGTAACTAAAGAGCAAGAAGTAGCCAGCTCCAAGCAAATATTTGGTGCCAATAGTGCCGGTAATTCCTCCGCCTAGGAACCAATTGCCTACGAGAAGGGTGACAAGACCGCCGGCAAAAAGAAACGCGTTAGACAGCTGCAAAGCCTTCCGGCGCCACTGGTCGAGAACCTGGGCCTCATACTCATCAAGAGAGGACAGCGGCTTGCGGTCTTTGGAATCAATGGACACCCGCAGAATGGTCCAGGGAATGCAAGAAAGCACCATTGCGATAGACATTCCTAACAGTGCCCAGTAAGAAGAAATCGCCAGGGCGACGATGAGGAAAATCGCGGATACAGCTACGCAGCCATACATTGACGCGATTAATCCCCGGGTGGGGCCGGGCCTGCGGAACCGTTCGGCGCGGATCGTTGTTGAAACAGGGGCGTCGTTTGCTGTCATACATTCAAGTGTTGCATAAACCCAACACTCCGGCAACAGTTTCTGCAGATTTTTCTTTGAGGTTGACCCTGACGCAGCGTAAGGCGCGACAATGAAGCCATGGACGACATCGATGAAGTTCTCTATACCGTTGGCGAGGTAGCAGCGCTCTTCCGCATTACGGTGCGCACCTTGCACCACTGGGAGGCACAAGGCTTGCTATCTCCCACGTGGCGCAGCTGGTCCAATTACCGGCTGTATACCGAGGAAGACTGCGCCCGCGTGCAGAAGATTCTGATCTACCGCGCTACCGGGATGAAATTGACCGATATTAAACAGCTGCTAGATGGCGATGCTTCCGATCTGGAGCATTTGCGGAGGCAAAGAGAAAGCCTGCTCGCGCAGCGAGACAGTCTTACAGACATGCTGGCAGCAATTGACACCTTGATGGAGGATGCAATGAATAACCGAAAGCTCACCACCGAAGAAATAGGACAGATTGTCGGCGATGCCAACTTCGCCGCGCATCAACAAGAAGCCGAAGAAGCCTATGGATCGAGCGAGGACTGGTCTATCTATCAGCAGCGCACGGCCGGTTGGTCGAAGGATGACTGGAGTGATGCTCAAACCGGCGTCGCTGAGGTGGAAAAGGAGCTGGCCCAAGCCGTAGCGGGCGGTGTGGCTGCGGGGTCGGAGGAGGCCCAGGGGCTCGTCGACAAGCACCGCGCAGCACTCAGTGCCTTCTTTCCCGTCACGCCGGCAAAGCACTTCTTAATCTCGCGCGGCTATGTGGCTGATGAACGCTTCCGTGCCCATTATGAGGCGCAGCAGGAGGGGTTGGCGCAGTGGCTGGCAGACGCGATTGAGCATGCGGCTAAGGCGCAAGGAGTGGATACCGCAAACCCGGAGTGGAAATAATTAGCGGGCCGGAAGATAAATAAGCCGCTGACCACCAGAAAGTCCTGGTGGTCAGCGGCGTCTGTGTCCCCGACAGGGATCGAACCTGCGACCTTCGGTACCGGAAACCGATGCTCTAATCCGCTGAGCTACGGAGACATCGCTGGGAAAATTCCCAACGATGTGATTTTAGCGCATGGGGTAGTGGGGGACTAAATCAACCCTGGGGCGTCGGTGGTAGTGACTTCACCGGTGCGCAAGTAGTGCACGCCGATGTCGTCGACAACCTTATTCCCAGAGGCAAAGTGCCCATGACCGGGACCATGGACTGTGACCACGCGGGACTGCATCGGCTTGGAGAGGCTCGTGTGGTACTGGTACGGCGTTTGTGGATCGCCCGTCGCCTGAACTTGGAGGGGCTTGGTGGCGAGCTTGGAACCGTCGAGAGGCGCCTGGCCCGTGACCGGTGCGCGGCCACCGCAGCCCGCGCCGGAGCCGTAGAGGGAATTGAAGGAGGTGAAGGGATCAGCGCTGACGAATTTGGCCCACAGGTAGCTCGGGTAGAGCAGCGGATTTCCGGGCACGGTGTTTTCATTGCAGACAATGAGGTTTTGCATATTGATTGCCTGGGCTAGGGACTCTTGCTCTTTGCGCAGTGTCTCTGGGTCAGGCTGCTCGGTGTCCATGGGCTCGCTGCCATTCAAGTGCTTGGCAAAGGCATCCCACTGCGCAGGGACCGGAACGAGGATTCGCGTCATGTTCAATAGCGGGGAGGCTACCTGCACGGCGTTGGGGTTTTGAATCTTCTGGCTGAGGAACTCCGCCTGCACGCGCAGTGGGCCGGTGGCGGTCATAATGTCCGCGCCGGGCTGACCGGCAAATTCGAGGCCTGGAGGCAGGTCACCAATCTTGGCGTTCGGTGGCAGGACAGTAGGGCGTACACCTGCCTCGCGAGCTACCTTTTGAGACCACTTTTCGTAGACCTGCAGCGGGGTGGTACCGAGGTGGTACTTCGCATCATTTTTGGCAATGAAGCCGAAGAGCTCGTGCAGTCCCTTTTCATAGCCGCGCTGTTGCGAAGCAAAGACCCCTTTCCACGCCAGCTTGGGGCTCATACCGGAATCCAATAAGACTTTGCCGGTGTGCTCCGGATACTTGGTGGCGTAGGCAGAGCCGAGGTACGTGCCATAAGAGGTGCCGGCGATGTCAATTTTTTCCTCACCCAAGGCGCGGCGCACCATTTCCCAATCCTGCAGGGTATTCGCGGTGGTCAGCGAATTGGTATAGCCAGGGGTGTGCTTTTCGCAGGCATCGCGCGTGAGCTTTCCCACCTGGAAGCTTTCCTGGAGGGGATCACTGGTGGCCGAAGCATCGCACTTGACTGGGGTGGAGCCTGGAAGACCGCGTGGCTGCACACCGATAGTGTCCCACTCGTCCCGCACGGCCTGTGGCCACGGAAAAGCGCTATTGCCGGCCCATCCATAAGCATCGGCATTTGGGCCACCAGGGTTGGTAAACAATGCGCCACGGCGGGCGCTTGGGTTGGCTGCGGGCACCCGCACGAAGCCGACGCTGATGGTGCCGGCCTTCGGATTGTCATAGTAGGTAGGGACTTCGATGCGTCCGCATTCAGCCGAGTCGATATCTACCTGCTCGGGGCAGTCTTCCCAGGAAATAGCGGGCTTGGTTTCCAGCGGTGCAGGTGCAGGCGCGGCCGTGGCAATCGGTGCAGTGATGCCCATGGTCAGTGCGGCAGCACCAAGCGTGGCCGCAAGCTTAGAAGAAAAAGAAAGCATAGGTTAGGTCTCCAGAATAAAAATGATTGGTAGACCTAGCCTATGCTTTTTTGATGCCTTTGGCATCATATTCACAGTAGGTGGGTGCCCTCACCGGCCGGGGCAGGAGAGGGGCTACGCATTACTACTTGACGATGACAACGATGAGGTCACGCGGGCCGTGTACGCCCTCGACACGAGTGAGCTCGATATCGGAGGTAGCGGACGGGCCGGAGATCCAGGTCGCTGGCTTCTCCGGGTTCATGCGGGAGATGACCTCGGGGATACCGTAGACGATCTCGTTCTGGTGGACGATGCACAGGTGGCGGTCCGGAACCAGAGTCAGTGCACGACGGCCGCAGCGCTCATCAGACTCGAGCACAATGGTGCCGGTCTGTGCGGAGGTGACGTGGGAATAAGTAACCACAGCGTCCGTCTCGTTCAGGGTGCGCGGATCGACGGACTTATCGTCCGGCTTGGCGTCGAAGCCCTCGAAGAGGCTAGCGTCCATGCCTTCGGCGTAACGAATGTCGTTGCACTCGCGGTCCTTGAGGATCGTGGCGATGGTCTGCTTGAGCTCGCCTTCCTCGGTGACGTGCACCTCGGCCTTGTAATCCTCGAGTCGGTCAATGAGCATATCGCGCAGTTCGTCCGCGTTCAGAGTGCCCTCGTGGTGGTAGTCGCGCGGGGCATCAACGTGGTCGGGGAGACCAGCCTGCTTCTGGGCGGAGCGGATGCGGCTTAGGATTTCCTGCTTTGCGTTCACTTTTTGGACTCCTCACGGGCCTCGGCAAGAAGTTCCTTGCCTTCTTCGGACTCGAACCACTGGCGGAAGGACTTCTTTGGCGGAACCGCGGTGTCGCGGCCCTCGGACCAACCGGACATAAACAGTGGCAGGGATTCGATGGTCTTATTGGTGCCACCCAAGATGCGGCCCAAGGCGACCATGTGGGTTGCCTTGTTCCACAGCTTCGGGTTGCTCCACAGCAACTGAATGGTCTTGAAGAGCTTCGGCTCGATTGGTGGGGTGGCGTGGGTGACCTTCTGGTGGCGGTTTTCCAAAATGACGTCGGAAAGCGGAATCTTCACCGGGCACACCTCGTCGCAGCGGCCGCACAGGGAGCACGCATAAGGCAGGCTGGCGGAAGGATCGTTGTGGTCCTTCATACCAGTCAGCTGCGGCGTCAAGGAAATGCCGATCGGGCCAGGGTAGACAGAGCCGTAGGCGTGGCCGCCGGCGCGCTCGTAGACCGGGCAAACATTCAAGCAAGCCGAGCAACGGATGCACTTGAGAGCCTGGTGGCCAATCGGGGAGGACAGGGCCGCAGTACGGCCGTTATCCAGCAGCACCAAGTGGAAGTTCTGCGGGCCATCGCCCTCAGTAACACCGGACCACATGGAGGTGTATGGGTTCATACGCTCCGCGGTGGAAGAACGCGGCAGCAGCTGGAGGAAGACCTCCAAGTCCTGGAAGGTAGGAACTAGCTTTTCAATGCCCATCACGGTAATGAGGGTCTCCGGCAGGGTCAGGCACATACGGCCATTGCCCTCGGACTCCACGATGTTGATGGTGCCGGTTTCTGCCACACCGAAGTTGGCGCCGGAGATAGCAACCTTGGCCTGCATGAACTGCTCGCGCAGGAACTGGCGGGATGCCTCGGCCAACTCTGCCGGCTGTGCCTGCAGGGTGTCATCGGTATTCGGCATCTTGTTGACGAAAATATCGCGAATCTCCGCACGGTTGCGGTGGATTGCCGGCACCAAAATGTGGGACGGCTTATCCTCACCCAGCTGCACGATAAGCTCTGCCAAGTCGGTCTCGCGAGCGTTGATGCCCGCGGCCTCCAGGTGCTCGTTCATGCCGATTTCCTGGGTGGCCATGGACTTAACCTTGACTACATCGGTCTCGCCGGTAGCGCGAATCAGACCCTCAATGATCTGGTTAGCTTCCTTAGCATCGCGTGCCCAGTGGACGACGCCGCCGCGAGCCTTGACCTGCTCTTCGAACTGCTCGAGCAGTTCTGGCATGCGGGCGGCAACGTCTTCCTTGATGGCGGAACCTGCAGCGCGCAGCTCCTGCCAATCGTCCAGCTCCTCTACAGCATTGGAGCGCTTCTCACGAATAGAGGTGGTGGCGTGCTGCAGGTTGTGGCGTTGGGTGGAGTTATTCAGGCCAACGTGTGCCAGGGGAACAAAGGCCTTGCTGCCGCGCAGGTTACCGTAGCCTTCCGGCGCGCGCGGTGGGGTGGTATCGAGGAAAGAGGTCATTAGAGCATCGTCTCCTTGGAGTAGGCGGCGGAGGTAGGAGTCCATGGGTGCTCCTTGGTGGAAGCCAAGATCTCAGCCATGTGAACGGCGCGGACGCCGGAGCGCTGGCGGCTCAGGGCGCCACCGATGTTCATCAGGCAAGAAGAGTCACCGCCGGTGACGAACTCAGCCTCGGTCTCCTTGATGTGGCGAGTCTTATCGGTGACCATCGCGCGGGATACCTCTGCGTTCTTGATGGCAAAGGTGCCGCCGAAGCCACAGCATTCTTCCTTATTGGGAAGGGTGACCAGTTCGATGCCTTCGACTTCCTGCAGTAGCTGCAGTGGGCGGTCGCCCAGCTTCAAAAAGCGCAGGCCGTGGCAGGAAGGGTGGTAGGTCACGCGGTGCGGGAAGAATGCCCCCACGTTGGTAACGCCTTCTACGTCTACCAGGAATTCCGGCAGATCCAGGGTCTTCTGGGTGGTCTTGCGAGCGCCGTCGACGTCGGCGGAGCTGCCGTAACGGTCGGCGATGCGCTCGTGCTGCTCGCGAACGGCGCCGACGCAGGAGCCGGAGGCCGCGACGACATAATCAATGGAGGGATCGGCAAAGGCATCCGCATAAGAGCGGATCATTCCCAGGGTTTCCTTCTGGTAGCCGGTATTGATGTGCATCTGGCCGCAGCAGGTCTGCTCCTCCGGGAAGACCACCTCGTGGCCCAAGCGGGAGAGAACCAATGCCGTTGCTTTTTGTACGTCCGGGAAAAGGGCGTCACCAATGCAAGTGGAAAATAGCGCAATGCGCATACGGTGCTCCTCGTTGATTTTTTACATGGGGGTAGTCATAACTCTACTCCTTTTAACCAGTACGTGCGTAATGCGTCCCCCGCTTGACCAGCAATTATTTCGCAATATTAGTGTTGCAGAAAACTGCTATCAACCGTTTGCGCTGCAAAGGTGAACTTTTTGCTACAGCTCTTTTCACACTCGTCTTTTCAGTGAACTAGAATCGTGCGACATGACTCCAGCTGATTTGGCCACATTGATTAAAGAAACTGCCGTTAAGGTCATGGAAAGCCATGAGCTTGATTCCTCCGTTTTGCCGGAAACGGTAACCGTAGAGCGCCCACGCAATCCTGAGCATGGCGATTATGCCACCAACGTGGCGCTGCAAGTGGCCAAGAAGGCCGGTGCAAACCCGCGCGAGCTGGGCGGCTGGTTGGCAGAGGCCTTGGCGGACAATGATGCCGTTGCAGAGGCCGATATCGCCGGCCCTGGTTTCATTAATATCCGCCTTGCTGCCGACGCCCAGGGAGAGATCGTCGCGCAGATCCTTCGCGCCGGCAAGGAGTACGGTTCTAACGATTCCTTTGCGGGTAAGAAGGTTAACCTAGAGTTTGTCTCCGCTAATCCGACTGGCCCGATTCACCTCGGTGGCACCCGTTGGGCGGCCGTGGGCGATTCCCTGGGCCGCGTGCTGGAGGCCTCTGGTGCCCAGGTCACCCGCGAGTATTACTTTAATGACCACGGCGGCCAGATTGACCGTTTCTCCCGTTCCCTGGTGGCTGCCGCGAAGGGCGAGCCGACTCCGGAGGATGGCTACGGCGGAGCCTATATCCAGGACATCGCCCAGGCCGTCGTGGAGAAGAACCCATCCGCGCTAGAGGGTAGCGACGAAGAGGTTCAGGAAGCCTTCCGTGCAGACGGCGTGGAGATGATGTTTGCGCAGATCAAGCAGTCCCTGCATGAGTTTGGTGTGGACTTTGATGTCTACTTCCACGAGAACTCCCTCTTCGAATCCGGTGCGGTCGATGCCGCGCTGGAAAAGCTCAAGGCCGAAGGCCATATGTACGAGGCTGAAAATGCCTGGTGGCTCAAGTCGACCGATTACGGCGATTCCAAGGACCGCGTGGTGGTCAAGTCCGATGGCAATGCAGCTTATATTGCCGGCGACATTGCCTACGTGGCCGATAAGTTCGATCGCGGCCACGATTTGAATATCTACATGCTCGGCGCTGACCACCACGGCTATGTGCCACGCTTGAAGGCTGCCGCAGCCGCCCTGGGCTACAACGCCGACGCCGTCGAGGTGCTCATTGGCCAGCTGGTTAACCTCCTGCGCGATGGCAAGCCAGTGCGCATGTCCAAGCGTGCGGGCACGGTTATCACCATGGAGGATCTCGTGGCCGCCATCGGTGTGGACGCTTCTCGTTATTCCCTGGTGCGTTCCTCTGTGGACCAGAGCATCGATATTGACCTAGGACTGTGGGAATCCCAGTCCTCCGATAACCCCGTCTACTACGTGCAGTACGGCCACGCCCGCCTGTGCTCTATCGGCCGCAAGGCAGCCGAGCTGGGCGTCGATTCGGAAGGCGCGGATCTCTCCTTGCTCACCCGTGATCGGGAGGGTGACCTTATCCGCACCCTGGGTGAGTTCCCGGCCGTGGTGGAAGAAGCTGCGCAGCTGCGCGAGCCGCACCGCATTGCCCGCTATGCCGAAGACCTCGCCGCGGTCTTCCACCGCTTCTATGACTCCTGCCAGGTTCTGCCCAAGGCGGGCGAGGAGGAAGCACCTATCCACGGCGCCCGCCTCGCGTTGGCGCAAGCCTCCCGCGTGGTCTTGGCCAATGCCTTGACCATGGTGGGTGTGAGCACCCCGGAGAAGATGTAAGTGGCGGATTTCAATGAGCTGCCGGCCCACGTCTGGCCGCGCAATGCCAAGCGCGAGGAAGACGGCGTAGTGACCATTGCTGGCGTTCCGCTGCCGGATTTGGCGGAGGAATTCCAGACCCCACTGTATGTCTTCGATGAAGATGACTTCCGGTCCCGCTGCCAGGACATGGCCCGCGCCTTCGGAGGCCCAGAGCACGTGCACTATGCCTCCAAGGCATTCATCTCGAAGAAGATCGTGAACTGGGTCAATGAGGAAGGCCTGTGCTTGGATGCGGCCTCGCTCAATGAGCTTAAGATTGCCTTGGCCGCGGAGTTTCCGGCCGAGCGCATCACCACGCACGGCAACAATAAGGACGATGAATACCTGCGTTTGTGTGTAGACGCCGGCGTGGGCCACGTGGTCATTGATAACGAGATCGAGCTGGAAGAACTCAATCGCATTGCGGGCGAGGCTGGCAAGGTCCAGCCGGTGATGATCCGCGTCAAGCCGGGTGTTGATGCGCATACGCACGAATTCATCGCCACGGCGCATGAGGACCAAAAGTTCGGCATTTCGCTCGCCACGGGCGCGGCCTTGGCTGCAGCCAAGCGCTGCTTGGAGGCGGACAACCTGCACCTAAGCGGCCTGCATTGCCACGTGGGATCCCAGGTTTTTAATGCGGAGGGATTCAAACTTGCCGCGGAGCGCGTCATGGGGCTGTACCGCCAGATTTATACCGAGCTGGGCGTAACTCTAGAAGAGCTCGATCTGGGCGGCGGCTTTGGTATTCCCTACATGCCTTATGAGGAGGCGCTGGATATCGAGCGCGTGGCCGGCGATATGCTCGGCGCGGTCAAGCACACCGCAGAGGAGTTGGGCATCGAGGCGCCCTTCCTCTTGGTTGAGCCCGGTCGCTCCTTGGTTGCCGGCTCGGCGGTGACCGTCTACCGCGTGGGTACCGTCAAGGATGTAGAAACTGGCAAGTCGGATCTGCCGCTGCGCCGCTATATCTCCGTCGATGGTGGAATGTCAGACAATATCCGGCCAGCGCTCTACGGTTCGGCCTATGACGTGCGCGTGGTCAACCGCTTTAGCGATGGGGAAGAGGTGCCCTCCCGCGTGGTGGGCTTCCATTGCGAGTCCGGCGATATTCTCCTTGAAGACGGTGAGCTGCCCAATGATATCCAGCCGGGAGACTTGATCGCCTTTGCTGCTACCGGTGGCTACCAGTACATGATGTCCTCGCGCTATAACGGTGCGGTGCGCCCGGCGGTCGTCGCCACGCGCGTGGGCCAGACCAAGCCCATGCTGCGCCGCGAGACCATCGAAGATCTTCTTTCCCTCGAAGTGGACTAGCCCGGCCACTCTGTCCCCGTCACGAGGCCTAATTTAATTCAGGGCCTGTGACGGGGACTTTTCTATCTGTTGACCCATTTGTGGCGAAAGTAGACAGCTTGTTCTGTATAGTGTCCTGTATCCGCAATTAGCGGGCACTAAACCTTTACCCCAACCGCACAATGGAGACGGATTATGGCTGCATCGACTAGCGAGCTTCAGGCACACGAGCATTCCGGCAAGGGAGAGGGCGAGACCGTTGGTATCGCGCTGCTGGGCTTCGGCACCGTTGGTGCTGAGGTCTTTCGCTTGCTGGGGGAGAACGCTCATGCCTTTGCTCACCGCATCGGTGGCCCAGCCGAGATTCGCGGCATCGCCATCCACAATAAAAATAAGCTGCGCCCGGGTGTGCCCCAGGAGCTTTTGACCGATGACGCCAAGGCGCTTGTCGCCCGCGATGATATCGACCTCGTGGTGGAGGTTATCGGCGGCATCGATTTTCCGCGCGAGCTGGTGCTCGCCGCACTCAATTCCGGAAAGTCCGTGGTGACCGCCAATAAGGCCCTGGTTGCTGCGCATGCAGACGAGCTCGCGGAGGCCGCCGACCGCGCCGGCGTAGATCTCTACTTCGAGGCTGCCGTAGCCGCCGCGATTCCGGTAGTGGGCATGCTGCGGCGCTCCTTGGCCGGCGATCAGGTAGAGCGCATCTCCGGCATCGTCAATGGCACCACTAACTTCATCTTGGACGCGATGGAGTCCACGGGCGCTTCCTATGATGAAGCGTTAGCGGAGGCTACCCGCTTGGGTTATGCCGAGGCCGATCCCACTGCGGATGTAGAGGGCCATGACGCCGCCTCTAAGGCCGCCATCATGGCGTCTTTGGGTTTCCACACCCGCGTGAAGTTTGAGGACGTCCACTGCGAGGGCATTACCAAGGTCACCGCCGCTGATATCGCCGCCGCTAATGATGCCGGCTATTCCATCAAGCTGCTGGCCATTTGCGAGCGCCTCCAGCGTGAGGACGGCTCCGAGGCGGTCAATGCCCGCGTGCACCCCACGTTGGTGCCCAAGGAGCACCCGCTGGCTTCCGTGAGCGAGTCTTATAATGCCATCTTCGTTGAGGCCGAGGCCGCAGGTTCCCTGATGTTCTACGGCAATGGTGCGGGCGGCAATCCTACGGCTTCTGCCGTGCTTGGCGACGTCGTCGGTGCAGCCCGCAATATCGTCCACGGCGGCCGCGCCCCAGGCGAGAATACCTATGCCAACCTGCCTATCGCAGACTTCGGTGAGGTAGAAACCCGCTACCACATCGATATGGAAGTTCAAGACCGCACCGGCGTGCTCGCCGCCATCTCCGCCGTCTTTGCTGACAACGACGTCTCCCTGCGCACCGTCCGCCAAGAAGACGGCGCGGACACCGCCCGCCTCATCGTGGTCACCCACGCCGCGAAGGAGTCCACCTTGGACACCATTGTGGCTGCTTTGGGCGAGCTCGAAGAGGTCAAGGCCGTTCATTCCGTAATCCGCCTTGGCAGCTAGCTCGGCCCCATAGACTGGATAGCTATGAGTATCGAAGTTGAAGTCGGCACTAAGGCAATCGTGACCGTTCCTGCCTCCACGGCGAACCTTGGCCCGGGTTATGACACCTTGGGCATGGCGTTGAGCCTGTATGACACCGTTGAGGTAGAGGTCACCACCTCGGGCCTTACGGTGGAAATTTTCGGCGAGGGCGCAGAAGACCTGCCGCGCGATGGCTCCCACTTGGTGGTCAAGGCGATTCGCTCCGCACTCTCGGCGGCCGACGCCACCGTGCCCGGCCTGCGGGTGGTCTCGCATAATAATATCCCGCAGTCGCGCGGCCTGGGCTCTTCCGCCTCCGCCGCGGTGGCGGGCGTGGCCGCCGGCAATGCGCTGGCGGGAAGCCCGCTGACCCAAGAGCAAGTGGTGCAGCTTTCCTCCGCCTTTGAGGGTCACCCCGATAATGCGGCCGCCTCCGTGCTGGGAGACGCCGTGGTGTCGTGGACCAATGTCCCCGTCGATGGCCATTCTTTGCCGGACTACCGCGCCGCGTCCATCAAGGTCCACGAAGATATCCGCGCCACCGCGCTCGTGCCGGATTTCCACGCCTCCACCCAGGCGGTGCGCCGCGTCCTGCCCTCGCACGTGACGCATTCGGATGCGGCGTTCAACGTCTCGCGCACCGCGGTCCAGGTGGCGGCATTGCAGAACTACCCGGATCTCCTGTGGGAGGGAACCCGCGATCGCTTGCACCAGCCGTACCGCGCGGATGTGCTTCCCGTGACCGCGGAGTGGGTCAACCGCCTGCGCAACCGCGGCTATGCGGCCTACTTATCCGGCGCCGGCCCCACCGTCATGGTGCTGCACACCGAGGATATTGAGGAGGGCATTCTTGCCGACGCCCGCGAGCAAAACCTCCGCGTCATCGACCTCACCGTGGCCGGCCCCGTCCGCGTGGAGCTTACGCAGGCTTAATCTTTAGCCGGCACACGTTGGGGTGCTGGCGCGGCACCAAAGTGATCGAGGTGTCATCATCGCTGGTTTCTTGCAGGAAGCCAGCGTGTACCGCACACAGGAACTGCGAAGGCTCAAGACCCGAAGAGACAAAGGGGCAAGCATGAAGCTCGATGTCGGTCGAGTCCGGCTTGGTGGCGGGGTCAAAGCCCATATCGCGCAGGGTGGCAAAGAGCGTATCGAGCGCACCATTGGAGGCATCCGCGCCCGCGGCGCGCGCCCAGCGTCGCCCGATCTCGAGGGCCTTGGCCGAGGCGGCGTCATCGAGCTCTTCCTTATCCGCCAGCATCGTGGTCAGCACTTCCACCAAGGTGATGTATTCCTCTGCTATCGCTTTATTATCCGGTACGCGGGCCCGAAAGATGAGGGAGGGGCGCCCGCGGCCCTTACTCGGCGCGGAGACTACGTTGACGGCCCCAGCGTTGACCAGTTCATCGATGTGTCCGCGGGCAGTGTTGACGTGCATGCCTAGTTCCTCGGCTACTGTGCCGGCCTTGGCGCCTTCGGGGTGGCGCTGCACAGCGGTGAGCACCTCGCGCTGCTTGGGCGAGAGGTTGAGGGCCTCCGGAAAAAGTTCGGTGGTGGACCGGGGAAGTGAATCAGGCATGGTGGGAATCCGCCTTGGGGTCTGCGAAAACAGAAATCTTAGTTGGGGTGGACAAAAACGTTTGCTTTAGACACTGTTAAGGATACGACGTTACCCACCCCAACGTCTAAAGCGAACTCGCGGTCTACCGGTACCGTAGCCTCCTGGCCGCCCAGATCAACTCGCAGCTGCGCCGCTGCGAGGCTGGTGGCCTCGACGGCCAAGACGCGCGCTGCCCATTGATTGCTGGCCTCTGGCGCCGCGCCAATTGTGGCCGCATGCGGGTCAAAGGTCACCGCCACCTTCTGACCAGGCGCAAAAGAAGCATCCTCCGTGGTCGCCAGAACGGTAATATCGCCGCACGCGACCTCGACGGCGGACGCGCTGATCTCGGTTACGGTTCCTTCGAGGCGGTTGAGACCCGCTAGCGCCGCAACGAAGCCCGTTGGCGGTGCCTCAAGCAGACGCGCGGTTGCGCCGTGGGCCCGCACCTGGCCGGATTCCATGACCAGCATGTCCTGCGCCAAGTGCGCAATATCGAGAGCATCATGGGTAACAAGCAGCGTGGTACGGTCTGCGCGGGCCGCGTGCAAGAAGTGGCGCCACCTCTCGGCCGATTTCACGTCGACTGCGGCTAGGGGCTCGTCCACAATCAGGACAGCCGGCCGTGCGGCTAGCGCGCGCACCAGCGCTACGTGGGCGGCCTGGCCGCCGGACAGGGCGGGAACGGGGACGTCGGCAAGCTCGTGCAATCCCGCCGCAGCCAGGAGCTCCTGCGCACGGGTCTTATCGCGGGTGACCATGGCCACCGCCTCCACGGCCGTCGAGCGCGGCGGCAACCCCGGCCGCTGGGTGAGCAAGACGACGTCGGCGCCCTCCGGCGAGACCTCCCCGCCGCTCAGGCGTCCGGCAATGCGCCCCATCAAGGTCGTCTTGCCGGAACCATTCGGGCCCACCACGGCCGTAATGGCACGCGGGGAAAAATCCGTGCGCATACCGTCGACGGTCACCGACAACGCCGGCGCATCAGTGGGCCGGGTAAGGTCGCGAAGCTTATCGACGTCCATCTCATGCAACCGCCTGGCCTGCGGCTGGTAGCTTCGCCGCCGCAGCACAGGCAAGCCCGCCAGCGCCAGGCAAGCCAAGGCCAACCCGATAAGTAGCGCGGAGAGCACGTATGCGCCATCCGCATCGACCTCGCGCTCCAAATAAATACCCAGGGGCATGGTGCGGGTAACACCGGGCTGCGAGCCGGCGAAGGTCAGGGTCGTGCCGAATTCGCCCAGCGAGCGCGCGAAGGCCAACCCCGCACCCGTAGCCAAGGCCGGGGCGATGGATGGCAGGGTGATTTTGCCCAGGACCTCCCACCGGCCCAAGCCCACGCCGCGCGCAGAGGCGAGGATTTCCTGGTCCAGCTGGCGCAGCGCCGAATCGACCGCGACCACCACAAAGGGCAGCGCCACAAAGGTCTGCGCCATAACGACCCCGGGGAAGGCGAAGGCGAAGTGGATGCCTAGGGCGTCGAGAAGCGGGGCCAAGTACCCCTTGCGGCCAAAGGCTGCGGTAAGGGCCAAGCCGCCCACCACCGGTGGCATGGCCAAGGGGAGGTAGACCAAGAGACGCACTACGGCGCTGCCGCGGCCGAGCTTCTGCACCCACAGGGCCAGCCCCAAGCCCAGTACGAGCGCAAGGATCATGGATTGGAAGGCGGCTGCCACTGAGATGAGCAGCATGTCCCGGATCTCGTCGCGCGCGAGATAGTCGCTAATGCGCGCCCAGGGCACGCGCAGGCCAAGGGCGGCGACGGGGACGATGATGGTAGCTACCGCAATGAGGCCAATAAGGCCGATAAGAAGCGGGGCTTTGGGGCGAATAGGCTGTGGGGCGGACATAGCTTACTCCGCTGGCGTGAAGCCGCGCTCGCGCCAGGTGGACGCAAAGTCGCCGCTCAGGATATCGAGCACCGCGCGAGCCTGGTCGGGGTGGGATGCTTCTGCGGTAACGGCGCCCACAATCTGGTTAGTGAATTTCTCTGCCCCAGGAATGTCAATCACCTCGACATCATCGCCGGCCGCGGCGGCATCGGTGGAATAGACCCACCCAGCATCCGCCTCGCCCGAGGCGACCTTTCCTAAAACGTCGGCTACCTGGCGTTCTTGGGAGGATGGATGGACGTCCAGGCGCTTATCAGAGATGATCTGGGAGGAGATATCGCCGCAGGGAACTTGGGGATCGCAGAGCACGAAGTGGTCGGAGTGGGGCAGATCCTCCACCGACCGGATTCCCGCCGGGTTGCCCTTGGGCACGACCATGACCATGACATTGGTGGCAAGCACCTCGGGCGTGGCAACCGTGCCATCCTGCACCGCCTTATCCATGGTCTTTTTCGAAGCCGTGAGGAGAAGATCGGCCGGGGCGCCCTCGCGCAGCTTGCTCACCAGGTCGGAGGAGCCGCCATTTTCAAAGTTCAGATTTACCGGCGGCGCGAGCTGGCCTGCGCGCGAAGTGAGTTCGTCATTGATGACGCGGGTGGAGGATGCAGCCAAGACATTGAGCGTGGCAGCATCCGCGTTCTGGGCGGAGGTCGTTGACGTTGGGGGAGCGCAGGATGTAAGGGCGAATGCGAGGGCGGCGAGGAGTGCGGCGGCGCGCTTCTTCATCTGCGGAGGGCTCCTTCTACAGCGGAGAGTGTGACCTATCCAGGATAGCCCTCCGCCCCGCGCGGGTTTAGCTCACGCGGGTGAACTTGATGTGGAAGTCGTTTTCTTCTTCCTTGAGATAGTCCAGCTCGAAGCTCTCCTCGCGGGCCTCGACCTCCTTGAGCAGGGGAACCGGATTATGTGGAGCGATGAGGATCATGGACTCGCCCACGTTAAGGGTGCCCAGTGCGCCGTGGATGGCGCCGTGGCGAACGGCGTGCGGAATTTCGGAGGCGTTAAGGGTCGGGATGGAATGTGGCTTATTGGCATCGGAGATGGGCAGTTGCATAGCGAGTGGTCCTTTCTTAAGGGATGCGAGTTTCGCTCTGCAACCAATATTAGTACGATAAAACCCGTGCAAAATAATAGCGTGGCGCATCGCCTCATCTTCCTCGCCTTCGCAGGCCTATCGCTGCTGGTAGGCCTGGCTGCGGGCGCCACCCTATTGGGGTTGACCGCTACCCCTGGCGCGTCTTTCGCCGCCGACCACGGACCACTCATGGTCTTCGGCTTCGTGGGCGGAGCCATCGGCCTTGAGCGCACCGTTGCCGTGTGCACCTCCTGGGCGTGGGCCGGGCCGGTGTGCCACGTCGCCGGCGTGCTGGGCATTCTCGCCGGCCTGCCGCGGGCGGTCCCGGCCGTGTGTTTTGCCGCCAGCTTCCTCGTCCTGGGCTTCATTTACGCCACCATCTATCGCCGCCAGGCGAGCCTCGCGATCCTGGTGCAGGCAGCTGGTGTAATCGGGGGAGTAGCAGCCGCCGCTCTGTGGGCCATGGGCCCGGGGTTCGGCGCGGCGATGCCGCTGTGCGTCCTCTACGCGGTGGCCACCATCATCGGCGAGCGCATGGAACTAGCGCGCGTCACCATGGCTGGAACCCGCGCCGAAAACCACCTCACCCTCCTGGTCCTGGGGCTGGCGGCGGCCAGCGTCATCTACGTGCTTGCCCCAGCGGTGGGCTATCGCGCCATGGGCTTGGTGCTCATCGCCATCGCTGCGGCCACCGCGCGGGTAGACGTGGCCAAGAATTTGGTGCGTTCTCACAGCCTGCCGCGCTACTCGGCGGCATGCATGCTGGCCGGCTACGCCTGGCTCGCCCTCGGCGGTTACCTCTGGCTGCTGCACGGGCAGTCCACGGGCTTTGCCTATGATGCCTCAGTGCACGCCATCTTCTTGGGCTTTGTCATGTCCATGATCTTTGCCCACGCACCGATCATCTTCACCTCCGTTATCCGCCGCCGATTGCCGTACCACCCGGTGCTCTATGTGCCGGTGGCGTTCTTACATGGCGGCCTCGCGCTGCGCATCCTTGCCGATTGCGCCGAGCACACCACTGCCCTCCGCACCGGCGGGGTGGTTACGATAATCGCAGTGTTAGTTTTTCTCGTCTGCGGGATTGTCCTGACCGGAAAGGAGTCGCGCCGTGCGCATTCATGACGTGTCCCTGGCCGCGCGCGGCCGCTGGCATACACTGAGCGCCACCATTATCGGCTTGTGGATCTTTACCGGCCTCGGCTTGCTCATTGCTGCATCCTTGGGCGCTCCTGTGGTGTGGTGGGATATCATCCATCCCTTCACCATTGGCGCGCTGACCACGGCGATCATCGTCTTTTCCACCCATTTCACCGAGGCCTTGACCCGGACTGCGGGCGGGGACTATCGGGGCGTCGGCAGTCGCGTGGGCCTAGTGCAGCTCGGGCTTATCTTGCTGTTCATTGATAGGGCGGGGTATGACTGGGGCCCGCTTGCCGACGCCGCCTCTGCCCTCATCATCGCCGCCCTCACCTGGCACCTGTGGTTCATCGCGCGGCGCCTGCGCGGCTCATTGTCTGGTTCTTTTGCCGTGACCGTGCCCTTTTATATCGCGGCGGCCGTGTTCATGATTGTCTCCGTGGTGCTGGTCATCCTGAGCGGAAATGGGGTAGGCGAGTATTCCCTCCTTGTCGGCGCCCACTCGCGCGGCATGATCTGGGGCTTCGCGTGGCTTACCGTCATCGGCACGGTGGTCACGTTGCTCCCCACGCTATCGGCCACCGCGATTTCGCCCACCGCTCGCGCGCGGTGTACTCGCGCGCTCATCGTGCACTGTGTTGGCCTGGCCTTGGCGATGGCGCTGTACGCGGTGGGCCTTACCCGCGCCGCAGGCGTGGCTCAACTGCTCGTGGTCCTGGCGGCGGTACTCATCATCCAGCCGGTGCTTGCCACCGTTATGGGGCGCTCGCCGCGGCTGACCACCGCCACCGTGGCCGTTATCGCCGGACTGCTGTGGATGTTGGCGCTGTGTGCCGGTGACGCCATTTCCGCAGCGGTGGGTGCCTACCCGCGCACCATCACCCTGATATTGCTGCCCGCCTTCCTCGGTGCCGGCCTCTTGCAGTTGGTCACCGGCGTCCTTCACCACCTGCTTCCTATCCTTACCGGCGCACGCCCTGATACCACCGAGCGCACCGGCTACGCCCGTCTGCTGCTCATCAACCTGGGCGGACTGCTGACATTGCTGGGCGCTACCGTGGCTGGGCTTATCATGATGGGGATAGGCCTTGCCGCCAACGTTATCGCCGTCGGCCGAGCCATCTACCTTAAGAAAAGACTGGAGAGTTAAATGCTGAGCGTTTCTTCCTCACAACCTGCGGACAAACCCGCGCCGAAGGATTCCTCCTGGGCCTCATGGCTGCTCATCGGCATCGCGCTGGCGGCGGTCATCGCGCTCGCGGTGGTCAATTCCACCGGCAAGGGCACGGAGTCTGCGGCACCGGTATCCTCTGGCGAAACGCAGACCATTGACGTGGGCGTAGATGGAATGGCCTTTACTCCTTCGTCCATCGACATCGACCCCGGCACCCACCTGGTGGTCAACTTCACCAACTCCGGCGACCAAGTCCATGACCTCAAGATTGGCGACGCCGAGACCGGCCGCGTTGACCCCGGCGAGACCGTCCAACTCGATGCCGGAGTCATCGACTCCTCCGAGGAAGGCTATTGCACCATCGCCGGCCACAAGATGCAGGGCATGACCTTCCAGGTCAACGTGGGAGACGGCGCCGCTGCAGGACATGACCATGCGGTGTCCTCAGCTAGCAATCCGCACGTAGACGTGCCAACTGCCGCCGAACTCGGCGCACAGCGCGATGATTTTTCCGCCTTTGACGCCACCTTGCAGCCGGCCGCTGAGACGAAGACGCACAAAGAGACCTGGACGATGACCGAGGAAGTCGTGGAGGTCGCCCCCGGCATCAAGCAGATGCGCTGGCTCTTCAACGGCCAAGCCCCTGGCCCCACCCTGCGTGGCAAGGTGGGCGATAAGTTCGAAATCACCATCAAGAACGAGGGCTCCATGGCCCACTCCATTGATTTCCACGCCGGCGAGGTAAACCCAGATAAGACCATGAAATCCATCCAACCGGGCGAGGAATTGACCTATAAGTTCACCGCAAACCGCTCCGGCATCTGGATGTATCACTGCTCCACGATGCCCATGTCCCTACACATCGCCAACGGCATGGCCGGCAACGTCATCATCGATCCGCCGGACCTCAAGCCCGTGGACGCGGAGTATAACTTCATGGCTACTGAAGTCTTCCTGGGCGAGGAATCCACCGGCGCCGACGCCCAGCGCGTTGCCGACGGCCGCTTCGATCTGATGGCCTTCAATTACTACCCTGGCCAGTATGACGCAGAGCCCATCAAGGCCAAGGTAGGCGATACCGTCCGCCTGTGGCTGACCAATTTAGGCCCCGACCAGCCGCTGAGCTTCCACGTTGTGGGCGAGCAATTCGATACCGCCTACAAGGAAGGCGCCTACCTCATCAAGAATGAGGACTCGACCGGCTCGCAAGCCCTGGACCTCCTCCCGGCGCAAGGCGGATTCGTCGAGATGACCTTCAACGAGCCCGGTACCTATTCCTTTGTCAATCACATCATGACTAACGCCGAGAAGGGCCAGCACGGCAAGTTCATCGTTACCGAGTAGCCCTCCAGCGGTACGGCCCCTCCCGCTCCTCCCGCCCTTCGCGCTCACCAGCGACCGTTCGTGGTCACATTTCATGTCCACCGTGAGCGCGAAGGGCCGGCTTCTGTGTTCGTCCACCCCTCGCGCTCACTGGGGCGGCGATTTCGCGCTTGCTGCGGCTCCCAGTGAGCGCGAAGGGCGGGGAGGCGGAGACTTCTTCCCTTGGCGCTCACGGGCGGAGGCGGTGGGCTAGGTCAGCGGCTGCCGATGAGCGCGAAGGGCGGTGTGGGCAGTGAACGCAGGGAGCTCGCGCAGCTCCGCACGGGTGTCGTAGTCGCGTTCAGCGCCGGTGCCGGGAATCTCGATGAAGTTGGCACCACGGATGAGGCGGCGGACGGAGACGTTTCGAGTCGTGGGAAGGGACTCGAGCTGAGCGCGGAGGGCGGAGGTGCGCCAGAGGGAACACAGCGGCTGGAGGTAGCCGTCGGCGGCGCGGGTGAGCACGGCATCGGCCGTGGAGGAAGCGAGGGTCGAGCGCAGACGGGGAAGCAGTAGCGGTGAATCGGGGGCATCCACGGCGAAGAGGGCGAGCTCGGAGCAGTGGGATAACGCCTGGGCGCCGGCCGCGATGCCGGCGACAGGACCACCGTAGAGCGGTGACTCGCACACCTGGGGCACGCCGAGGCGATGCGGGGAGACAGCCACGGTCGGGGTGCCGTAGGGAAGCTGGGCGAGCAGGCGGTCGATAAAGCGCGTGCCGTGGACAAAAAGGGAGGCCTTATCGGCGCCGCCCATACGCCTGCCGTGGCCGCCGGCGAGGATGACCGCGCCGAGCATTAGGACTCCGGGAGGGTGCGGGACCAGTCCCCGGAGCGGCCGCCGGATTTCGCCACGATTCCGCAGCGGCGGATATACGCGGAACGGTCCACGCCCTTGACCATGTCGATGATGGCGAGCGCGGAAACGTTCACAGCCGTCAGTGCCTCCATTTCCACGCCGGTGCGGTCGGCGGTGCGGACAGTGGCGGAGATGGACACGTGGTCGTCGGCAAGCGTGAGCTCCACTGCGCAGCCGTGCACGCCGATGGTATGTGCCAGTGGAAGCAGCTCGGGGACCTTCTTGGCGGCCGAAATTCCAGCAATGCGAGCGACCGCGAGGACATCGCCCTTGGGCACGGTGCCATCGCGCAGGGCGGCCATGACCTCGGGTGAGCAGGCGACCTCGCCTTCGGCGGTGGCGGTGCGCACGGTGGGCTGCTTCTCGGTGACGTCGACCATGTAGGCGGCGCCGTCAGAGTTCAGGTGGGTAAATTCCATGGTTGCTCCTTAATACAGATAAACGGTGATGTCCTCGCCCATGGCCGGCGGCTCGGAGTCAACGAGGCAAAAGCCATTGGTGCCGGCCAGCGACACGATGCGGTGACTGCCGTGGGTCAGGTGCGAGGTGATGGCGGGCGCTGCCTGAAAGTCTACGGTGACGGGAACAATGGTTGGCCGTCCGCGGGAGGCAGGAAGGGGCGAATCCACCCGGGCGCGCAGGTTGACCCGCTGGCGTGGCGTGGGGTGTCCGGACAGTGCGGCGATAAGTGGCCGGGCATAGAGCTGGAAATCGACGAAGGCTGCTACGGGGTTGCCGGGCAAGCACAGCACCGGGGTGTCATTCCACAGCGAGTAGCCCTGCGGGGCACCCGGGCGCTGATCGACGTGCCCAAACCACGCGGAATCCGTGCGCCCGAGTACGGTGTGGACGACGTCGAAGGCGCCGGCGGATACGCCACCTGAGGTGATGATGAGGTCGTGGGAGGGGGCTAGCTCATCGAGCGCAGAGGCGAGGTCCGCAGGGGCATCACCCACGTGGACGTGTGCGTCTGCACCTGCAAGGGCAGCGAGCATCGGGCCATTGGAATCCGGCAGCTGGCCGGGGGCGAGCTCCGCGGGGGAAGAGACGAGTTCTTCGCCGGAAGAAATGACCGCGATGCGCGGGCGACGAAAGACCGTAACGGTATATACGCCGGCGGAGGTGAGCGCGGCGATGACGGCGGCATCGATAAGCGTGCCGGCGGTGGCGACTGGCGCGCCGGGCTGGATGTCCTCGCCGGCGGGGCGGATATGCGACTTGGTGGGGGCCTCCGTGATGGTGACCTCGTCCGGAAGCGCTACCGGGCCGGCCGGGGTGGTGGTGTATTCCACGGGAACGACGAGCATTCCTGCGGTATCGGCCACCGGGGCACCGGTCATGATGCGAACGGCGTGGCCGGCGGGCACATCGATGGGAGCCGCGCCGGCCGGTACATCGCCGGCGACGGGGAGGGTCCATGGCGCGGTGGAGGAGAGATCCGCGGCATGGACGAGGAAGCCATCCATAGCCGAGTTGGCGTGGGGCGGCACGGGAAAGCGCGCGGGGGCGTCGGCGGCGAGGACGCGGCCGGTGAGGGAGGCGTCGACGGGTGCGGACTCGGCCGGTGGCGTGGAAGCCAGCGCGAGTACGGCGTCGAGGTGCGCGGAGATGCTGCGGGGCGTGGACATAAGACTCAGGTTAGCCGCCGATGGCGGACATCGGACGGTCTGGTTGGAGGAAGCCCTCGTCATCAATGCCATGACCGGGCTTTTTGGTCCACATTTCCCCGGCCCAAGCCTCCATGATGTCCTCATCGCTCGCGCCGGAGCGCAGCAGGTCTCGCAGTGGGGTTTCGGAATTGCCAAACAGGCAATTGCGAATGGCGCCGTCGGTAGTAAGACGGGTGCGGTCGCAATCGCCGCAGAAGGGGTGGGTGACCGAGGCAATGATGCCTAGCGTGCCGCGCGTGCCATCCGGAGCGCTGACCTCCCACAGGGCGGCGGGGGCGGAACCGCGAGGTTCGCGTGCCGGCTCCATGGAAAAGTGGGTACGCAGGCGGGTGAGGATGTCTTCGGCCGTCACCATGTCTTCGCGGCGCCACTGCTCGCGGGGACCAAGCGGCATCTGCTCGATGAAGCGGAGCTGGGCGCCGTGGTGGACGGCATAGTCCGCCAGCGGGACGATGTCCTCTTCGTTGACCCCGGGCATGACCACGGCGTTGATCTTGATGGGATGCAGTCCCGCGGCATCCGCGGCGGCGATGGCCTGCAACACGTGGTCGAGCCGGTCGCGACGGGTGAGTGCGGCGTAGCGCTCGCGGTCGATGGTGTCGAGCGAAATATTGATGCGGTCGAGCCCGGCCGCGGCGAGGGCGCCGGCGCGCTTTTCTAGGCCAAGCCCGTTGGTGGTCAGCGCGGTGGACGGGGAGCGGCCCTGGTCGGTGCGCAGCTCCTTGGTCGCGGCAATAATTTTCTCCAGCGACTTGCGCAGCAGGGGTTCGCCGCCGGTAAAGCGCACTTGGCGGATGCCCAGCTTGTCGACGCCTATCCGGATCAGCCGGATGGTTTCCTCATCGCTCAAGGTTTGCTCTGTGGGCATCCACTCCAAGCCTTCGGCCGGCATGCAATAGGTGCAGCGCAGGTTGCAGCGATCCGTCAGCGAGACGCGCAGGTCGCGGGCCTGGCGTCCATAGCGATCCACCAGTGCGCGCGTGCCATCAGCGGCCGGTGCAGGCAGATCCGCCGGCGGTTTCGCTCGGCCCACGGTAGGCAGGGGCAGGGAAACCACGGGCTGCTGGGAGGAAGAGGTCATTGGTGCCAGTCTAAGAGAGGGGACGAGGTACACCAAGCTGCAACGGCGACTGACGCGAATTTATTCCTAGTTTTCCCGGCTTAAATCGGCGGCGTTGGTGGCATCGAGGCGCTGGGATTCGCCTGGGCCCTTGAGCCGGATGATGTTGTACTCGCCCTCTGCCAGGTGGGCGCGCAAATCTTTCTTATCGAACTTGCCCACGGATGTCTTATCGATGGACTTCACAAAGGTCCAATACTCCGGCAGCATCCAGCTCGGCAGTTCCTTGCGCATGCTGGCGCGCAGGCGCTCTGCGGTTTCGATGGTGGGCGAGGCGCCCTCGGCCAATACTGTGACGGCGAGTGGGCGCTCGACCCATTGCTTATCGGGGTAGCCAATCACGGCGGCCTCGACGACAAGCTCGTCAGACATGATGAGGTTTTCTAGCTGCACGGAATAGATCCATTCGCCGCCGGAGCGAATGACATCGCGGGCGCGGTCCTCCACGGTAAGGAAGCCGTCCTTGGTAACAGAGCCGACGTCGCCAGTGCGCAGCCAGCCATCGGCGGTGAACTTATCCTCGGCGGCCTCGACTTGCTTGCCGCGGAATTCGGAAGCGATTTCGCCCGGCTCAGCGGTGGGCGAGTGGTAGTAGGAACCGGTGACCAGGTTGCCGCGCACCTGCAGCTCGCCGGCATTGCGGTCGGTGCGAGCGACGACTTGCCCGTCGTTGACCACGCGGTATTCCAGTGAGGCGGGGATGCGGCCTTGGGATACGCGGTAGGCCCAGCGGGTATCGCCGGAGGCGCCCTGGGGCGGGCGGGCAACGCTGCCCACGGTGGAGGTTTCCACCATGCCCCACACGTGGACCACATCGACGCCGTAGCGCTCCTCCCACATCTTGATCAGCGTCGGCGGAACGGGGGAGCCGCCGGCGTAGATCTCGGTGAGCGTCATGCGCTCTGGTGGATGGTGCATGTAGTGGACAAAGAGCTGGATCCAGATGGTGGGCACGCCGTGTGCCACGCGCGGAGAGGTAGCGGCGATGGCTTTGGCTAGGGTGGGGGCGGACACGTCGGCGTCGGGAAGCACCAGCGGGGTGCCCGTCATGAAACAGGTGAAGGGAACGCCCCAGCTGAGCACGTGGCAGATAGGAATGCAGCACAGGAAAGTCTCGCCGTGGGTAATGCACAGCGAGTCTGAGGAACGCAGCTGCATGGCCTCCAAATAGAGAGACCGGTGTGAATACAGCACTCCCTTGGGCGCACCCGTGGTGCCCGTGGAATAGCACAGCGCCGCGGCCGTGCGCTCATCTAGTTCGGGCCAGTCATAGACGGTAGAGCGGCCGTCGATAAGAGCCTCATAGGAATACACCTCAACCCCGCGGGGGAAAAGGTGAGCAAACTGCTGCGCTGGTTGGGCGCCGGTGATGATGACGCTTCCCACGGAGTCGGTGCCCACGAGCACCTTGCCTAGCTGCTGCGCCAAGCGGGGATCGCACACGATGGCGGAGATTTCCGCATGGTTAATAATGTGGCGGATCTGGTCATTCATCAGCTGCTTATTCAGCGGGGCGAAAACCGCGCCCTTGCAGGCGGTGCCGAACATTACTTCCAAGTGCTCGGCGCAATTCCACATAAAGCTGCCCACGCGCTCATCGCTGGTAATACCCAATTCATCGTGAATGGCGTGGGCGAACGCGGCGGCGCGGGCAGCGATATCGCGGAAGGTAACTTCCTCGGCTGGATCGAATTCCGAGCCGGTGCCCTCACCGTGCCAGGTGGTAACCGTGGTGTCCCCGTGAACCGAGGCACCGTATTCCAAAATGCGGGTCAGGGAGAGGGGGATATCCATCATCGTGGAAAGCATGCCTCTACTGTAGCGGTGTCATGGTGCGGGCGTTGCGCCCTATGCGTTATACTTGTTCGCGACTGGTAGGAAACCGGAAAGTTTTAGCTCCCCTTTCCTATGCATTCGGGCCCAGAGAAGTGGTTTGCCCGCAGTCGTTTCTTGATTTCTTCCGGTTCGCGCACTCGTTGTGCGAAGTCTCCTCGAGGACACGGAAGAGGCCTCATACTTATTGCCCGGCAGGACGCGCATGCGCCTTGGCACGAGGGCGAGAAGTCCTAGAAAAATACACATTGGCTTCCAGTGCAACGCCGCGAGCATAGGCTGCGGCGGCTCCCGCATAATCGGACCTGGTCAAGCAACGAAAGGATATCCGTGAGCGAAACGGACAACACCGCAGCACAGGATCTTGCATCCCTGAAGCTGCCGGAATTGCGCAAAATGGCCGCAGAGCGCGGCCTACGTGGTGTCTCTGCCCTGCGCAAGGGGGATCTCATCACCGCCATCAAGACTGGTAAAGTTCCGCCAAAGGCCAAGGCCAAGGTGGAAAGAGCCGCTCGGGTAGAAAAGGCGGAGAAGGCAGAGAAGCCTGAAAAGGTAGATAAACCACGCACTAAGGCGCAGGATGATGCGCCGAAGAAGGCGGAAAAGCAGGAAGAATCCGGCGAGAAGCAGGATAACCGCCAGCAGAGCTCTGGCGAGGAGCAGCGCTATGAGTCGCGCTCCCAGGCCCGCCGCGCTCGCCGCAACCGCGCCCGCCGCCAAGAGCGTCAGGAGCGCCAAGAACGGCAAGAGCGCGAGGAGCGCAACCGCAACGAGGAGCAGGGCGGCACTAAGGACAACCGCGACACTAACTCCCAGGACGGCTCCGATAGTCAGGGCGAGAAGAATGACCGCGGCGATAATAAGCAGCGCGGCAACCGCCACGAGGACAACAATAACCACGAGCGCGGCAACCGCCGTGGGCGCCGCAACCGTCGCAACCGCCGCGGCCGCGGAAATAACAATGACAATAACGGCGGCAACGATTTGCAGGTCCGCGAGGGCGATGAGCTGCAGGCCGTCGGCGGCATCTTGGATGTCGTAGACAATAATGTCGCCTTCCTGCGCACCACGGGCTACCGCGCCGCGGCTTCCGACGTCTTCGTAAACAACGGCATCGTCCGCCGCCTGGGCCTGCGCTCTGGTGACGCCATCACCGGCCAGGTCAAGGTCTCCGGCCCGACGCACACGCACGGCAATGGCCGCAACCGCCGCAAGTACAACCAGCTGGTGCAGGTCGATACCGTCAACGGCATCGATCCGGAAGGCGCAAAGCAGCGCCCGCACTTTAATAAGCTCACCCCGCTGTACCCGAATAAGCGCTTGCGTTTGGAAACGGATCCGAAGATCCTCACCACCCGCGTCATTGACCTCATCATGCCGATTGGTAAGGGCCAGCGCGCGCTGATTGTCTCCCCGCCAAAGGCCGGTAAGACGACGATTCTGCAGAATATCGCCAACGCGATTTCTACCAATAACCCGGAGTGCTACCTCATGGTCGTCCTCGTAGACGAGCGCCCTGAGGAAGTTACGGACATGCAGCGTTCCGTCAACGGTGAGGTTATTGCCTCTACCTTTGACCGTCCGCCATCAGAGCACACCTCCGTAGCGGAGCTGGCTATCGAGCGCGCCAAGCGCCTGGTGGAGCAGGGCAAGGACGTCGTGGTCCTGCTGGATTCCATTACCCGCCTGGGCCGCGCTTATAACAATTCTTCCCCGGCTTCTGGCCGCATTCTCTCCGGCGGTGTGGACTCCAATGCGCTCTACCCACCAAAGCGCTTCCTGGGTGCCGCCCGCAATATCGAAGAGGGCGGTTCGCTGACGATTATCGCCACCGCCATGGTGGAGACCGGCTCTACCGGCGATACAGTCATCTTCGAGGAATTCAAGGGCACGGGCAACGCCGAACTGAAGCTGGATCGTGGCATCTCTGAGCGCCGCGTCTTCCCAGCCGTGGACGTCAACCCGTCCGGTACTCGTAAGGACGAGCTGCTGCTCGTTCCAGAGGAAGCACGCATCATGACCAAGCTGCGTCGCATCCTCTCCGCCCTGGACTCCCACCAGGCCATTGACCTGCTCATTAAGCAGCTGAAGAAGACCCGCTCCAATGGCGAGTTCTTGATGCAGGTGGCCTCCTCGGCCCCGATGGCTGCGGATAAGGATGAAGAAGATTATGTCTAATCAGGTTTCGCTCGTTGATGACATCGTGTCCGAGTACCAGGGCATTGAGATGCAGATGGCCGATCCGGAAGTAGCCGGCGACCAGAAGCAATTCCGCAAGCTCTCCAAGCGCTACGCGGAGCTGCGCCCCATCATCATGGTCAATGATGAGCTGACCCAGGCGCGCGAGGATCTCGCCGATGCCAAGGAGATGGCCTATGAGGACCATGACTTCCAGGAGGAAGCGGACCGCCTAGAAAAGTCCGTGGAGAGCTTGGAAGAAAAGCTCGCTGACCTGCTCGCGCCGCGCGATGAGCAGGATTCCGAGGACATCATTATGGAAATCAAGGCCGGCGCGGGCGGCGAAGAAGCGGCCCTCTTTGCCGGCGACTTGGCCCGCATGTACGAGCGTTATGCGGACAAGACGGGCTTTAATTGGGAGGTCTTGGGCCTCAATGAGTCCGATTTGGGCGGTGTGAAGGATATGACCATTTCCTTCCGTTCCAAGTCCCCGTCGCGCGATGGTGCATGGTCCGTATTCAAGTTTGAGGGCGGCGTGCACCGCGTGCAGCGTGTTCCGGTTACTGAATCCCAGGGCCGCATTCAGACCTCTGCCGCCGGCGTGCTGGTCTACCCGGAGCCGGAAGAGGTCGAGTCTGTCAATATCGATGACAAGGATATTCGCGTCGACGTTTACCGTTCTTCCGGTAAGGGCGGTCAGGGCGTGAACACCACCGACTCCGCGGTGCGTATTACCCACCTGCCCACCGGGCTTATCGTGACCTGCCAGAAGGAGCGTTCCCAGATTCAGAATAAGGCGCGTGCGCTGCAGGTTCTGCAGGCCCGTCTGGATCAAATGGAGCGCGAGGCCCGCGAGGCTGAGGCCGGCGAGCAGCGCGCCTCTCAGGTGCGCACCATGGACCGTTCCGAGCGTATCCGCACCTATAACTGGCCGGAAAACCGCATCACGGACCACCGCATTGGTTACAAGGCCAATAACTTGGACTCCGTGTTGAACGGTGACATGAATGACCTTATTAAGGCCCTGCAGGACCAAGAGCGCGCTGAGCGCCTCGAGGCCGAGGGGTAAACCAGCGTGAATAACACGTATGGACGGGCGCTGCGCCGCGGGGTGCAGCGCCTTCGTGCTGCCGGGGTGGCCAGCCCTGAATGGGATGCACGCATTATGGCCGCGCACCTAATGCACTGCGGCCACATGGATATCCCGCTCGATCAGTCACCTATGCCTGGTTTCGACGTGGCCTTTGATGCGCTGCTTCGTCGCCGGGAGGCCCGCGAGCCGTTGCAGTACGTACTAGGCAGCGCCTGGTTCGGCCCGCTGGAGCTCAAGGTAGGCCCGGGCGTGTTTATCCCGCGGCCGGAAACCGAGGTTATGGCGGACTGGGCGGTGCGCAATGTGGACGGTCCGCGGCTGGTTGATTTGTGCACCGGCACGGGCGCATTAGCGCTCTACCTGGCCCACTATCTACCCAAAGCGCAGGTGAGGGCAGTTGAGCTTGCCGACGCCGCACTGGCCTATACCCACGCCAATACCCATAACACCGGGGTAGAGGTCATCCAGGCTGACGCCACTGCCGACGACACTTTGGCGGACTGGAATGGGACCGTGGACCTCCTCGTGACTAACCCGCCCTACGTGCCAGAGACCCCGGATCTTGAACCGGAGGTATATCACGACCCGCATAACGCGGTCTTCGCCGGGGCGGATGGGATGGGGGTCATCACCGGCCTTATCCCGACCATTGCGCGCCTTGTGCGCCCGGGAGGCAAGGTGGCCATCGAACACGACGATTCCACGAGCGAGGCCGTACAAGCCGCAGTGGCCCGACACGGCGGCTTTAAACAGATCGCCGCGCTGCAAGACCTGACGGGAACGTCCCGGTTTGTCACTGCGGTGCGCGGGGTAGACTAAGACACCAGTGAGGGCAAGAAGGGGAGAAGATGATGCAAGGAAAGATTTTTAACTGCGCCAACGATGCCGAGCGCGAAGAGGGTATGAACATTGCGGTCAAGGCTGCCCAATCCGGTCGCCTCGTGGTTATGCCCACCGATACGCTCTACGGCCTCGGCTGCGATGCCTTTGATAACGATGCCGTAGCCAACCTCTTGGCCACTAAACAGCGTGGCCCGGATATGCCGGTGCCGGTTTTGGTAGGTTCCTGGGATACCGTTCGCGGTCTGGTCGCTTCCTATACCGATACCGCGCGTGACTTGGTGGAGGCCTTTTGGCCCGGTGGACTGTCCATCGTCGTCCCGCAAGCGCCGTCCCTGCCGTGGAACCTCGGCGATACCCGCGGCACCGTGATGCTGCGCATGCCATTGCATCCCATTGCCATCGAGTTGCTGCGCGAGGTTGGCCCCATGGCTGTCTCCTCTGCCAATATTTCTGGCCACCAGCCGCCGACCACGGCGCTCATGGCCAAGCAGCAGCTTGGTAAAGCCGTGACGGTTTACTTGGATGGGGGAGAGACGGCCGTCGGCAAGCCCTCGACGATCATTGACCTCTCCGGCGAGTGCCCGTACCTGCTGCGCGAAGGAGCGCTCTCGGCCGAGGAAATCGGCGAGGTTATCGGCGTCGACGCGCAGACCCTGCGCACCCGTCCACAGGCTTAAGGGGGAATTCGCGTGAGCGGCAGTGGTGTCCCGCTGCGCGAGCTGGCCCTCGTCATTCTCGTCGCAGCAGCATTTACGTATCTCACCACCGGTGTGGTGCGCTCCTTTTTGGTGCGCACCGGCCGCGTGGCGGAGATTCGGCTGCGCGACGCCCACACACAGCCCACCCCGCGCATGGGTGGGGTGGCCATGTTTACCGGCTTCGTGGCGGCGATATTCCTCGCAGCCCAGCTTCCAGCCTTGACTCGGGGCTTTATGCCCGTCACTCCGGAGATGAATGCGGTGCTGTGGGCGGCCTTGGCGCTCGTGCTTGTCGGAGTGGTTGATGACTTGGTCGAGCTGAGTGCCATAGTGAAGCTTTTTGGCCAGCTCTTTGCGGCCACCTTGATGAGCGGGCTGGGCCTTACCTGGACGCTGCTTTTCATCCCTTTTGGAGGCGGCACCACGGTCGTCCTCGACCAATTGCAAAGCACCCTGCTCACCGCGTTCTTTACCGTTCTGCTCATCAATGCCATCAACTTTGTGGACGGCCTCGATGGCCTAGCGGCAGGCCTTGGCATGATTGCGGGCGGGGCAATTCTGGTGTTTTCTTTGACGGTTCTCCACGACCAAGGCGGTGCAGTCTCGGCCTACCCACCGGCCATCATTAGCGCTGCCCTGGTGGGAATGTGCGCCGGATTCTTGCCGCATAACTTCGAACCGTCTCGCATCTTCATGGGCGATTCTGGCTCGATGCTGATTGGACTCTTGCTCGCTGCGGCCTCGACTTCCGCGTCTGGCAAGATCAACATGTCGCTTTACGGCACGGTGGACATTGTCGCCTTGATGTCGCCCATCATTGTGGTGGTCGCAGCGGTGTTTATTCCAGTCCTGGACCTTGTCTGGGCTGTGATTCGCCGCCTGTCTCAAGGACGCTCGCCGTTTTCTGCAGATAAGGCGCACATCCATCACCGCCTACTCTCGCTCGGCCATACTCACCGCCGGACTGTGCTGGTTCTTTACCTGTGGGTCTCCGCCGTGGCCTTCGGCGCGGTGTCCTTTTCCATCGTGCCCGCGCCGGTGGCCATTGGCGTCACCATCGTTGCCTTGCTCTTGGCGTTCGCGGCAACCCTCGTACCTTTGCGGCAAGGAAAGATTGGTCCAGCTGCGCGAAAGTCCGTCGTGGTGAAGGAATCCGAGCCCTCGTGAGGTAGGGTGTGTAGCCGTGAGTGACCAAATAGTGAATCCTGACTTTGATGACCCGCGACTTCCAATACAGCGAGCTGTAAGCCTAGGTGCAAAGGCTCTCCTTGCCATTACAATCGTTTCCCTCGCTGTGTGGGGCGGTATGAAGGGTATGCCGGGGGTATGGGGAGTTGCTATTGGTGCTGCCTTTGGCGGTGGTTTCGTGCTTTTTACAGCTGGGTCTGTCCTCCTTACCGCGAAATCTACCCCGCCCACAACGATTGCCTTAGTTCTAGGAGGGTGGCTAATCAAGCTAATTGTCCTTATTGGTGTGCTTGCCTTGATCCGCGATCTGGATTTCTACGACACTTGGGCGTTGTTTATAACGGTGGTTTTAGCTCTCGTTGTGACATTAGGCACCGAGGTTTGGGGAGTCGTTACCTCTAGGGTTACCTACGTATCCTAAGTCCCATACGGTTACTCTAGCGACCTCAATTTGGGATGTGCTGTTCTTTGCATGTCGTGGCGGAGGACAGCTCTTTTTTTATGTGCACTACCGGCCAGAAGTGGAAATGGGCACCCCCGAGGAGGAGGTGAAAGAGAACAGTGTGATGAACTCCACGTTCTTGAATTTGGCCGGAAAATAGCGGTTTTGATCCTTTGATCGCTGCTGTGGGAAAGATCAACTCGCAAACTGGGGCCCCCACGTGCAAAAACTCTTGATCTAGCTGATACTATTTCCCTCGGGTTACCGCGGTAGTTGGCACCAGCCTGCTTTCCGTCCTGGTAAATCCCTGCCTTGATCACGCTGATGTGCGACGGAGTCCGTGTTCAAGGCGGAGAGTTTGAGACGTCCATCGCACCACAGAAGCTTTCACAAGCTGTGTGGCCCGAACACGGGAGAGAACGCTGAGCGTTACAACATTGGCTATGAAAGGGCACTTCCATACGCCCGATCTAGGTGAAGAATTCTTCCCGGGGCAAATGAATGCTGACCATCTGTTTTTCGGCGACTTTGCCGGCGGATGGTTCGCGCTTGATCGCCTGATGCTGATTCGTATATTGATGACGCTGATTGTGGTGATCCTATTCTGGGCCGCCTTTAAGAACCCCAAGCTGGTTCCTTCCGGCCTTCAGAATGTGGGCGAAAACGCGGTCGACTTTGTCCGTGTACATATCGCTGAGGACATCTTGGGTAAGAAGGAGGGAAAGCGATTTCTGCCAATTATCGCTAGCATCTTCTTCGCGGTTTTGTTTATGAACGTTGCGACCGTTATCCCGGGGCTAAACGTCTCGCCAAACGGTCGTATTGGTATGCCAATTGTCTTGGCTGCCGTTGCGTATATCGCCATGATTTACGCCGGTGCTAAGCGTTACGGCTTGGGAAAGTTCATTCGCTCCTCTGTAGTGATTCCGAACTTGCCTCCGCTACTGCACTTGCTGGTGGTACCGATTGAATTTTTCTCTACGTTCATTCTGCGACCGGTTACCCTTGCTATTCGTCTCATGGCGAACTTCCTTGCTGGACACATCATCCTGGTTCTTCTCTTCTCTGCTACGAATTTCTTCTTCTGGCAGCTGAATGGGTGGACCGCCCTGTCTGGATTAACCGTTGTCTTGGGCTTGGCTATGAGCCTGTTCGAGATTCTGGTTATTTTCCTGCAGGCGTACATCTTCGCTCTGTTGACGGCGGTGTACATTGAGCTGTCCCTGCACGCAGATTCGCACTAAGGACGAGGTCGACGAGCGCGACCGAGTAAACCACCTAACTTCACAACATTGACATTCAGTCCGATTGTGGGCTGACACATTTACGAAAGGGAACGACTTTCACCATGAACGAGATCATTCTGGCAGCGGACGCCGCTTCTAAGTTTGAAGGCTTCGGTACTATTGGCTACGGCCTAGCAGCTATTGGTCCTGGTATCGGTATCGGCATCGTCGCCGGCAAGACCGTTGAGGCTATGGCTCGCCAGCCGGAGATGGCCGGTCAGCTTCGTACCACCATGTTCCTGGGTATCGCCTTCACTGAGGCCCTGGCACTTATTGGCCTCGTTGCCGGCTTCCTGTTCTAAAAGATCGAGTTTTCCAAACCGAAACTTTTAAGACGGGAGACCTATGAATAACGTCGTTTATATGCTTGCTGCAGAAGGAGGGGAGAACCCGGGATCGGGTAGCTTCTCCGTGCTTCTGCCCAAGAATTATGACATTTTCTGGTCTTTGCTGTGCTTCATTGTAATTCTCTTGTTGTTCTGGAAGCTTGTGCTTCCGAAGTACACCAAGATGCTGCAGGAGCGTGAAGACCGGATCGAGGGCGGCTTGAACCGCGCTAAGGCTCAGCAGGCCGAGGCTAAGGCTGCTCTGGAAAAGTACAATGCTCAGCTGGCCGATGCCCGTGCAGAGGCAGCCGAGATCCGCGAGCAGGCGCGTGAGCGCGGTAAGCAGATTGAGGCCGAGGCTAAGACCAACGCGGAAGAAGAGTCCCGCCGCATCGTCGCCAATGGCGAAAAGCAGCTGGAGGCTTCCCGCTCGCAGGTTGTTACTGAGCTGCGTTCCGAAATGGGCCAGAACTCCATCAACCTGGCGGAGAAGATTCTGGGCGGCGAGCTTTCCGACGCCTCTAAGAAGTCCTCCACCATTGATGGCTTCTTGTCCGAGCTCGACTCTGTGGCACCGGCCGGAAAGTAGGCAACTATGAAGGCAGCTAGCCGCGAAGCACTCGCAACCTCGCAAACCCGCTTGGATGAGATCCTGGGAGGCGACAACAATGTCGCCACCGCCGCGCAGGCGGGCCTGGATATCTTCGAGGTTGTCGATGTCTTGGATGCAGACCGCGAATTGCGCGTCGCATTCACCGATATCGCCGCCCCGAGCGAGGCACGCAAGTCCCTGGCTGAGACCCTGTTTGGCCCCAAGATTTCCGATGGCGCATTGCGCATCATCCAGGAAGCTGCGGCCGCACAGTGGTCCACCCCGAAGGACTTTGTCAAGGGCTTGGTGTCCCTGGGCCGCCGCGCACTGCTGCGCGGTGCTGAGGCGCAGGGTCAGCTGGGCCAGGTAGAAGACGAGCTCTTCCGCCTGTCCCAGATCCTTGACCGTGAGGGCGAGCTCACCCAGCTGCTTTCCGACCGAACTGCTGATTCCGCCCGCAAGCGCGGATTGCTGGCAAACGTGCTCTACGGCAAGGTCACGATGTTTACTGAGGCCCTCGTGCTTCAGGCCATCTCCCGCCCAGAGCAGAACCCGATCGATGACGTAGCCGCTCTGGCTGATTCTGCAGCTGACCTGCAGGACCGCACCATTGCGCGCGTTACCGCAGCGGGTGAACTAAACGAAGGCCAGCAAGCAGTACTCGCTGAGAAGCTGGGCAAAATTTATGGTCGTGCGATGTCCATTCACTCTGAGGTTGACACCAGCCTCCTCGGTGGCATGCGCATCCGCGTCGGCGATGAAGTCATTGATGGCTCCACGGCAGGCAAGATTGCCCGCCTGCGTGCCCAGATGGCGTAGCCGAAACGACAGAAACGATTTAAGTAAGTGCTGGAAGATACTACCGAGAGCAGGAAGAACATGGCGGAGCTGACGATCTCCTCCGACGAGATCCGTAGTGCGATTGCGAACTACACCTCGAGCTACTCCGCGGAGGCCTCCCGTGAGGAGGTCGGCGTGGTCATTTCGGCAGCTGACGGTATTGCGCAGGTTTCTGGCCTGCCGTCCGTTATGGCGAATGAGCTGCTCGAGTTCCCAGGCGGCGTGATTGGCGTCGCACAGAACCTTGACACTAACTCCATCGGTGTCGTGGTCCTGGGCAACTTCGAGTCCCTCAAGGAGGGCGACGAGGTTAAGAGGACCGGCGAGGTTCTCTCCATCCCAGTGGGCGAGGAATTCCTCGGCCGCGTAATTAACCCATTGGGTCAGCCGATCGACGGCATGGGCCCAATCAACGCTGAAGAGGAGCGCGTCCTCGAGTTGCAGGCACCATCCGTGCTGCAGCGCCAGCCGGTTGAAGAGCCAATGCAGACCGGCATCAAGGCTATCGACGCAATGACCCCGATCGGCCGCGGCCAGCGCCAGCTGGTCATCGGTGACCGTAAGACCGGTAAGACCGCGGTCTGCATCGATACCATTTTGAACCAGAAGGCTAACTGGGAGTCCGGCGACAAGGACAAGCAGGTACGCTGCATCTACGTCGCCATCGGCCAGAAGGGCTCGACCATCGCTGGCGTGCGCCGCACCCTTGAGGAGCACGGCGCACTGGATTACACCACCATCGTGGCCGCACCGGCTTCCGATTCCGCCGGCTTCAAGTGGCTGGCACCGTTCTCCGGTGCAGCGCTGGGTCAGCACTGGATGTACCAGGGCAACCACGTCCTGGTTATCTACGATGATCTGACCAAGCAGGCTGAGGCCTACCGTGCCATTTCCTTGCTGCTGCGCCGTCCGCCGGGACGCGAGGCATACCCAGGCGATGTGTTCTACCTGCACTCCCGCCTGCTGGAGCGTGCTGCAAAGCTTTCCGACGACATGGGTGCTGGTTCCATGACCGCCCTGCCGATCATTGAGACCAAGGCAAACGACGTCGGCGCCTTCATTCCGACCAACGTCATCTCCATTACTGACGGCCAGGTCTTCTTGGAGTCCGACCTGTTCAACCAGGGCGTTCGCCCGGCTATTAACGTCGGTGTTTCCGTCTCCCGTGTCGGTGGCGCTGCACAGACCAAGGGCATGAAGAAGGTCGCCGGTAACCTGCGTCTGGACCTGGCTTCCTACCGTGACCTGCAGGCCTTCGCGGCATTCGCATCTGACCTGGATGCTGCCTCCAAGGCTCAGTTGGAGCGCGGTTCCCGTCTGGTCGAGCTGCTGAAGCAGTCGGAGTCCTCCCCGCAGCCGGTGGAGTACCAGATGGTGTCCATTTACCTCGCCGAGGCTGGCATCTTCGACGTCGTTCCCGTTGAAGACGTCCGCCGCTTCGAGGAAGAGGTGCACGAGTACCTCAATGCCAATACCCCAGAGGTCTTTGAGCAGATTTCCGGCGGCAAGCCGCTGACCGATGAGTCCAAGGACGCATTGGTTGCGGCAGCTAAGGACTTCCAGCCGACCTTCCGCACCTCCGAGGGCCACAACCTAGGCTCCGAGGCACCGGTAGAGCCGTTGGATGAAAGCGACGTAAAGAACACCGAGCTCAACGTCTCCCGCAAGACGGCTAAGTAGAGTTCAGAACTCACAACTAACCGTCTAGATTAAAGAAGGGAGGAGAAACGATGGCTAATCTTCGCGAACTACGTGACCGCATCCGGTCCGTCAATTCGACTAAGAAGATCACCAAGGCCCAGGAGCTCATTGCTACCTCGCGCATTACCAAGGCGCAGGCTAGGGTAGAGGCCTCACAGCCGTACGCGGCTGAGATGACCAGCATGATGAACAAGCTGGCTGCGGCTTCTACGTTGGAGCATGACATGCTGCGTGAGCGTGAAGACGGAAACGTCGCCGCCATCCTCGTGGTCACTTCTGACCGCGGTATGTGCGGTGGCTACAACAACAACGTCTTCAAGAAGGCGGCACAGCTGCAAGCTCTCCTGGAAAGCAAGGGCTACGAGGTAGTTCGCTACGTTACCGGTAATAAGGGCATCGGCCACTACAAGTTCCGCGAGGACGAGGTAGTTGGCAGCTGGGGCGGTTTCTCTCAGGATCCAACTTGGGAGACCACCCACGATGTGCGCCGTCACCTGATTGATGGCTTTATTGCTGGTTCCCATGGCACTACCAAGGGCCGCGACGGCCTGCATGCGCAGGGTGAAGGCGCCGGTGTACGTGGCTTTGACCAGCTACACGTTGTTTACACCGAGTTTGAGTCCATGCTGACCCAGACCGCGCGTGCTCAGCAGCTGTTGCCAGTTCAGCCGGTTATTCAGGATGAGGAGTATCACCTCGGTGAATCCGCTCTGACTGACTCCGAGTCTGCGGATGATGTCGCCGCAGGATTCGAGTTTGAGCCAGACGCAGATACGCTGATGGAAGCGCTGCTTCCGCAGTACGTCTCGCGTATCCTGTTTGCTATGTTCTTGGAAGCTTCTGCTTCCGAGTCCGCTGCACGCCGTACAGCTATGAAGTCTGCTACTGACAACGCAACCGAGATGGTCGAGGACCTCTCTCGCGTGGCTAACCAGGCCCGTCAGGCACAGATTACCCAGGAAATTTCAGAGATCGTCGGTGGCGCTGGCGCGCTATCTGACAGCGCAGAAAGTGACTAGATTATGACTACAGCTCTGCAAGAGCAGAATGCACAGTCTTCGGCAGTCGCCGGTCGTGTCGTGCGCGTCATCGGTCCGGTTGTGGACGTGGAATTCCCACGTGAGGCACTGCCGGCCCTGTACAACGCACTGCACGTCGACATTAAGCTCGAAGCTGTTGCAAAGACCGTCACCCTCGAGGTCGCTCAGCACCTCGGTGACAACCTTGTCCGTACCGTGTCCATGGCACCGACCGACGGCCTCGTCCGCGGTGCAGAGGTCATCGACTCCGGAAAGCCAATTTCCGTGCCGGTCGGCGACGTCGTCAAGGGCCACGTCTTCAACGCCCTCGGTGACTGCCTCGACGAGCCGGGTCTCGGCCGCGATGGTGAGCAGTGGGGCATCCACCGCGAGCCGCCAGCGTTCGACCAGCTCGAGGGTAAGACCGAGATTCTGGAGACTGGCATTAAGGTCATTGACTTGCTGACCCCGTACGTTAAGGGCGGCAAGATTGGCCTCTTCGGCGGCGCAGGTGTGGGTAAGACCGTTCTCATTCAGGAGATGATTACCCGTATCGCCCGTGAGTTCTCCGGTACCTCCGTCTTCGCCGGCGTCGGCGAGCGTACTCGTGAGGGCACCGACCTCTTCCTGGAGATGGAAGAGATGGGCGTGCTGCAAGATACCGCACTTGTCTTCGGCCAGATGGATGAGCCGCCAGGAGTCCGTATGCGCGTGGCTCTGTCCGGCCTGACCATGGCGGAGTACTTCCGCGATGTGCAGAACCAGGACGTGCTGCTGTTCATCGACAACATCTTCCGTTTCACCCAGGCCGGCTCCGAGGTTTCGACCCTGCTGGGTCGTATGCCTTCCGCTGTGGGTTACCAGCCAACCCTGGCTGATGAGATGGGTGTCCTGCAGGAGCGCATTACCTCGACCAAGGGCCGTTCCATTACGTCCCTGCAGGCCGTTTACGTTCCTGCCGATGACTACACCGACCCGGCTCCGGCAACGACGTTCGCTCACCTGGACGCCACCACCGAGCTGGACCGTGCTATTGCTTCCAAGGGTATTTACCCAGCAGTGAACCCGCTGACCTCTACCTCTCGTATCCTCGAGCCGGGTATCGTTGGCGAGAAGCACTACGAGGTTGCACAGCGCGTCATCGGTATTCTGCAGAAGAACAAGGAGCTCCAGGACATCATCGCCATCCTTGGTATGGACGAGCTGTCTGAGGAGGATAAGGTCACCGTTCAGCGTGCCCGCCGTATCGAGCGCTTCTTGGGCCAGAACTTCTTCGTCGCACAGAAGTTCACTGGCCTGCCGGGCTCCTACGTGCCGCTGTCTGAGACCATCGATGCCTTCGAGCGCATCTGCGATGGCGAGTTTGACCACTACCCAGAGCAGGCCTTCAACGGCTTGGGTGGCTTGGACGACGTCGAGGCTGCATACAAGAAGTTGAACGAGAAGTAGGGAGAGGCACATGGCTGACATCACCGCCGAATTGGTTTCCGTCGAGCGCCTGCTGTGGTCTGGACAGGCCTCCATGGTCACGGCTGAGACCACCGAGGGTGAGATCGGCGTGCTTCCCGGTCACGAGCCAATGATCGGTCAGCTGATCGATAATGGCGTGGTGACCATCCACCCAGTGGACGGCGAGCGCCGCGTCGCCGCCGTGCAGGGTGGTTTCCTCTCCGTTACCCAGGACAAGATCACCGTCCTCGCTGATTGGGCCATCTGGTCCGATGAGGTGGATGAGGAGAAGGCTCAGAATGATTTCGCTTCTGAGCACGAGCTCACCAAGTCCCGTGGCGAGGCCGCACAGCGTGCAGTTCGCCGCGCCAAGGCTTAATACCTTGGATTGGTAGGAGAGGGCAGCAATAGCCGCCCTTCCTGCTCTCTTAAGGCGCATCGGTTTATAGCCGGTGCGCCTTCTTCGTTTTTTCTTTGCCTTTTCTTATTGGCGTGTAGGCCCTTCAAGGCGCTACAATCCAAAGAATCAGTTTCTCCACAGAGCGAGGATGGCGTGAAAAGGCCCATGAATTCAACGGTGGTTGCAGTGCTTCTGTGGGCCCTTGGAGTGGCCCTGCTGCTAGTTATTTTTCTGGCTGCGCTTCGCTTTTTCACCGTGCGATCGCGCGGTACTTCAGTCCTCCTGCGCCGAGTTCCGGCTAAGAATTCCCTTTCCTGGCGCCATGGTTCGTTGCGTTATGAAGGAGAATTCGTGGAGTATTTCAAGCTCCGTTCTGTCTCTCCGCGCTGCGATCTGCGCATCAACCGCCTCGACATCGAAGTAGTGAGCACCCGCCCGCTTGATGATGACGAGGCTTCTTTTATGTCCGCTGCCACCGAAGTCGTTCGCTTTCGGGCCAAAGGAAAAGAATATGAGCTGGCTTCCGACGCCCATGGCATCATGGCCTTTGGCGCATGGGTAGAGGCCGCCCCATCTAAGCGCCAGCAGCGCTTTGACTTCCGGGAATTGCGCGAGCGCGCTACCCGTCAATCCAAGCGATAGGCCCACCCGCTAGGGTAGAAAACATGCGTTTAGTAATCGCCCGATGCTCAGTAGATTACGTGGGCCGCTTAGATGCCCACCTGCCGATGGCAGACCGCCTGCTCATCGTCAAAGCGGACGGTTCCGTGTCCGTGCATGCCGACGACCGCGCTTATAAGCCGCTCAATTGGATGACACCCCCGTGCACCTTGAAGGAGTCCGCGATTGAGGACCTCGACGGTGAGGACACAGGCGAGGTCTTGTGGTTGGTGGAAAACCCCAAGGGCGAGCAGTTGCGCATCACCATTGCCGAGATTCACGAAGAAATCTCCTATGACATGGGCGAGGACCCCGGCCTAGTCAAAGATGGCGTCGAGGCTCACCTACAAGAGCTCTTGGCAGACCAGATCGATACCTTGGGCGAGCGCTACACCCTGGTGCGCCGCGAATATCCCACCGCCATCGGCCCCGTGGACATTATGGCGAAGGATGAGAACAATAATAACGTCGCCATCGAGGTAAAGCGCCGCGGTGGCATTGATGGCGTAGAGCAGCTGACACGGTACCTGGAGCTGCTTAACCGCGATGAGCTTCTCGCCCCTGTGTCCGGTGTATTCGCCGCCCAGGAAATCAAGCCGCAGGCACGTACCTTGGCTGAGGACCGCGGCATTCGTTGCGTTGTACTGGACTACCAGGAGCTGCGTGGGCTCGAGTCGAATGAATTGCGGCTGTTCTAATGCCGCGGCGAAATAGGCGCAAACCCGTAGAGATCCGATCCCTGCCTAAGGACGGCTCAACCTTCCTAGGCTCGCAAACGGTCGAGGGACCAAGTTGGACTCATGGCGAGCCCTATGTCATGCGGCATATCGGCTCTGCTCGTGCCCAGAAGTATTACGTCTGCCCGGGGTGTAACCAGAACATCCCACCCGGGGTGGCACACATCGTTGCCTGGCCGCGGGACGTGGGCCGCCAGGGCGACGATCGCCGGCACTGGCACCGCCACTGCTGGGAGCGTAGGTAGACTAGCGGGCATGATTGTTGCATTTTCTGTAGCCCCTGCGGTGGTCAATAATGACTCCCAAGAAATGGCCGATGCTGTGTCCGAGGCCGTGCGCGTGGTCCGCGAATCCGGCCTGCCCAACGAGACCAATGCCATGTTCACCTTGCTCGAAGGCGAATGGGACGAGGTCTTTGACACGATTAAGAAGGCCACCGATGCAGTGCGTGCGGTTTCCCCGCGCACCTCTTTGGTGGTTAAGGCCGATATTCGCGAAGGCGTAACTAACCAGCTAACGGACAAGGTAGATGCGGTTAACCGCCGCCTTGCAAAGGAGGACTAGATGACTTCACCAAATAATGCTTATGTAGGAGGAGCGCTCGACCTCAGCCAAGTCAAGGCGCGTGCCGAGGCCCGGCAGAAGGCGCAGGAATCGCCGCAGGCAAATGCGGGCGGCGTCCAGCCCTTCTTCGCGGTAACCGAGGCCAACTTCGACCAAGATGTGGTTCGCCGGTCTACGGAAGTTCCGGTCGTGGTCCTCATCGGTACTGCTCGCTCTACCCAGTCGGAGCAGTTGAAGACGGACCTTGCGGATTTGGCCGCGCAAGGAAACTTGAGCTTCTTGGTTGCTTACGTGGATGCGGATGCTACTCCGCAGGTTGCGCAGGCCTTTGGTGTTAAGAATCTGCCGACAGTCGTGGCCTTGGGCGCTGGGCAGCCACTAACGAACTTTGAGGGTGCGCAACCCAAAGACGCCCTAAAGCAATGGGTCGATACCCTGGTGCAAAATGTTGGACCACAGCTGAAGGGCCTGCAAGGCAATGAGGCATCGGAACAGCCACAAGAGGAAGAAGTGGATCCGCGTCTCCAGGAAGCAGAAAGCTTCTTGAACGCCGGCGACTTTGATGGCGCTCTCAACGTCTACAACTCCATCTTGGAATCCGAGCCCGATAATGTGCAGATCAAACAGGCGCGCGACACCACCGTATTGCTCCAGCGCCTCGATCCTGCCAACCAGACCGAGGACCCGATTGCGGCCGCGGAAGGGGATAAAGGGGACGTCGATAAGCAAATGCGAGCTGCCGACGCCGAGGTGGTAGCCGGAGCCCCAGAAAAGGCCTTTGATCGCCTCATCGAGACGATGAAGACAACGGCAGGCGATGAGAAAGCACGCGTTCGCGAGCGCTTGCTGGAGCTCTTCGGGCTCTTTGAGGGCAATGACCCGCGCGTGATGAAAGCTCGCACCAAGCTGGCGAGTGCCCTGTACTAGCTTGGGTAGGATGGGAAGCATGACTTCAGTGCTTTTCCTGTGTAATACAAATCGCGGCAAGTCGCAGATGGCTGCGGCACTAGCCGCCAAGCATGCGCCTGACTGGGATATTTACTCGGCTGGGGTGCAAACTACCCCGGAGCACACCCAGCAGGGCATCAATCAAGAAGCTAAAGCTTCCCTCGCGAAGGTGGGCGCAGAAATGACTGGTACCCCTGCTCTAGTGGATCCTCACCTGGCTGCCGCTGTCGACCACGTCATTGTAGTAGGTGATGCGAAATATGAGGGGCCAGCGCAGCGGTGGGACATCGAGGATCCTTCACTGCGTGGTTTGGAGGGCGAAGAGCGCATGGATGCGCTTCGCGATGACATCGAAGCGCGCGTGGTGGAGTTCCTACGCGCGCAGCGATAGGCGTTTTATTTCTCCAGTACGTACCACTGCACCGAGTTAGCCGGTAGGTGAAGCGTGGCGGAGTTCTCCGCCACGTGAATGTGCTGGGGAAGTGGGTTCCCAGCGCCTTCGTAGACGGCGTCATCGGTGTTGAGTACCATCTGCCATTCGCCGTCGTGTGGAACCCAGAGGCCATAGTTGGGGATGGAAGAACCAGAAAGGTTGCACACGGCGAGCAGGGCAGAGCCGTCTGCGCCGTAGCGGACGTAGCCCAGAACGTTATTGGTCGAGTCATCCGCCTTGACCCATTGGAAGCCGTCTTGGCTGAAATCCTGGCTCCACAGTGCCGGGGTATCGCGGTAGACGAGGTTGATATCTCGTACGAGGCGCTTGATGCCCTGGTGCCATTCGCTGCCCCAACCGTCGAGGTTGCTCCAGTCCACGGAATGCCCCTCGGCCCACTCGGTAGTCTGGCCGAATTCCTGGCCCATGAAGAGCAGGTTCTTGCCGGGGTGGGAGAACATGTAGCCATAGAGGGTGCGGAGTCCGGCGGCTTTATTCCAGTCGTCGCCAGGCATGCGCTGCCACAGCGAGCCTTTGCCATGGACTACTTCGTCGTGGCTAAACGGCAACACGTAGCGCTCAGAATAGGCATAGACCATGGAGAAGGTGAGCTCGCCATGGTGATAAGAGCGGTGGATGGGTTCGTGCTTGAAGTACTCCAAGGTGTCATTCATCCAGCCCATATTCCATTTCAGGGAAAAGCCTAGACCGTTTTCAGAGGTGGGGGCGGTAACGCCCGGCCAGGAGGTGGATTCTTCAGCAATGGTGAGTACGCCTGGATGCGTGCGGTTGAGGGTGGCGTTGGTTTCCTGCAGGAATTGCACGGCCTCTAGGTTCTCGCGGCCGCCATGTTGGTTGGGCAGCCACTCATCGCGGGAATAGTCTAGGTAGAGCATGGAAGCCACGGCGTCTACTCGCAGGCCGTCGATGTGGAATTCTTCGGCCCAGTATAGGGCGTTGGCCACGAGGAAATTGCGGACCTCATTGCGGCCGAAGTCAAAGACATAGGTGCCCCAATCGGCCTGCTCGCCGCGGCGGGGATCGGGGTGCTCGTAGAGAGCTTGGCCATCAAAGCGACCCAAGGCCCAATCATCCTTGGGGAAGTGTGCCGGCACCCAGTCCACGATGACGCCGATGCCATTCTCGTGCAGGGCATTGACCAGCTCTCGGAATTCATCCGGCGAGCCCCAACGCGCAGACGGCGAGTAGTAGCCAGAGACTTGGTATCCCCAGGATCCGCCGAAGGGGTGCTCGGCCACGGGCAAGAGCTCGACGTGGGTGAAACCGTGCTCCTTGAGATAAGGGATGAGCTCCTCGCGAAGGCGGTTATAATTCGCCCCGACCTTCCACGAGCCGACGTGGACCTCATAGATGCTCATCGGGACATCGAGGTTTCCGGTGCGCTTGTTTATCCAGGCGGAGTCGGACCAGGCGAAGCTGGTGGAATCCACGATGGAGTCCGTCTCCGGCGGGCAGGCGGTGCGCTTGGCTAGGGGATCGGCCTTGTCCTTGCGGCCCTCGTGGCTAAAGATGGCGAACTTATAGTGCTCGCCAGCACCGATACCAGGAACGAAGACCTCCCATACGCCGGTAGATCCTAAAGAACGCATCGGATACTGAGTGGGGTTCCAGCCACAGAAATCGCCCACGACGGCAACTCCCTGGGCATTGGGCGCCCACACGGCAAAGGAGACGCCGGATACGGTACCCATTTCGGTGTCATAAGAACGCAGGTTGGCGCCGAGGACATCCCAGAGGCGCTCGTGGCGGCCTTCGCCAATCAGGTGCAGATCCAGCGAGCCCACCGTGGGAAGGAAGTGATAGCCGTCTGCCACGGTGCGCGTAGGTGCCTCCGGATAGGAGATTTCTAGGCGGTAATCGCAGTTATCGCCAATTTCCGCCTCCCAGATGTCATCGCCCACCGAATCCATGGACACGGATTGCGTGGGAGTGTGCAGCTGCACCTCGGTAGCGCCTGGTTGGCGGGTGCGGACGGTACCGTCGTGCCAGCCGTAGAAACCGTGCGGGTCATGGTGGCGGCAGTCATTGAGGCGAGCGAGATCAGCGGCCAGGATAGTCATACAATCAGAGTACCTAGTTCGAGTGCGGTCCGGTGGGCGAATGTTTACGGGCGATAGTCGCTAACTACGCGCCAGGTGAGCTGTTCCTGGAGGGCGTGGTCGGCAGGGGGAAGGACGAAGACATGGGCGACGTCGCGAAGCGGCTCTAAGCGCACAAAGTTGCGCTCGGACCAGTGGTAAGCAGAGCCGGTAATCGTGTCTTGGACGGTATAGGACTCGCCGGGGTGGCGGCCGATAGCCTGCATATCTACCGTGACGGTGGCTTCCTGCGCATTGCGCGGATCCAGGTTGACCACAATGAGGACTACGTTGCCGGAGGCTGGATCCGCCTTCGAATAGGCAATGATGGCTTCATTGTCGGTGTCATGGAACCGCAGGGTGCGCAGTTGCTGCAAAGCGGGATTATCGCGGCGGATCTGGTTGAGCAGCCGGATATAGGACTCAAGGGAATCTCCCGATGCAACCGCCGCCGCAAAATCGCGCGGGCGCAGTTCGTACTTCTCAGAGTCGAGATATTCCTCGGAGCCTGGGGCTACCGGGGTGTGCTCGTAGAGTTCGAAGCCGGAGTACACGCCCCACAGCGGTGACATGGTCGCGGCTAGGACAGCGCGAATGGCGAACATGGCACGCCCGCCGGTCTGCAGGGACTCGTGCAGGATATCCGGGGTATTAACAAAGAGGTTGGGGCGGCAGATATCTGCTTGGTCGACGTGCATCTGGCCAAATTGGGTGAGCTCGTGCTTGGAGGTTTGCCAGGTGAAATAGGTGTAGGACTGGGAAAAACCTGCCTTCGCTAGACCGAAGAGGCGAGGCGCGCGGGTAAAGGCCTCGGCCAAGAAGATGACGTCCGGATGGGTGGCATGTACGCGGGTAATTAGCCAATCCCAAAAGTTTGCCGGCTTGGTGTGTGGGTTATCCACGCGGAACGTACTTACACCGGCTTCCACCCAAATCATCAAGGTCTCATAGATTTCGTGGTAGATGGCATCAGGGGCGTTATCGAAGTTGAGCGGATAGATATCCTGATACTTCTTCGGCGGGTTCTCGGCGTAGGCGATGGTGCCATCTGGAAGGACGGTGAAAAATTCTGGGTGGCTCTTCGCCCACGGATGGTCGGGCGATGCCTGTAGCGCAAAATCGAGCGCTACCTCCAAGCCGAGTTCCTGGGCGCGGGAGACTAGTTTCTGGAAATCCTCCATCGTGCCCAAATCCGGATGGGTGGTGGAGTGGTCCTGAATGGCCCAGGGGCTTCCCACATCGCCGGGCTCGGCCACGACCGAATTATTCTTTCCCTTGCGGTGTACCTCGCCGATGGGATGGATGGGCGGAAAGTACACCGTGTCGAAGCCCATATCGGCCACCCGCTCCAGTGCCTTGGCAGTGGTGTCAAAAGTGCCGTGGACTGGATTTCCCTCTTCATCCCAGCCTCCGGTGGAGCGAGGAAAGAGCTCGTACCACGAGCTATAGAGTGCGGCGGGACGCTCCACATATACCTCGTGGATTGCGCCCTCCACCAGTAGGTCGCGCAGGGGATGCGAGTGCAGGATGCCTGTTACCTCCTCCGAGAGCGCTACCTGCACGCGCTTATCGACGTCCAAGGACTCATCCTCCAAGTCCCGAGCTGCCGCAAAGAGCGGTTCCACCACATCCGACGGGGTTTGCAGAGCCGCGCGAGAAAACAACTCCGCGCCATGCTGCAGGTCATTGGCCAGCTCCGCGGCAGATTGCCCAGCCGCCATCTTCTTGGTTACCGCGTTCTTCCACGTGGCGATGGGATCGGACCAGGCATCGACGCGGAAGTACCAGGTGCCTTGGGTGCCCGGGGTAAATACGCCGTGCACGCGGTCCTGGTCATCGGGATCAACCTGCATGGTGACCGAGGAGGTAGCCGTGGTCCGTGCCGCCCACGCAGACAAGGTTGCCGAGACCGCGTCGTGGCCCTCGCGCCAGACGAGGGCGGTGACAGGAATTACCTCGCCTACAACTGCTTTGGAAGCTACAGAACCGGCGGAGATAAGCGGGCGGACATCGTCAATACCAAGGCGAGTAGTCATGCCCATAAGACTAATGCAGCTGTGTCAATTTCACCGGGCAAAGAACAAATCAGTCACAATGGAAGGCGTGAACGACGTAACTCCCACTGATCAAGATTGGCTCGTAGATTTTCGCGGCGTCGAGCTGCGCCGCGGCGGCAAGACCCTCGTCGGACCCGTGGACTGGCAGGTAGAGCTCGATGAGCGCTGGGTCATCATTGGCCCCAATGGCGCGGGCAAGACCTCGCTGGTGCGCATGGCTGCGGCCGAAGAGTTCCCCTCGAAAGGCACCGCCTTTTTGATGGGGGAGCAAATCGGCAAAACCGACATGCGCGATCTTCGCGCGCTTATTGGTATCTCCTCCGCGGCGGTGCAATCGCGCATCCCGGACACTGAGCGAGTGGACGATCTAGTTGTCTCCGCAGGTTACGCTGTGTTGGGCCGCTGGCGGGAAGAATACCAGGACATGGATTTCTCCCGCGCGGATGACATCTTGGCCCAAGTTGGCGCCACCCACCTCAAAGAGCGCACCTGGGGAACCCTGTCTGAGGGAGAAAAGAAGCGCGTCGTCCTCGCTCGCGCACTCATGTCTAACCCGGAGTTGCTCATCCTCGATGAGCCGTCCGCCGGAATGGATCTGGGAGGCCGTGAGGATCTGGTGGGATACCTTGGCAATCTAGCCATGGACCCCGATGCCCCAGCGATTGTCATGATCACCCACCACGTGGAGGAGATCCCCTATGGCTTCACCCACGCCATGCTGTTGGATGAGGGTAAAGTTGTGGCAAAAGGACTGATTAATTCCGTCCTTACCTCCGAAAACCTGACTCGCGCCTTCCACCAGCCCATTCAGGTGGACCGCATTGGACAGCGATACTTCGCCCGCCGAGCTTCTCTATGACCAATCCTTTTCATGACCGTCTCGATGCCATTGACGCCAGCGATACCACCGGCTTTCACGGTGGGCGCCTGGCGGCAACCGTCCTGCTCCTGCGGGACGGCGATGACGGTCTTGAAGTGTGGGTACAAGAGCGCGTCCACACCATGCACAACTACCCGGGGCATTCAGTCTTTCCCGGCGGCGGCGTAGATCCGCGCGACTTTCCACCACGTTCCTGGGACTCGGGCGAGCTATGGGCCGGAAAGTCTGTCATCTCCTTGGCGCGCCGGATGGGCGTGACCAAGTACAAAGCCCACGCCCTTGTTTTCGCCGCTGCCCGCGAGCTCTTCGAGGAGGCCGGCACCCTTCTCGCCATCCGCGAGGACGGCATCGTCTCCAATGCGCGGCGCTATCACAAAGAGCGAAAACTCCTAGAAAACCACACCATTTCCTTTACCGAATTCCTCAGCAATAACGGCATGCGTGTCGACGCCGATATGCTCCTTCCCTGGGCGCGCTGGGTAGGAAAGGGAAAAAGCCATTGGTTCGACACCTTCTTCTTCGTTGGGGTGTTGCCCTCCGGCCAAGAACCCGATGGGGATACCGATGAAGCAGACGATGCCGGATGGTTCTCCCCGCAGCTCATCCTGGACGGCTGGCGCGCCGGGCTGGTGCGCCTTGCCATCCCCACGTGGGCACAGATGCAAAGGCTGAGCAAGTATTCCTCCGTCCAAGAGGTCCTAGAGGATGCGTCCTTTTCGGACCTGCGCCCCGTCATTGGGGATCCCCGCGAGGACCCCCGTTATCGCGAATTCTTTTCCACCACCCCCATAGACCGCATATGAGTTTTACCCCCGCAGAAGTTGACTTCCTTGCCGAGCGCCAAGAGGACATAGCACACCTCGACCTCACCTTAACCAAGGCTTCTCGGCTGAAAGACGCCGAAATCCTCAAAGCTAAGTTCGGTGAGTATGGCCGCGCGGTCATGGAGCTGGTAACCGCCCGCAGTTCCGGCAAGCTCCCGCACGATTGGCTTATGGATGCGGACTCCGCCCAGCAAGCAACCCCCATCGAAGTGGCGGCGTATCGGACGAAATTCCTCGCCGAGCAGGGCGTGCGCAGCGTCCACGACGTCACCTGTTCCATCGGCACCGAAGGCTATAATTCTCCGCTCGACTATTTTGGCTCAGACCTGGATGAATCACGGGTAAGAATGGCCAGGCATAACCTTTCTTCCGCCAAGATTTTCCGCGCGGATGCGCTGACGACTACTACCACTGCCGATGTTCTCCTTGCAGACCCAGCCCGCCGCGCCGGTGGCAGGCGAATCACGCGGCCGGAGGATTTGGTGCCACCGCTCCCGGAGGTCGTCGATAAGCATCGCGACAAGGAGCTGGCCATCAAGTGCGCGCCTGGCCTTGATTTTAGCGAGTGGGACGGCCTCGTTACCGTCGCGAGTGTCGATGGCGGGGTAAAAGAAGCCTGCCTTTATACCCCAGGCCTTGGCAGCGGCCGAAGGGCAGTGGTGATTCGCGGAGGCAAGCTAGATGTCCTCGATGACCACGCAGACAACCTACCCGATGCTGGAGACATTGGCAGTTACCTCATCGACCCGGATGGGGCCATCGTTCGAGCGGGATTGGTCCAGCACTACGCGGCAAGGGAAGGGCTGCATCAAATCGATCCGCGCATCGCATACCTGACAGGGGAGAGGATTCCGGAGGGGACTTCGGGATTTCCATTCATAGAAAAAGTACCCCTAAAGAGATTAAAATCCGTACTTAAATCCTATGATGCGGGAAGCCTAGAAATCCTTGTACGCGGGGTAGAAGTGGACCCTGACCAGCTGCGGAAGAAGATGAAGCTGAAGGGCAAGAAACCATTTGCGGTCATCATTACGCGAATTGGCTCACAGGGAATCGCCTTGCTGTGTCAACCCCGAGTATCATCGTCCGAGGATAATTACGCAACATAAATATATCGGAAAGGTGAGTGCCCAATGCCAACTATCGTGGCTCTGGTCAAACACGTGCCGGATACGTGGTCTACCAAGTCTCTGAATGATGACCACACCCTGGATCGCACCTCCGTGGATAACGTCATTGATGAGGTTAATGAGTACTCCGTGGAACAAGCCCTGCGACTGCGCGACAATAACCCCGATGCGGGCTACAAGGTTGTAGCACTGACGATGGGGCCGGCCCAAGCCGACGAGGCACTGCGTAAGGCGTTGGCCATGGGCGCTGACGATGCCGTGCTCGTCTCCGATGATTCCTTGGCCGGAGCGGACGCGCTATCGACCGCGTGGACCCTCAACGCCGCGCTTAACAAGCTTGACGACGTCCAGCTGATCACCGCCGGCGCCGAGGCTTCCGACGCCTCCACCGGCCTGCTTGCCGGCCTGCTCGCCGAATACCGCCAGCTGCCGGCGCTTACCGGCCTGCACAAGGTAGAGCTAGCTGACGGCACCCTGCAGGGCACCCGCGAGGATGCGCGCGGCACCTGGGAACTTGAGGCGCCGTTGCCGGCGATCGTTACGGTGAACGATAAGAGCGACAAGCCGCGATTCCCCAACTTCAAGGGCCTTATGGCAGCTAAGAAGGCGGAAATCACCACCTTCACCCTGACTGACCTGGGCATCGAGGCCATCGCGCCGACGACCTCCGTGGTGGCCGCTGAGAAGCGCCCGCCGCGCACCGCCGGCGAAGTTATTTCGGAGCCTAACCCACAGGACGCAGCGAAGAAGATCGCTGACTTCCTGTCCGCTAAGAACTTGATTTAGGAGTAGATATGTCGCACGTTTACGTACTAGTTGAGCACGACGCGGACAACCTCCTTCCCGTTACCGGCGAGCTGATTACGGCCGCGCGGGAATTGGGTACGGTGTCCGCAGTGGTCGTCGGCAAGCAGGCCGATAAGTTCGATGCCGACCTTGCCGCCCTCGGTGCCGCACAGGTGGTTCAGGCAACGGCCGAGGATTATGACCAGCGGTTCCTCACCCCGGAGGTCGATGCCCTGCATGCGCTTGGCGCTGCGAACCCAGCGCCCATCGTGCTGGCCGCAACTCCGGCCAATAACGAGATTGCCGGCCGCCTCTCGGCTCGCCTCGCCTCTGGCGCGCTGGTCAATGTCAATGGCATCGCCGCCGATGGCTCCGCCAAGATGAGCATTTTCGGTGGTTCCTATGAGACCACCTCTACCGCCGCTGGCCAGTGCCCGATTTACACCCTCCGCCCTGGCGCGGTTGAGGCTGCACCACAGCAGGTGGAGGCGCAGCCGGCGCCGATGCCGTTGCCGGCCGCCACGGGCAAAGACGTCAAGGTAACTTCCTTTACCCCGGCACAGAAGTCCGCACGTCCAGAAATTACCGAGGCCAAGGCAGTCGTCGCCGGCGGCCGAGGAGTGGGCGACGAGTTCGGCGCCGTTGTCGAGCCGCTTGCCGACGCCCTCGGAGCCGCAGTCGGCGCCACCCGCGACGCCGTCGATGAAGGCTTTTATGACGCCGCCTATCAGATCGGCCAGACCGGTGTTACCGTCTCGCCCGACCTCTACATCGGCTTGGGTATCTCTGGCGCTATCCAGCACACCTCTGGCATGCAGACTTCCGGCACCATTGTGGTGGTCAACCAAGACCAGGATGAGCCGTTCTTCCAGATCGCTGATCTCGGCGTCGTGGGCGACCTGCATGAAATCGCACCAGCCCTGACCGAGGAACTGAAGGCGCGCCAGTAATGCCGCACTACTTCGACTATGCCGCTACCCAGCCGATGCGCCAGAGCGCGATTGACGCATGGGTGGCGGCGGCCGGCTCCCTCAACTCCGGCGCGCAGTATGGATCCGGCCGCAAGGCTCGGTCCGTGCTGGATGATGCCCGCGAAAAGGTCGCTTCCCTCCTCGGCTGCGAGCCCATCGAAGTCATCTTCACCTCTTCTGGCACTGAGGCGGACAATATCGCCATTCAGGGCCTCTACGCGGCTGGGCAAACGAACCGCATCATTTCTACCGATATTGAGCACCCGGCCGTGCGCGATACTGTCTCTAAGCTGGAGAAAACCGGAGCGGCCGTCGATATCCTTCCCGTCGACCGTTCCGGGCACATCGCAGATCTGTCGGCCCTAGACACGCTTGCCGACGTCGCTACCTGCATGTGGGCCAACAACGAAACCGGCGCCATTCAGCCCATCGAAGAGATCGCAGCCCGAGCGAATGCGACAGGCACACCCGTGCACGTGGATGCGGTGCAGGCCGTGGGCAAAGTTCCCATCAATTTTTCCGATCTAGGGATCACCAGCCTCGCCGCCAGCGCCCACAAGTTCGGCGGCCCCCGCGGCATCGGTCTGCTTTTGGCCAAGCGCAGTCCTGCGCCCCAGCCGATTGCCTACGGTGGCGGCCAAGAACGGGGCATCCGCCCTGGCACCGTGGACGTGGCGGGCGCTTCCGGTCTAGCTGCGGCGTTGGAGGAATCCGTCTCCGAAATCGCCTCCCAGGGTGAGCGAATTGCTGCTCTTCGCAATAAGCTGCGCGACGGAATTCTCGCCAGGATCGACGACGTAGTGGTCAACTCTGCTGAGCCGTGCTTGCCTTCCCACCTGCACGTCTCATTTCCCGGCGCTGATGGCGATAGCCTCATCATGCTGCTGGATTCCTTGCAGATCGAGGCCTCTACCGGCAGTGCTTGCAGCGCTGGCGTAAACCGCATGTCTCATGTCCTCGAGGCAATGGGCGTAAGTGAGGCGGAAGGAATCGGTTCCCTGCGTTTTACTCTCGGCAGGCTTACTTCGGAAGAGGATGTTGACTACGTCTTGGCTCATCTTCCGGAGGTTATTTCCCGAGCCCGTTCCGTCTAGCTATCATTCCTTTCTTTCGCCGCAGCTCGCCGGGCGGCGATAGCTTGGCCTACCGTTAGCGCCCAGTTCTTGTTCCTGGGCGCTAGCGGTCCTTGGGGCTCATCGTATTCCCAGCGGCCATCGTCAAAGAGCCATACTATGTCTCCAGTATGTGGATCCATGATGTAGAAGGCGCCACCATCAGTCTTGATGTTGTGATGGTGCTGGCACAGTGAGGCCAAGTTGCTTCCCGCCGTTTTTCCTCCCTGTGCATGGTCAATTCGGTGGTCCTTTTGGCAGTTCTCTGCCGGGCGATTACAACCTGGCCAGCGGCACACGCCATCGCGGCCTTCCACGTAGGCGCCAATGAGCGGGGGAGTAACGTAGCTTTCGCTTTCCATCCTTTTTGCAAGGTCCATATCCCGCGTCTGGGTGGGACGCAGACTGTCAGCGGTCTCAGGGCTTACCCATCCGAATCCCCGGATAAATGCGGGAGCAGCCTCCTGGTCGTGGGCTCGGTACATATGAAGAACCACTTTGGCCCGCGACTCAATTTCGCCCAGAATCAACTTGGCTAGGGCTTCAGCTTTCGTGAGGTTATGCTCTTCGGCTGCCTTACTAACGTGTTCATCGATGGCTAGCATGGTAACTTCATCGAATTCCACTGCTAGCCCGGCCTTCCCACCGAAACTGTGGTAGGTGAAATAGGAGTCGTTCCCTGCATCAGGCTCTCTATCTTCATTGGGGTGTGGGTCCTCTACAGCGATGAGGCCATTTAGTTTTCGCCGCAAATTCGTATTCGAAGGCAGTACCTGGCCGGGCTTTGTGGGGGTCAGGTAGCGCGCGAGCTCTTGGTCTATCCGCTCGAGAATTTCGGTAGGGATGTCACCCAGCTTGCTAAGCACGGCGTCGATAGTAATAAGACGAGAGAAATCCAGGAAGTAATAGGTTTCTTGGAGCGCTCTTGTGAGTGGTAGCTCTGCGAGTCGATAAAGGGCCATTGTTATGTCTCGCGTGCGCCGCTCACTTAAGCCCGTGCGGGTGGAAAGTGTGTGGCAAGATATATCGAAATCTTCTTCTAGGTCTGGCTTCACCTCATTCCAGAATAGGTAATCTTGTTTTCTGATTTCTGTGGCTTTAACTGCAAGCGGATCGTTGGGGTCATTGACTATGTAGTAGGCGTCCAAGATGAAATCCCCCGATTAGTAGAACTATTGTACGTAGCTTCATGGTGTTCATTTTAGGCCGTGTCTTGCCGCTTTGCAAGGGTCATGGGCAAATATGTGTTCTAAAAAGTTGTATTCCCAGAAGGGAGAAACGGGAGGGTGGAAATTTATCTCTAGTGGTGCGTGTTAAAGATGTGACTAGAGTGATTCCGTTGCTAGACTCACGCGCATGACATCAAAGAAGGCACTCCGAAAGAGCATTACTGCGGTGGTCACCGTGGCTGCACTAGCTGTAAGTGGTACCGCCGTCGCCCAGGCGGTGAGCCTCGGTGCACCTAAGGGCATTGACGTTGCAGCGCACCAGCATCCAGGCGGTACACCTATCGATTGGTCAAAGGTGCGTACCGACGGTCAGTCCTTTGCATTCGTGAAGGCTACCGAGGGCGGTGATTGGGTAAACCCCCACTATGTAGAGGATATTCAGGCGGCTAATGCTGCTGGACTCAAGACTGGTGCATACCACTACGCACGTCCGGCTGGCGACGCCAAGACTCAGGCGGCCAATTTTGCCGCGCAGATCGCCCTAGCCCCGGATCAGACATTGCCCCCTGCACTTGATATCGAGGTGGCGGAAGGAAAGTCTGCGGCACAGCTGGAGCAATGGATTGAAGAATTTACTAGCGAGCTCAAGCGTCTTACTGGTCGCACGCCCATGATCTACACCTACAAGTACTTCTGGATGGGGCAAATGAATAACTCCCAGAAGTTCTCGGATATGCCACTGTGGCTTGCGGCCTATCAGGACCAGGCGCCTGAAGCGGTGGGCGGATGGAACGAGCTATCCTTCTGGCAGCGTTCTGGTTCTGGCAAGGTAGCAGGCATTTCTACCGATGTCGACATGAACCTGTTTAATGGTTCCAAGCAGCAACTGCAGTCCTTCAGCGACGGCAACTACGTAGACGTGGGCGGCGCGCTCGAGCAGCTGGTTGTGAGCGATGGGCTTGATTTGAGCTCCGATAGTACGCCGCTCATCGGTGCTATTTTGGCCTTGGCGGCGGGGCTGATTGCGATTCCGCAGCTTGCCGACGCCGCCGAAAAGTCCGGCCTCGATCCCCAAGCGGCGGAGGGCCTGGCTGGCTTCGTAAAGACCCTTAAGGACAAGGATGCTCTTCCGGTGGAGGACTTGGGCGATATGGCAAAGGGCAACTTCTCCGTCAGCGACCTAGCTATCCTGCTGGACAATGCCGGTCACGTAAACAACGTGAAATCTGGCAACGTCTCCGAGTCGGAGGTATCGGAAGCTAAGAATGCCGCCAAGAACGCCGGCGCTGACGTGCCTGATTTCGATGCGGCGCAGGTAGCTACGCTGCTTAATCGCGTGCTGCAGTAGCGCCAGCGAAAAACGTGCGGGTCCACTCCTCGTCCTTGTAATGGGCAGGAACGGCCCCGCCTAGGAGTGCCTTTGCCAGCTGGGCGGCTTCGACGGAGCCTTCGGCTGGCATTTCTGTATCTGAGGCCACCAGGATGATGTTCCCGTAGCGCCGGCCCTTGAGCATCGGTGGGTCCGCTATGACGGCGAGGTGATCAAATACTTGATCTAGTCCCGCCAGTTCGCTCTTCGCCAGCTGTAGATCGGAATGGTCGCCGCAGTTGGCCACGTAGAGGCCGCCCGCCGCCAGCGACTGTTTTGCCGCCTGAAAGAACTCTACGGTGGTGAGGTTGGCTGGTGTCTTGTCGCCAGCAAAGACATCGCGGATGATGATGTCGCGGCTGGACGGAAGGAACCCCTCGGTTTCTGTGCGGGCCTCGCCGGCACGGATTTTGACGGTGGGGGAACGGGGGACGTCGAAAAGCGTACGCACCAACTCGCCCAACTTGGCGTCGAGTTCGACCACCGTGTGGCGGCTGCCCGGAAGCTTGCTGGCAAAATAGCGCGGAAGGGAGCATCCCGCGCCGCCTAGGTGGGTCACGCGGAGCTTATTCGCGGGCCGAGAATTGAGGTGCTCTACCGCTGCCGCAATCCAGCGCATATACTCAAACTCCAGCTCCTCCGGCTCACCGAGCACAATGTGGCTGCTCGGCACGCCATTAACGTTGAGAATATAGGCGCCGTCGCGAAACTCATCCGGCACAACCTCGGCTGTGCCGGTAGAAATATCGTAGGTGCCGGTAATTCCCGGATCAGTGGAAGCTCGCTTTCTGCCCATGTCACACAAGCTTAGGGAATGGATTCGATTTAAACCGCGTTGGGGCTAGGGAGTAGACTTTCGGGCCTGTAGTCAAGGTGAAATGGGGAGCACAATGCGAGTATTGGTTGCCATGTCCGGCGGCGTGGACTCATCGGTTGCCGCCGCGCGTGCAGTAGAAGCCGGCCACGAGGTGATTGGCGTTCACCTCGCCCTGCACAAAGACGCACAGCAGACCAGGGAAAAGGCACGTGGTTGCTGCTCGTTGGAGGATTCGGCCGACGCTCGTCGCATCTGCGATAAGCTGGGCATTCCCTTTTATGTCTGGGACTTTTCGGAAGAATTCAAAGAAGAGGTCATCACGGACTTCGTGGATTCCTACGCCCGCGGTGAGACCCCCAATCCCTGTCTGCGTTGCAACGAGAAGATTAAGTTCCGAGCGCTGCTGCAAAAGGGCATGGCGCTTGGCTTCGATGCGGTTGCGACGGGCCACTACGCCACCATCGACGAAGACGGCTACATGCGCCGGTCCCTAGATGAGAATAAGGATCAGTCCTACGTGCTCGGCGTGATTTCGGCCGAGGAGTTGGAGCACTGCTTTTTCCCCATCGGCGATACCCCCAAGCCGCAGATCCGTGAAGAGGCTGCGGCGCATGGCTTTTCCACCGCGAAGAAGCCGGATTCCTATGACATCTGCTTCATTCCAGACGGCAATACGCAGGCCTTTTTGGGCGCCCGCATTGGGCTGCGCCCCGGCATGATCGTGGACCAAGAGGGTACGGAGCTCAAGGAGCACGATGGCGCGTGGAACTACACCATCGGCCAGCGCAAGGGCCTAGACATTAAGGCGCCGGCTGCCGACGGCCGCCCCCGCTACGTCACCGATATTGATGCTGCTACCGGCACGGTTACCGTCGGTGCCCGCGAGGACTTGGCTGTGACCTCGATTCAGGCAGATCGCCTGAAGTACCTCCACCCAGGCATGGATGGGGATTTCGAGTGCGAGGTTCAGGTGCGCGCACACGGCTCCGTGGTGCCCTGTACCGCCCACGTTGACCGCGAGGCGGACGAAATGCGCCTCGAACTCAAGGAGCCGCTATCTGGTGTCGCCCGCGGCCAAGCAGCAGTGCTGTACTTGCCTTCGCCGGACGAGCTGGGAGACATCGTCATCGGCTCCGGCACCATCTGCGGAACTAATTAAGCACGCAGTTGGCGATGAGCCGATCTAGCGCTCGGACATCGATATTGGGTCCAATATTGATTTTGAATTCGCCGGCCTTGGTCCACAGCTGCAGTTCGGCATTGAAGTCAAGGAGCTTTCCGGCGTTTTCCGTGGACCACATGTTGATGGAGGAATAGGGCAGGGAGTACATCTCCACCTTTTTGCCTGTAAGGCCTTGCGCGTCGCGGATGATGAGGCGCCTATTGGTAAATACGGCGGCATCACGGACGGTCTTGAAGGCGCAGACAGGATATTCCTGTTCGGCCAAGACGGTGGAAATGTCCTGAGGGATTTCGCACTCGTTGTAGAAGGTCCAGCCGGAGTATTTTTCCACGCCCATAGTAAGGTTCCTTTCCAAGTGATACTTCGCGTATCGAATAGATAGTTCTGAGAAATAATACTAGCGCCGAGGTGAATATGGACGCTTTTGGCTTAGGCCCTATGCCGGGATACTCCATGAGTGAGGCTGCGGACATCGTGATGGGGGAGACGGGTGGTCTTCCGCACCTTCCGCAGTTACCGGACCGCGGGATTCATGCTGGGGCCATTGGACGAACGGCGGGCTTGTTGGAAGCAGTCTCCATTGACCGCGGACCGCGCTCATGGGTGCTCAGTGATCGGCCGCAGCTCATTTCGCATCGGATTGTTGACCAGATGAGCCGCGACCTGGACGAGATTCAGGAGGTGTGGGGCGAGGCAGTTCCGCGTGTCAAGGTCCAAGCGGTAGGCCCGTGGAGTTTGGCGGCCGCTGTGGAGCTAGGAAACGGGCACCGCGCCATTACTGATTCGGGTGCTTTTCGGGACCTGTATGGTGCACTATTGGCCGGAATTCAGGAACACAAGGCACAGGTGGCACAGCGCTTTGGGGCAGAAGTGCGTGTGCAGCTGGACGAGCCCCTGCTTGCCGACGTCCTTTCGGGCACCCTTGCAGGCACCACCGACTTCGATACGATTAGGGCTGTTCCCGCGGACCAGGTCAATGCGGCACTGGCGGAGTTTGGCGCGGACTACCTACGGCTTCGCGAGCCATTATGGGAAATGGCGGCGAAGACGGTGCTGCTCGATTTTGCTGGTCTAGCCTCGCCGGAGCATCTCGATGGCTTGGGGCAGTGGATTGATGGCGGCGCTCGCGTCGGATTGGGCGTGGCAGGGCAAGATGCTCGCACGGAGGCTATTTCTATTGCACAGCACTTCGACCGCATGGGATTGTCGCGGGAGCGAATTCCAGGGCAGGTTGATATCTTCCCGTGGCCGGTGGAAAAGGCCGCGGACAGCTACTCCTTTGCTGCTGAGATGGCGGACATCCTCATCCGCGACGCCGGCGATCTTTAATCGACGCGCCCGCGGCTATCCGTGGTGGTGAAGTATTCGCCCATATAGGGGATGACGTAGCGCAGCTTGCCGTGTGCGGTGGGTTCGATGAGGTCGGCGTCGATAAGCCGCTGGCGGGTGGCCGACAAGGAGCGCACGGTGCGGCCCATGTGGCCTGCGATGTCTGCGATGGTGGCGATACCATCGACTTCGACTGCGGCCATCGCTTCCAGGAATTCCCGCTGCGCCGGCGGCAGGGCTAGCGTCGCAGGCTGGTGCACCTGCGCGCCCATGATTGATATTGCATCTGGGGCAATAGAGGCAATTGTCTGCTGGGAAATGCCGCTTTCGTGGTTCCGGCGACTGCGCTCCCATGCTAGTGAGCCGACCAATTGCACGAGGTAGGGGTAGCCGCGGGTGAGTGCGGCGGCGTCGGTAATCGCTTCGTGGCTAAACTCCAGCCCTGAGCCCGAGGCAGTATGCTCGAGCGCCTGCTCCGCATTGGCCGGTGACAAGGGGCCGAGCACGAATTTCTGGGCCCGGCGCAGGAAGGTTACCCCGGGCAGGTCCAGCAAGTGGTTGACTCCCTGCGGCAGGCCAGCGGCGACCAAGGCGATATCGATTTCATCGCGCACCAAGTCTTGGTAGGCCACGGCGATGGTGGTGAGCTCTTCGACGTCGGCGTCTTGGACCTCATCGATGGTAAGGAGGATGCCGGTGCCTTTCAGCTCGGAGGAAAGCTCGCGTAGGCGAGTATTCAACGTGGGGGTGAAGCGGTCTTCCTTCTGGTGGTCGAAGCCAATCGATCCTACGCCGCCGATGCCGATGCGGCTGACCTTCTTCTTATCGCTGGGCGAAAGCCGCTCGAGAAGTCTCGGAATCGTGGTGTTGACCAGTTCCTCCACCATGGTGGAGCGCCCGGAGGCGCGTAGCGTTACCCAACCGCGCGCTTCAGCAATGTCTTCCAACTCGTTGATGAGGACCGTTTTGCCGATGCCCCTAGCGCCGCTTAGCACCATGGAACGGGAGGCATTGCCTGCTGAACCATCGAGGGCAGTGCGGAAACTATCGAGCACGACGCCGCGGCCGACCCAAAACAAGGGAGGGGCACCGAATGTCGGGCGGAATGGGTTGTCCATGCGGCTAGTGTAACCCGTTTTGTCGGAGATTTGGGAGACTTTCGGCTCAATGTGGAGATTTGGGAGACTTTCGGCTTAAACTGGAGATTTGGGAGACTTTATAGGTTTCTTACTGTGGAGAGAGTCTAGGCGCCAAGCGATGGCACCGATATGAAGAGAGCCAGCGGCTACGAATGCGTACCACCATCCAAAATCTACTGCTCTGTACCACGGCATTGCAATGCCGACAAGCGTAATGATGGTGATCGTGAAGATTGCGTCTATAACCAGCATAGGGGAAGAAACTGGCTTCTTTAGGGTCTTCCATGCAGACCAGAGCTCGAACACAGTGATAGCGGCAGGGATTAATGTGAAGAGCATTGTGGTTTCCTAAATCCTCTCGAAAAGCGCTTCTGCGAGGTCTTCAGTTCCCGCTGGCGAGTCATTATTTGCGAAGGCAGCGCGATTTTCCTTCGGGTCAATGATGAGCATTGTGGAATAGCCAGAGGTACCGCCGTTGTGCCAGAAACCCTTACCGTCATCATTCTTCTGCCATCCATAGCTAGTGTCGCCATGTTCCATAAACCATGCAGCGAAGGCTGCCATGTCATGGGCGGTGGACCGAACGGCTCCAGCTGCGGCAGGGCATCCTTCCATCTCCCAAGGCTCAGCTTCTCGGCCTGCGGCTGTGAGCCCACGAGGGGCATCGTCAGGGACGGAACCTGGTGTCATAAGGTAGGTTTCCTTCATTCCGGCGGGCTTAAGAATTCTCTCGTGGAGCAATTGTTCGTATGGCGTATCTGCAGCGGTTTCTAAGGCGTGGCCGAGCAGTGCGTAGCCCAAATTGGAATAGGATTCTGTGCCACGATCTGTAAGCTCCGATTCGGTTGCTGAATCTACGATATCTTCTGTGGATACACCTGCGTACGGGTTTGAACCGGTGATGCTAAAAACAGCAGAAGAGAAAGTCATGGCTTTTGCCTGTCTGGGCAAACCCGAGGTGTGATCTGTCTCTTATACACATCTGACGCTGCCGACTCTACTCTGTGTAGATCTCGGTGGTCGCCGTATCATTAA
>CALLKG010000062.1:0-92286 GCA_938008395.1 Corynebacterium tuberculostearicum
GCCACCCAGTCCTTGACGAGGTGGTCGGATGAAAGATTGAACTCTCGGGCAAGATCCATCATCGACTCACCCGCAAGATGACGTTCTACAACTTCCTTCTTCGCCTCGAAGGAGTAGTGCTGCTTGTTTGGTTTCTCCACGAGACATAGTCTGCCACGCAGTTGGAAACGGCGATAAAGTCTACGCGTTGCGTCTCTCGAGACACCGACAACACGAGCAGCGGCTCGGCAACCCATTCCCTGCTCGAAAAGCTCCACTAACTGCTCACGCTGAACTTCACTCAGCGAACTACGTGCTCTCAAAGAAAATGCTCCCCACTAGTTGTTGGCAACTGATTTCTCAGTCCAACTAATGGGGAGCAGTTCAAATGAACGCTGCGGGGCGGCTTTTGCCTGGGAAGAATTACTTCTTCAGGCCGTCGATGATCTCGTTGAACTGAGCAACTGGGCGCATGACGGCAGAGGTCTTCTCGTCATTTGGCCAGTAGTAGCCGCCGAGGTCGGCGGGGTTGCCCTGGGCGTCGACAAGCGCCTGGGCAATCTCGTCTGCCTGGGAGGACAGCTGGGAAGCCACGTCCTTGAACGCAGCGGCAAGATCGGCATCATCGGTCTGGTTAGCCAGCTCCTCGGCCCAGAAGGTGGCCAGGAAGAAGTGGGAACCGCGGTTGTCGATTTCGCCAGCCTTGCGGGACGGGGACTTGCCCTCATTGAGCAGGCGCTCGGTGGCCTTGTCCAAGGTGGCGGCCAAGACGCCGGCCTTCTCGTTGCCGTTGGTCTGCTTCTCGTGGCGGAAGGACTCGGCCAGGGCCAAGAACTCGCCGAGGGAATCCCAGCGCAGGTGGTTTTCTTCCTCGACCTGCTGGACGTGCTTCGGGGCGGAGCCGCCCGCACCGGTCTCGAAGAGGCCGCCGCCCGCCATGAGCGGAACCACAGACAGCATCTTGGCGGAGGTACCCAGCTCGAGAATGGGGAAGAGGTCCGTGTTGTAGTCACGCAGCACGTTGCCGGTCACGGAGATGGTGTCCTCGCCGCGGCGGATGCGCTCGATGGAGGTCTTGGTAGCGGTGACCGGATCCTCGATGGAGATATCCAGGCCCTCGGTGTCGTGGTCCTTAAGGTACTTCTCCACCAGGGACTTGATATTGCGGTCGTGGCCGCGCTCCGGGTCGAGCCAGAAGATGGTCTTCATGCCGGACAGGCGAGCGCGATTGACGGCGAGCTTGACCCAGTCCTGGATCGGAGCGTCCTTGGTCTGGCAGGCGCGCCAGATATCGCCTTCCTCCACGTCGTGGGAGATGAGGACCTCACCCTGGGAGTTGCGAACCTCAACGGTGCCAGCGGCCGGGATCTTGAAGGTCTTGTTGTGGGAGCCGTACTCCTCGGCCTTCTGCGCCATGAGGCCAACGTTCGGCACGGTGCCCATGGTGGTTGGGTCGAAGGCGCCGTTTTCCTTGCAGTCCTCGATAACGGCCTGGTAGACGCCAGCGTAGGAGGAATCCGGAATGACGGCGAGGGTGTCCTGCTCCTCGTCGTTCTTATTCCACATGTGGCCAGACGTGCGGATCATGGCAGGCATGGAGGCGTCAATAATGACGTCGGAAGGCACGTGCAGGTTGGTGATGCCCTTGTGGGAGTTGACCATGGCGAGGTCGGGGCCGTCGGAAAGCGCGGCGTCGAAAGCAGCCTTGATTTCTTCGCCGTTGTCCAGGTTCTTCAGGCCCTCGTAGATAGCGCCCAGGCCGTTCTCACCGTTGAGGCCGGCAGCCAGCAGCTCCTCGCCGTACTTGTCATATACATCGGCGAAGAAGGCGCGGACGACGTGGCCGAAGAGGATGGGGTCAGAGACCTTCATCATGGTGGCCTTCAGGTGGGTGGAGAAGAGAACGCCCTCTTCCTGAGCGCGCTTGACCTGTGCGAGGAGGAACTCATCTAGGGCCTTGGCGGACATGAAGGTGCCGTCGATGACCTCACCCTTAAGAACAGGAAGCTCCGGCAGCAGGGTCTGCTCGCCATCGGCGGTCTTGAGGACGATGGACAGGGTGTCCTCGTTGTCCAGGATGACGGACTTCTCATTGTGGCGGAAGTCGTTGTCCGCCATGGTGGCAACGTTGGTCTTGGAGTCCTTGGACCACTCGCCCATGCGGTGCGGGTGCTTCTTTACAAAGTTCTTTACGGCCTCCGGCGCGCGGCGGTCGGAGTTGCCCTCGCGCAGCACCGGGTTAACAGCGGAGCCCTTGACGGAGTCATAGCGGGCGGCGATGTCCTTTTCTTCCTCGGTGGAAGGATTATCCGGGTAATCAGGCAGATCGTAACCTGCGGCCTGCAGCTCGGCGATGGCCTTCTTCAGCTGCACCAGGGAAGCAGAAATATTCGGCAGTTTGATGATATTTGCTTCCGGGGTCTTGGCCATCTTGCCCAGCTCCGCTAGGGCGTCTTCGACCTTCTGCTCCTCGGTCAGGCGCTCTGGGAACTGCGCGGCGATGCGGGCGGCCAGCGAGATATCGCGGGTTTCCACGTCGATGCCAGCGGTGGAAGCGAAGGCCTCCACGATGGGCTTGAGGGAGTAGGTCGCCAGCAGCGGCGCCTCATCGGTACGGGTCCACGTAATCTTTGCCATGATTCTCCTAATTAACGTTGGAAAATTGTTCAAGTGCCCAGATTACCGATTTTGTGGGCGGCATGTGGGCCAGTTTGCCGAAAGTGATCCCCCATTTGCCGCCCCTTGAAAAGGGTTGCGTGGCCGCTGTCACCCATGCGCGGGAGGGGTGGAGATATTCACGAGCCCCCGCTGCGGGCATGCCACCGGCGCAGACGGGGTGTACCCTCACTCTCCATGAAAATCATCGATGAGCTAAGCCCGCGCAGCGCACACGAACACCGCATTCGCCGCCGCCCGCTGCCGTTGCAAACGGAGATTACCGCCCGCCGCCGCGCCATCGTCATGGTGGCCATGGCCCTGGGCGCGTTTGCCATCGGCACGACGGAGTTCGTGTCCATGGGCCTGCTGCCGCTTATTGCGGATGATTTTGGCGTTTCGGAAGAAAACGCCTCCACACTCATCACCATCTATGCCATGGGCGTGGTGGTCGGTGCCCCGTTGATTGCGGCTTTTACCGGCAAGCTGCCGCGCCGCCGGCTAATCCTGCTGCTCATCGGCTTCCTCGTGGTGGGCAACCTCCTCTCGGTCTTGGCACCGAATTACGCCATCCTCATGGTGGCGCGCTTTATTGCGGGCATGCCGCACGGCGCTTATTTCTCCGTAGCGAACCTTTCGGCCGCATCCATGGCTCCTCCCGGCGGCCGCGGCAAGGCCATGGCTTATGTGGGCATGGGTCTGGCCATCGCCACGGTGATTGGTGTGCCGGCCGCCCAAGCCCTCGGCTCCGCGCTGGGCTGGCAGGCGGCCTACCTGGTGGTCGTGGCCTTGGGCATTGTCACCGCCATTGCGTTGTTCTTCCTGATGCCGCACATGACGGAGATGAAACAGACCGATATCCGCACCGAATTTGGGGCGTTCAAAAACAGCCAGGTGTGGTTCACCGTCATCATGGGCGTGGTCGGCTTTGGCGGCATGTTCTCCGTCTATACCTATATTTCGTGGACCATGACCGAGGTCGCCGGCATGGACCAGAACCTCATCTGGGTGGTGCTTATGGCCTATGGCATCGGCATGACCATCGGCAATGCTTTCGGGGGCTGGCTTGCTGACCGCAACCTGGAGTTTGGCATTATCTTTGCCTTGGCCTGCCTCATCGTTATCCTGACGGCCTTCTATTTCCTTTCCGGCCACGCCATCCCCGCTACTTTGTGCTTTGGCTGCGTGGCGTTTATGGGCTCCACGCTGGTGCCTTCGCTGCAGCTGCGCTTGGTGCATGTGGCTGGCGACGCCCAGACTTTGGCCGCAGCCCTTAACCAGTCCGCGCTGAACATCGCAAACGCGGCCGGTGCGACCATTGGCGGCGCCGTGGTGGGTGCCGGCTTGGGCTACTCCGCCCCGGCGCTGGCCGGTGCGGCCCTAGCGGCTGCGGGTTGCCTGGTATGGGCTGCGACGATGTGGGATAAAAAGCGCCTTTCTCGCCGCGCCTAGGCTTACCGATATGCTGTTGGCATGACCCTTACCATCGCGAGCGTTAATGTCAACGGAATCCGCGCTGCGTGCAAGCAGCGCAACGAAAATAACCCCGGAATGAACGCCTGGCTAGAGGAGACTCCGGCCGATATCGTGCTCATGCAGGAGGTGCGCGCAACCCCGGAGCAGGCCGAAAAGGCCCTGGCCCCAGCTTTAGAGGCGGGCTGGCACTTAGCTCTTGCCGACGCCGCCGCAAAGGGCCGCGCCGGCGTGGGTATCCTGTCTCGCACCCCGCTTGCCGACGTCGAAGTGGGCTTCGGCTCCTTTACCGACGCCGGCCGCTGGATTGCGGCTACCACCCGCGATATTCGCGTCGCCTCCTTGTACTTGCCTTCCGGCGATACCGGTTCGCCGAAGTTGGATGAAAAGTACCGCTTCTTGGATGAGTTCCAGGAGGTGCTAGCGGAGAACGCCGCGCGGACGAACTCCGATGGCAGCCCCGCCGACATGGTCATCGGCGGCGACTGGAATATCTGCCACCGCGCCCAGGACCTGAAAAATAATAAGGCCAACGAAAAGAAGGCCGGCCACCTGCCGGAAGAACGCGCCTTCATGGATCACGTCTTTGGCGCGTTCCCGGATGCTGAGCCGCAGGAAAAGAAGAACCTGGGGCAGTGGCAGGGCGTTGTCGAGTACGTAGGCGGCGAGCCGTGGTCCCCGGCCGCAGAACCGCAGTGGTTCGACGTCGCCCGTCGCCTGCATCCGGACGAAGACGGTCCTTATACCTGGTGGACCTACCGCGGCCAGGCGTTTAATAACAACGCCGGGTGGCGCATCGATTACCAGGCGGCCACCCGCCCGATGCTAGAGCGCGCGCAGCGCACCTGGGTGGATAAGGCTCCTACCGTGGAGCAGCGCTGGTCCGACCATTCCCCACTGCTGGTGGAGTACCGCTGATGACGCCACTATTTAGCGTCCTGTATGTAGTTGGTATTACGGCCGAGTCCATGACCGCCGCCTTGTCCGCCGGCCGCCAAAAGCTCGATCTTTTTGGCGTCACCATGATTGCCTCCATGACGGCGCTGGGCGGCGGCACGGTGCGCGATATGATCCTCGATGACCCTCCCTTTACCTGGGTTGAGCACCCCATCTATTTGGTAATCGTCATCGTGGCGGCCGTGGTGACGGTGGGCATGTCATTCCTCATGCACTACTTCCGCCACCTCTTCCTCATCTTGGATGCGCTGGGGCTTGCGGTCTTTTCGGTGCTCGGCACCCAAATCGCGGTCCACCTAGGTCACGGGTTCATTATTGCCTCGGTTTCCGCAGTGATTTCTGGCGTCTTTGGCGGCGTGCTGCGTGACCTGCTTTCGGATCGCATCCCGTTGGTCTTTTCCGGCGAGTTCTACGCCGCTATCTCGCTGCTCGCCGCGGCGCTATTTATGGCGCTGTACCACAGTGGCCTGGCCGAGGAACCGACCGCGATTATCACCGCCTCCGTGTGCTTTATTGCTCGCTTGGCCGCGATCTACTTCAAGAAGGGCCTGCCCGTCTTCGAATACCGCGACGCCGAGCAGCAGATGGACCCGCGCCTGCGTTTGTCTGCGCGCATTGTGCGCGATGGCGCCCGCAAGGCCAAGCGCAAGGCGGGCGCCGCCACGCGCTATGCCAGCCCGATCACGCGCCCGCTGACCCGGCCGCTTAGCCGACCCTTGAGCCGCACCTTCAGGAACAAGTCTCGAGCGTTTTCTACCGCGACCGAAGGAACGGACTACAGCGATATGTCGAGCAACCGCATCGCGCGCCGGCCGAAGCGGCAGTCGATTACGCGGCCGAGCGGCCGGCACTCGCCAGGGGCGAGGGGAGTAAACGTGGAGCAGCAGTGGAGCTTCAATAAGGGGGACGTCGGCAAGCGCAAGGCACCCAAACACAAGCAGTAGTGCTACTATGGGTAGGTCAAAAAATTCAGTAATCTGCAACGGAGAAAGTTCATGGCTCGCGCAATTATTTCTTTCGTCCTCGGCGCTGTAATCCTCGGCCTGAGCATCTGGTGGTGGACCGTTGTTGGTCCGTCCTTCGCTTTCCTCGGCCCCATCGTGCTCATGGGCGTGGGCGGCGCGCTGATGGTATCCGGTTGGGCCATCCTAATGGACGTGGTCAGCCCCACCTCCCGCAAGCTCTAAAATCCTTGCGCCGCTTCCCCTGCCCAATCGGGCAGGGGATTTTTCGATCCCTCGCTCAGACGGCGCCGGGGAAGGATGTGAACCGTGCGTCGGGGCTAGGGGGTAGGATAAGGCACCATGACTGCAGACAATTCCACCGTTTCCCGTGTCCTGTCCGGTATCCAACCCACCGCTGATTCCTATCACCTGGGTAATTACCTGGGGGCGCTCAAGCAGTGGATTGACCTGCAAGACGGCTATGACGCCTTCTACTTCATTCCTGACCTGCACGCGATCACCGTGGAGCAAAACCCGGAGGAGCTGCGCAACCGCACCATCGCAGGTGCCGCACAGCTCATCGCCCTGGGCATTGATCCGGAAAAGTCCACGCTCTTCGTGCAGTCGCACGTGCCCGCCCACGCGGAGCTTACTTGGGTACTGCAGTGCCTTACCGGTTTTGGCGAGGCCTCCCGTATGACCCAGTTCAAGGATAAATCTGCCAAGCAGGGCTCGGACCGCACCTCGGTGGGCCTATTTACCTACCCGATCCTCATGGCCTCCGATATCTTGCTCTACTCGCCGGATTATGTGCCGGTGGGCGAGGACCAGCGCCAGCACCTGGAGCTGACCCGCAATCTTGCCGAGCGTTTCAACAATAAGTATGGCGAGACCTTCAAGGTGCCGGAGCCGTTCATCCCGGAGGGTGCGGCAAAGATTTATGACCTGCAAGAGCCGACGTCCAAGATGTCTAAGTCCGGCGCCAACCCGAAGGGCCTGGTCAACCTGCTTGATGCACCGAAGACCTCGGCTAAGCGCATCAAGTCCGCCGTGACGGATGACTTGGGCTCGGTGGCTTTTGACCGCGACAACCAGCCGGGTGTGTCCAACCTGCTGGTCATCCAGTCTGCGCTCACCGGTGAATCCATCGATTCCTTGGTGGAAAAGTACGCCGGCCAGGGCTACGGCCACCTCAAGGTCGATACCGCCGACGCGCTGCAGGAATTTACCACTCCGCTCAAGGCGCGCTATGACGAGTTGATGGCGGACCGCGGCGAGCTCGAGCGCATCCTGGCGCAGGGCGCGGAGACGGCGCAGGAGATTGCCCAGCCGCTTGTCGACGCCGTCTATGAAAAGGTCGGCTTCCTTCCCCGCCTGCGCAAGTAGTAAGCGGCCGCTTCCCCCGTGCCCCACCCCGCAAAGGGACAAGTGGGCATCTGCCAGTTACTCTAGGTGAGATAAAAACTGTGCGAGCAAGAAGGGAAGCACGTGCCTACCACCACGCAATCCTCCTCGAAGAAGACGGACCACTACGGCATCGAACGCGCCAATGCCGACGATCCCGGTGCGGTAGATAAGATTCGCTCCAAGTCCGGATTCGTTGACCACCTCATGCGCATGAACGAGCGCTACGGTGCCGAAGGCGGCAACCAGTTTGCCGCCGGCATCACCTATTATTCGGTGCTCTCCATCTTCCCGCTTGCCATGCTGGTCGTGGCCACCGTCGCCGCCGTCTTGGCTAACCGCGAGGACCTGCTCAATGATCTGCAATCCCATATCACCAGTTCTATCGGTGGCGATATGGGAGATACGGTCAATGAGATCTTGGATACCGCCATTGACCAACGCGGCGCCATGTTCGGTATCGGTGGTTTGACCACTCTGTGGTCCGGCCTAGGCTGGATGAACAACCTGCGCATCGGTATCTCGGCCATGTGGGGCATCGATGCCAACGAGGGCGGTTCCTTCTTGAAGAAGAAGTTGTCTGACCTGGTGGGCCTCATTGGCCTTATCGTGGCATTCCTCATCGCCTTTGGCGTCACCGCCGCCGGGTCCTCCGGCCTTACCCAGAAAATCTTTGAGCGCGTAGGAATCGAGTCCTTCCCGGGCATGGACTCGGTTATTTTCTTTGTCGGCTTGGCAGTGGGCCTTCTGGCCAACCTCATCGTCATGTGGTGGCTGATTATGATCCTGCCGCGCACCAAGGTGCCGAAGAAGTCCGGCCTTATCGGCGCGGCCATTGGTGCCGTGGCTTTTGAGCTGCTCAAGCAGCTGTCCACGCTCATCATGTCCTCTGCTACCGGCAGCCCTGCCGGCGCGGTCTTCGGCCCCGTCATCGTGCTCATGGTGGTCATGTATCTGATTTGGCGCGTGGTGCTCTACATCTCCGCGTGGACCGCCACCACCGCCGAGTCCCTGAAGTACGCTCACCCGCCGGTCCCAGAGCCAGCCGTTATTCGCGTCCGCAACGAGGTCAAGGAAGGCGCGCCTGCAGGTGCGACCTTCGGCGTCGGTGCCGCATTGGGTGCTGCGGCCGTGGGCGCATGGAGCTTGTTGCGCCGTAAGTAAATCTCCCCCTTAGGGGTGAGGACGCAGCGGTCGTTTAGCTTTAGGATGAATCATTATGAACGCCAATGACATCGCACCGAATCTTTATGAAGAATGGGGACTAGACCGCCGCGATGGCGAGCGGGAACTCTTAGTCTTACTGGAGTCCAAGGATTTATCGCTAGAGCAGCAAGGCCAAGACATTGAAGATCCGCGGCGCGCGCAGCTGCGCATCGCTGCCAGCGTCTTGGGCTCTGCTGCCAAGCGGGCGGAATACGATAAGGCGTGCGCGGCGGGAGTGCGCCCCACCTGGGGAGACCTAGGGCAGCTGGGCGCGGTAGGACAGTGGAACCCGCGGCCACAGCAGTCCCAGCAGCAGGCTCAGTCTTTCCAGCCCGGTCAGGCGGCGGCGCCAGGCCGTCATGCTCAGCAAGAACCACGATCTGCGCAGACCGCGAGCCCCTATGGGTCGCCCTATTCGCGTAATCCCTTTGCCCCGCAGCACAATCCATTCCCGCCGGCAACGGCGAACGCGGCCGTCCCCGCACCGCTGCTACAACACCCAGCGCCTGAAATTAGCCAGCGCGCCGGTCAAGATGCGCGCATCGGCATGGCCATTTTGGACCTATTCTTTTTCTCACTCATCAGCGGTAGCTTCGGCGTCGCGCTGCTCTCCGGCGGTGTGGATGAGCTTTCGACGTTCATTGGCGGCGTCATCATCTTGCTGCTCTACACCTTGGGCACCGAGTGTTGGCTCGGCGCCAGCCCGGCCAAGCTGCTGATGGGCTACACGGTGCGCGACGTCGACACCAAAGAGCGGCTCACCCTTACCCAGTCCGCTAAGCGCCAGTGGTGGCGCCTAGTCAATATCGTGCCGGGCCCCGGTACGTTCGCCAGCTGGGTGGGCGCCGGCGTGCACGCCTGCACTATTTCGGAGAAGAATAATCGCCGCGGCACCCACGATGAGTGGGCTAACGCCGAAGTAGTGAAAAAGCACCCACGCAAATAGCCAGCAGCACTACGACGCCGGCGATAACCCAGCCGAGCCAGCCCTGCACTCCGGCCAAGGAGGAGTTCGCGGATTGCGCCTGGGTATCGGGTGCCGTGGTGGCTGCAGGGGACGCAGGGGAGTTGGCGTCGGAATGGGCGTCGGCAAGCAACTGCCCTACGCCATCACCGGGATGCACCTTGTAGGCCTCGTGCAGCAGCTTTTGGGCCTGCTCCCACGCGCGCGGGCCGTGCTCCACGGTGGTATCGAGCAGCACCGCCTGCAGCCGCCGGCCATGGCGGTCGAGCGCGCCGACGAAGGTATGGTGCGCGTCATCGGTAAAGCCCGTCTTGCCACCAATGCCATCCGGATCATTGAGGAAGAGCCCGTTATCGTTGCCTAATTGGTAACCGTCAAGGTCGCCCCAGCCGGGAAAATCCACGGACTCCGTATCCACAATCCGCGCGAAGGTCGGGTTGTGGAAGGCCGCGCGGTAAATGCGGGAAATATCCTCGGCCGAGGTAGACATACCCGGGGCATCGAGCCCGGAGTAGCTGGCCGCATAAGTGGAATTCGTGCCGATCTCGGCCGCCTTGTCATTGACCTTGCGCAGCGTGGCCTCGTCGCCGCCCAACTCCTGCGCCAGCGCGTGCGCGGCATCGTTGCCAGAGGCCATGAGCAGGCCCTGCAAAAGCTGCTCCACCGTGTACGTGCCGCCTGGGCCGATGCCTACCGCCGAGCCATCAATCTGTGCCGATTCTTCGCCCACCTCGACCTTCTGGTGCAGATCCAGTTCGTCGATAACCACCAGCGCCAGCAGCGCCTTGATGATGGAGGCCGGCCGGTAGCGGCCGTTAGGGTCCTTCATCGCGATGATTTCGCCGGAATCGATATCGGAGACCATCCAGGCCGCGGCCACCACATCCTTATCCACCTTGAACCCTTCGGGCAGCGTGGTGCCACAAGCCTCATCGCTCTCCACCGGCGGCAGCGGGGTGGGGGAGGCCTGCCCAGGAGCGAGGCGCTCCGAGGTAGTGGTGGCCTTTTCCGGGCGCTCGGCGTGCGGGCACTTATCGGTATTCGGGGCAGCGGTACGCGTGGTGGTCGGAGTTTCCGGCTCTTCCGCCAGCGCGAGCGGTGCGCCGCTGAGCAGGACGGTAACGAGGGAACTAGCTATAATTCTTTTCATGACATGACACATCTTAGGCCCGTGCCTACGATGGGACGCATGCATGACGCGCCTTTGATTAGCCCTGAAAACAAGGACTCCGCCGCCGACGTGGTGGCCAAGCTGCCTAAGGTCTCCCTCTTTGAGCCCATTAACTCCACGGCCGCTACGCCGGAGGAACTCACCGCGACCATCCGTGAGCGCTACGAAGCCCTAGCCGCAGACGGCGTGGTCTAAGCGGAATTGCACCTGGATCCAGCAGCGATTGGCCTAGACGCTGCCGCGGTCGTCGAAGCCGCCGGTGCAGCCCGCATCCCTTCCCTCGACTCCCGCCTCGTTCTCGCCGGCACGGCCCCTGAGGCAGCAGTGCCTGACGACGCCCCCGTGGTGGGCTATAACCTCCCGCAGGACGAGGCGGGCGCGGCCGCGGACTTCCGCGCCGCCTACCTACCCACCCAGATTCACGTGGGCGAGGACTTCGCGGAAGTTGAGCGCGCCGCCCAGGCCGGCGTGAATCGCCTTATCCACCCGGTGAATATGATCGATGACTTCACTGCGAATATCGAAGGCATCGTGCCGGGCAAGGCCTCTGGCTACATCCGCGACCGCCATATTCCCCTGGTCTTTACCCCACTGGAGGAAGCCGAGGAGCTGACCGACCACCCACTGCCACTGCTGCAGCAGCTGGGCTTTACCTGCACCATTTCCTCGGGCGAGACCACCTTGACCAAGCAGTTCCTCGCGCTGAGTGAGACCTTTGGCTACGGGCTGGAGGAATTTTTCGACCTCACCGTCAAAGCGGTGGAGAATTCCTTTGCTGACCAGGAATTACGGCAGCATCTGCTAGAAACGGTTATCCTGCCAGCATACGAGGAACTTTCAGACCCCGAGCTGGCAGGCCCAGACACTGAAGAGTCTTTGGCAGACGCCGCTGAAGAAACTACTGACTAAAGGAGAATTACATGCCTTCCGTACTTTTTGTTGTTACCGCCGCTGAGGAATGGACGCTGGCCGATGGCACCAAGCGCCCGACCGGTTACTGGGCCGAGGAGCTTATTGCACCGCACCGCGCCTTCCAAGGCGCAGGCTGGGATATCCACTTCGCTACCCCCGGAGCAAAGGCTCCCGTCGTAGACGAGTACAGCCTGGAGGTACTGCCCGATAACGTGCGCATGGCGCAGGAAAACTACCTGGCAGAGTTAGGCGTAGCGCTGGAGAACCCGATGAACCTGGCCGATGTCAATGAGGAAGACTATGACCTCATCTTCTACCCAGGCGGCCATGGCCCGATGGAGGATCTGGCCTATGACCAGGATTCCGCTAAGCTTCTGCAGGCTCGCATGGATTCCGGCCGCGCGCTCGGCCTCGTTTGCCACGCCCCGGCAGCGCTATTGGCCGTAGATAACGAGAACTGGCCGTTCAAGGGCTACAAAATGACTGCTTTCAGCAATGCTGAGGAGGGCGAGGACGTCATCGCCGCCGCTAAGTGGGCGCTGGAGACCCGCCTGCGCGAGCTCGGCGCGGATTACCAGGAGACCGATCCGATGTCCCCGAACGTCATTGTGGATCGCAACCTGTACACCGGCCAGAACCCGGCTTCCTCTGAGCCGCTGGCACAGCGTATTCTGCGCGATTTCTAAATGCGCGTTTCGCGAGTCCTCAAGGCCGGGGCTGCCCTGACCGGTGTGGTCGGGGTAGCGGGCATGGCGGCGTATGCGCTCAGCCGCAGGCCGTACCTGCGCGAGGTGGCACCGGGCCTTCGCAGCCCGATTTTGTACCTGCCTATGCACCTGCTTGCCGACGCCACCTTTGCCCGCGCCAGCCGCTTCTTTGCCAGCATCGACTTCTCCCGTCCGGTGCGGCACGCGGTGGATATTACGGAGTTTTCCGCTTCCTTCGATGGCCACGCCTTTAGTGCCCGCGTGCTTACCCCACGCGGCGATGCCCAGGGCGCAGCCACCGCTGGGCCGCGCCCCGTGGTCGTATGGACGCACGGCGGCGGCCATCTCATCGGTGGCCCGGCCATGTATGACCCGCAGAATGCCCGCATGGCGTCCGAGCTCGGTGCCATCGTGGTAGCCCCGCGCTACCACAAATCCACCCAAGAGCCGTTCCCCGCGGATCATGATGAGTGTTACGCCGCGCTGCGCTGGGTGCAAGAACACGGCGATAAGCTGGGCGGGGATACCTCGCGCATCGCCGTCGCCGGCGATAGCGCCGGCGGTGGCCTTGCCGCGGGCTTGGTCCAGCGGGCCTTGGATGAGGGCCATCCGGTCCGCGCGCTCGGCTTGGTCTATCCCATGCTGGATCACCGCACCACGGATAAGTCCGGTGCGGTGGGCCAATTCATCTGGACGGCGGGCCCGAACCGCGGCGCGTGGTCGATGTACCTGGGAGACGACCACCTGGATGTTGACCTGCCGCCCTATGCTTCGCCGGCCACGCGCAGTGATCTTTCCGGCCTGCCGCCCACGTGGATCGGGGTGGGCGGCATCGACCTTTTCTGCGATGAATCCGTGGCCTTTGCCCAAGCCCTCGACGCAGCCGGCGTGGACACCACCCTCGACGTGTGGGCCGGCGCCTATCACGGCTTTGACCAGATTAAACCCAAGGCGCCGCAATCGCGCGAGCTTATCGACGCCCTCATTGACCACCTTCGCCGCCACCTCTAAAGTCACGTACTAAGGGAGGACGAGCGATGAAATACAACACGCACGTGTCGTGGGTCGTAACTTTCATCAGCCTTATTGTGCTCGGCCTGATTCTGGGTGTGGTCTTTGGGATAGGAACCCTGGGCCGATCCATTGTTGGCCTCAGTGCCTTTGTTGTGTGGCTGATTTTCGATAAATACATGCGCGACCGGACCCGACGCCACGAGGAAGAAGCGCCGGGCCGCTAGACGCAAAAAGCCGCCCCCTCTCCGTCCAGCTGCGGTGCAGTGGGGCAGAGGCTAGGGCGGCGGATGCCACGCGCGGACCGGGCCGCGCGACCTGGTACGGGTTTAGAACTTGGAGAAGCGCTTGATGAGCATATCTTCCAAGCCCTTCCAGGACTCGGCGTGCTCGTTATATGGCTTGGACGGTACGTAGCCGGCGTGCTCGGTGGAGCCGAGCATGTAGCCCAAGTAGTCCTGCAGGCGCGGGTGAGCCAGCATATAGGAGTTAATGGAATCGTCGCCGGCCCAGTCGGCGGCATCGGCGCATACCTCGTAGCAGCGTGCCATCTGATCGGAATCGACGGCCTCTGGGCCCTTTTCGATATCGCGCACGATGCCGTTGAAGGAGTACTGGTTATCCGGGTGGACCTGAATTTCTAGCTCGCCGGCATTAGCGGCGGCGACAACCTCTTCCCAGGTGGATACGCGGGCTAGGTCGTGGTCATCGTTGTCCATGATCCAGCGCACGAGGGTCTTCGGGGAATCGAAGGTGAAAATCTCGCCCCACTTGCCCAAGAAGATGGGCTTGCCGTCCAGGTAGGTACGCAGGGTGTAGACGGACTTGGACTGCGCGGTGATCTTGATGGGATCGATGCCGGCGGCGGCCCACGGGGAGTTATCGTACGGGTCAGCGGCCTCGGCGGCAGCCTTGCGCTTTTCCTCGGCTTCCTTGGCCGCTGCAGCGGAGGCGGCAGCAGCAGAAGAGATGCGCTCCTTGGCATCGGAGACCTTGGCCGCATCAAAGTCATCGCTGGAGACCACGCGGACGTGCTCATCCAGGTCCTCGATGACCTTCTTCCAGTTGCCGGCGATGACGTGGCCCACGCCGGACCACTCGCTCATGCCCTGTTCGCCGGAGTAGTGGTCGGCGCCGCGAGAGACATTGCGCAGGATGGAGTGGGAGGCGAAGAAGATGGTGGTGTGCTCTGCGCCGGCGACGTCGGCAAGCGCGGAGGCCATCTCCAGGTTGCGGGCCACCGTGGATACGTTCCGGTGGCTCGGGCGACCAGCCAGCGCCTCCGGCATGCCGATGAGGTCATACTCATCGCGCTCCGCCGGGGTAACGCGGTCCGCATCGCGGCCGGCAAACTGGTCCCACTGCGGGTGGTCCAGCAAATCGTGCTTAGTGTCAGACTCCACGAAGCACAGCAGCTCGGCGGGCGAGTTGAAGGCTAGGACGCCCTCGTCATCGCCCAGAAAGGCCTGCCACTCGGAGCCATGTTGGCGCCACTTGGGTGCCCAGAGGGTATAAAAATCGCCCTCGGTCAGCGAGAGCTTTACAGGTACAATTGCGCGGGTGCTCATGGCGTTTTAGTCTACCCAACGCCCTAAGCAGCGCGCGAGGCCGCACCGGCCTTAGGCCGTGGGCCGCCAAAAGCCTTTGAATTGCATACCCATATTTGTGGTGCGCAGCGGGTTGGTTTGCACCGGATCGCCGGCCTCCACGATTTCGCCATTGCCGGAATACATTGCCACGTGCCCATCCCATACCACCAGGTCACCGGGCTGCAATTGATCCGCGCTGACCTGCTGACCAACCGTCTGCTGGTCCGCCGTGCGGGGCAAGTCCACCCCGGCCTGCGAATACGCCCATTGGGTAAGGCCCGAGCAATCAAAGCCACCGTTTCCGGTGCCGCCCCATACGTAGGGCTGGCCCACTTGGCTCTTCGCCGCAGCGACCGCGGCCTGCCCGGCGGCCGAACCGCCCTCGGCAGAAGGCTCTGGTGCGGGCGGGGGAGAAGATACCTCGTGTGCGGTGGCGTCGGCGCCGGCATCAGCGCCCGCGGCGGATTGTTCTGGAAGAGCGGTGGAGTGCTGGGCACCGGTGGGGCTTACGGGGGCGTCGGCAAGCGCGGAGTGCACCGGCCGCTGCGCTACCGGCTGCAAGGACTGAGCGGCCGCGCTGAGATCACCCATCAGGCGCTGCACGCGGGCAGTGGCCATACCCAGGTGCTGGGAGATAAGCGCGCGAAGCTGAGCCAGAGCGGCGGCACGCGCCGATGGATCCAGCGATAGGAAACCCAGCGCGGTGGGCAGGGCCTGGCGCACCAGCTGCGTGGCGATGCCCACCAGATCCCGGATGGTGCCCGCCACCAAGGTGCGAGCCTGGCTGAGCGCAGCAGAGATGGTTGCATTATCGAGATCGATATTTTTCGCCGACTCGAGTAGGGGAGCGGGGTTGCCGTGGGCGATGGCGGCCAAAGGCTCGGCGGCGGAGAGATCCGGCACGCGGGGAAGCTCAACCTCCGGAAGCTGCGCCGGTTGCATGGTGGCAATCTGCTTGAGCGCGGTATCGAGCATCTACATCGCCGCCCCAAGGTGCTGGCCTAGCGAGGCATCGGTGTCTTCCGCCTCGCGCGACATCTGGAAACCGGAGTGGGCAACCTGCCCCATATCGTTGCGCAGCACGCTTAAACGCGCGCCCACATTATCGAGCGCGGCATGCACCGCCTCGTTGAAAGCGGTGAATGCGGAATCTTCAGACAAAACGGGGTGGGGCGGATTCTCCCCTTGGGACTGGGCGTGCAGGTCGCGGGCGAGGTGGCGGGCATAGTCAGTATCGATCGTGAAAGGTCTCATGCCCTATTGGACTGCCCGATGGCCCATTTGGTTCCCAAAAAGTTTAAAGTGGTGGTCATGGACATCCACGTAGTAGACCACCCGCTTGCCGCCTCCCGCCTTACCCTCATGCGCGATGCGCGCAGCGATAACTCCGCTTTTCGCGCCGCCCTGAAAGACTTGGGCGCCATGCTTGTCTATGAAGCATCCCGCGACCTTGCCGTGGAGAACTTCGACTGTGCCACCCCGGTTTCTACCGCACAGGGCACGCGCCTGCAGGACCCGCCTATCATCGTGCCGATCATCCGCGCTGGGCTGGGCATGGTGGACCCGGCCCTGTCTATGATTCCGGATGCACAGGTCGGCTTCATTGGCATGGCGCGCAACGAAGAGACACACGAGCCAGTGCCGTACCTGGAGGCACTGCCGGAGGACCTGACCGGCCGCACGGTGTTCGTGGTGGATCCAATGCTGGCCACCGGTGGTTCCCTGCTGCACGCATTGCGCCTGCTTGCCGATCGTGGTGCTACCGATATCACCGCCATCTGCATGGTCTCGGCGCAGCCGGGTGTGGATGCGCTGGCCGATTCCGGTCTGCCGGTGCGCCTAGTCACCGCCGCTATCGATCCTTCGCTCAACGAGGATGCTTATATCGTGCCGGGCTTGGGCGATGCCGGCGACCGCCTCTACGGTCCGCGCAATATCGACCTTTAAGGTAATCTTCTCCCTGGAAAGGCGACCGCACTTTCCAGGGGGAGAATATGAGTTTCATTCATCTAATGTGGTCGAGCTACGGCCACGGATTTTCGCAACAATTGCGGCGGGTGCGACAGCGTCGGGGGATTTCGCAGCAGGCGCTGGCGGAGATTTCTGGGGTCTCGCGCAGCCAAATTTCTAATCTGGAGCGCAACGAAAATGGCGTGCACGCCATGGCTGATCCGCAGCTGTCTACGGTATATAAGCTGGCCTTGGCCCTAGAAATCCCGCCGGCGGTGCTACTGCCGGCCGGCGGGGACGTGGTGGAAGGGCATTTGACCGATTCCGCGGTGGCCGCCGCCGAGGACGTCGCGCCCTTCCCACAAGGCTATGTGGACCGGCGTCGGTTTGCTGCCACGTGGAATGGCGCCTTGAGCTAGCGCACCCCGCATCACCACCTGAGTTACTGAACCGCATGGTCTAGTTGTAGACTTTGCACCCAGACGTATTTCAACGACAGGGAAGGCACGCGGATGATCTCGGAATTCATCAACGAGTGGTTCAATGCCCACCGGGCGGAGGTCATCGCGTGGCGGCGCCATATCCACCGCCACCCGGAAACCGCGAACCAAGAGGTGGAGACCACCAACTTCCTGGCCTCCATCCTGCAGAACTATGGCTTGGAGCCACAGCGCTTCCCACAGACCGGCCTCATGGTAGACATCGGCCCCGATACGGAACTAGGCCGGCTGGCCTTCCGCGCCGATATCGACGCCCTGCCGGTCACCGAGGTCACCGGCCTAGAATATACCTCCGAAGTCCCCGGCAAAATGCATGCCTGCGGCCACGACGTGCACACCACCGTGGCGCTCGGTCTGGCCTGTGCATTGGCGGATTTCCAGCGCGTCCATGATCTGCCGCTGGGCATTCGCGTCATCTTCCAGCCGGCCGAAGAGGTCTGGGTCGGCGGTGCGACCGACGTCATTGAATGGGGCGCGCTGGAGGGAGTGCATTCCATTTTTGCCATCCACGCCGAGCCCAAGCTGCGCGTGGGGCGCATCGGTATCCGCGCCGGGGCTATCACTTCTGCTACCGACGTCGTGGAGCTCAATATCAAGGGCCCAGGCGGGCATACCTCCCGGCCGCACCTGTCGGCCGACGTTGTGTATGCCCTAGGAAAGGTCATTACCGAACTGCCCGCGCTGCTCTCGCGCCGCGTTGACCCGCGCACCGGCACCGTTTTGGTCTTTGGCCAGGTCAATTCCGGCTATGCGCCCAATGCCATTCCGGAGACTGGCAGCTTGACCGGCACCATGCGCACGGCCGATATTGGCATCTGGCGCGATATGCAAAGTCTCTTTACCGAGCTGGTGGAGCAGATTCTGGCGCCGGTAGGCGTAGAGCACGAGCTGACCTATAACCGCGGCGTTCCGCCGGTGCTTAACGACGACGTCGCCACCGCCCTGCTTGCCTCCGCCGCCCAATCCATCGACCCGCAGGCCGTGGTTCAGGCCCCGCAGTCCTCCGGCGGCGAAGACTTTTCCTGGTACCTGGAAAAGGTCCCCGGTTCCATGGCGCGGTTGGGCTGCTGGTCCGGCGAAGGCGAGCAGCATGACCTGCACATGGGCGATCTCATCGTGGATGAGCGGGCTATTGGCGTGGGCATCAAACTCTTTGGCGCCGTGGTTGAGCAGTTCATAGGGGAGAATGCGGAGACAGACTAACGCGCTGAAAGGTTCTACACGTTAAACTCGTAGGCGACTTTTAAAGTGGAGCCGATAAAGGAGCAAGTGCGTGTTGAACCAGACCAAGCGAATCGTCATCATCGGCGGCGGCCCGGCCGGCTATGAGGCCGCGTTGGCAGGCGCCAAATATGGTGCAGAAATCACCATTATTGAAGACCAAGGCATGGGCGGTAACAGCGTTATCTTGGACTGCGTTCCTTCCAAGTCCTTTATCGCCGGCGCCAATATTAAGACCGACCTGCGCCGCGCCGAGGATATGAAGCTCAACGAGGGCATTGGCCAAGCCGACCTATCGCTCACCGCGCTGAATAAGCGTGTGCTGGACCTGGCAAGCAACCAGTCCTCCGATATCCGCGCCACGGTGGAATCCCTAGGAGCCCGCGTTATCGACGGCCGCGGCTACTTCCCTGAGGATCAGGAAGCCGATGCCTTCGGCGGCCACAAGGTTACCGCCGTATTTAATGAGGACGGACACGAGGAGACCATCGACGCGGACCTCGTCCTGGTAGCTACCGGCGCGACCCCACGCATTCTGCCGGGCGCGCAGCCAGACGGCGAGCGCATCCTCACCTGGCAGCAGGTATACAACCTCACCGAGCTTCCTGAGCACCTCATCGTCGTCGGCTCCGGCGTGACCGGCGCCGAGTTCGTCTCCGCCTTCGCTGAGCTGGGCGTGAAGGTCACCATGGTTGCTTCCCGTGACCGCATTTTGCCGCATGACGACGCCGACGCGGCCGACGTCCTCGAGACCGTGCTGAGCGAGCGCGGTGTGGAACTGGAAAAGAACTGCCGCGTGGAAACCGTCAACCGCACCGAGGACGGCAACGTCCTAGTCACCACGCAGGACGGCCGCGAAATCACCGGCTCCCACGTCATCATGTCCATCGGCTCCATCCCGAATACCCAGGACCTCAAGCTGGAGAATGTCGGCGTGGAAACCGCCAAGTCCGGCCACATTCAGGTCGACCGCGTCTCCCGCACCAATATTGCCGGTATCTACGCCGCTGGCGACTGCTCTGACCTCTTCCCGCTGGCTTCCGTAGCCGCAATGCAGGGCCGCGTAGCCATGTACCACGCACTTGGCGAGGGCGTGTCCCCGCTGCGCCTGAAGACCGTGGCCAACGCCGTCTTCACCCGTCCGGAAATCGCCGCCGTCGGTTTCACCCAGGCAGAAATTGAGGCCGGCGAAGTCGCCGCCCGCACCATCACCATGCCGCTCAATACCAATCCGCGCGCCAAGATGCGCTCGCTGCAGCACGGCTTTGTCAAGCTCTTCTGCCGCGCCACCTCGGGCCGCGTTATCGGCGGCGTCATTGTCGCGCCGACCGCCTCCGAGCTCATCCTGCCCATCGCCATGGCCGTAACCAACCAGCTCACCGTGAACCAGCTGGCCGATTCCTTCGCCGTATACCCGTCCCTGTCGGGCACCATCACCGAGGCTGCTCGACGCCTCGTTGCCCACGACGATTTGGAGTAAACCACACCGTTTCCGCCACTAGTACAGCGGCAGCGTATGACAAGATTTCCCCCGGCTCCAGAGACTGCAGTCTTCTTGGAGGCGGGGGAATCGGTGCATTTAACACCGGGGCAGGTTAAGGCTGGATGCGCCGCGCGAGCAGGTGAATTGCTGCGGTGCAGATCAGGGCAGCTAAACCAGCGAAGAAGAACATGCCGGGCCAGGGTGCGCCGATTTCTGCAGCTCCAAATGATTCTACGAGCGTGATGAGAATGCCATCCGCTAGGAATAGGCCAATGATGATGCCGGCGATAAGTAGCAGCCGAACAAACAGGGAGCTTTGGTTTGCGCTACTGACCACCACACCGATGAGCGCGCCAACGTATCCGGTAATGAGGTGGCCACAGGCGAAGCTACCGAAGGTTGCTGCATAGCAGAAAGGAAGGCTGGCTTCGACTGTGCCGGGGGTGATTGCCCACGAAGAATTCGCATACGCACCCGATTGCAGTGCGATGTAGTAAGCGGTCCAAGCGACGGCACCAAAAATGAGCGCGGCTAGCCACAGAGTCGCGTGCATGCTGGTAAGCCATTGCCGGGGGTGCATCCCTAGGCCGCGCAAGGAACGGTATTCGGTTGCGGCGAAGGCACAATAGAGTCCCCACATGAAGACTGCGAATATTCCCCAGCCGGTCGGATTGGCACCGAGGGTAGAAGGATCACTGGGGACGGCATACGGGAGAACCCACAGCAACACGACGATGATGCTTATGACGGTGAGCGCCTTGGTGGCGTTGAGATTAAAGGTCTTGAGTGTCTGCATGGCTAGGACTCCTCTTGTGAGGTGCGGGTGGATTCGTGGGCGCGGGAGACAAGGGAATCAATGAGTTGGCCGTCGTCGAGGTAGGAGACGGTGACCTGGGCGGCGGCTGCGGTATCGGCAGGGAACGGGGCCGGGCACCAGGCGTGCACCTTGGATGTGGAGCCAAGGGAGGAATGGTGGAGGGGGAGGGCGTCGGCAAGCGCGAGTGCTTGCTCCACGTCCTTGGTGCTGCCGCTTATAACGGGGTAGTGCGGCCGTTGGGACTCCAGGGCGGTGGGCTTATTGACCGTGCCGTCGTGCACGGTAATGACGTGGTCAACCAGGCCGACGAGGTCTTCGGCGCGGTGGGAAGAAAGCACCAGCAGCCAGTCCGGGGTGCTGGAGGCGTGGGCGATAATGAGCTCGCGCAGGCGCGTGCGCGTTGGCGCGTCCAAGCCATTGAAAGGCTCGTCGAGGAGGGTGACCGGCGTGCGCGCAGCCAGGGCAGTGGCACAGGCAACCAATTGGCGCTGGCCGGTGCTCAAGGCGCGGTTTCTGCTGCGCTTATCGACGCCCACCTTATCCAACAGCTCCTCCGCATACCCCACGTCGAATCCCGCGCGCACATGCTGTGCGGCGCGCAGGTGCTGGGCCACGGTGGAACCGGCGAGCAAGATATCGGCGCCGGTGCGCGCAATCGCTACCTGTGAGGTATCGATGCTGCCCTTTGCGGGCAGGAACCCTGCTACTGTGCGCAAGAGCGTGGTCTTGCCCGCGCCATTGGGTCCGATTAGCCCATACATGCCGGCGGTGAGCTCTAGGTGTGGTACGTGCAGGCGGCGCTTGCAGCTGACATTGTGCATCTTAAGGTGCGTCATGGTGGTCTCCTTCGGCTTCGATGAGGTCGGCGATATCGCTGGCGCTTAAGCCCAGCGCGGCTCCTTCCTTGAGAAGCGGAACGATGAAATCTTCCCTAAGGGCTTCTTGGCGTTGGTGGCGGACGTTGTCGCGCGCGCCTTCGCGCACAAACATGCCCAAACCGCGCCGCTTTTCCAGCAGGCCCTCCTCGAAGAGGACGGTTAGTGCCTTTGCAGAGGTAGTTGGGTTAACGGAGTGGAAAGCCGAAAGCTCATTGGTGCTGGGGGCGCGTTCGCCCTCGGCGAGCTCACCGGAAATAATCATGTCCCTGATTCCTCCTGCTAGTTGCTGATAAATGGGCCGGGTATCGCTCATGGTGCGGCCTCTCGTACATGCGGCATATGATTCCTTCCGTGGTGTATGGGTTTACCACCTATGTGGGTAACCATATAGCCGGGAAGGCGTTCGGTCAACAACGGTTTACTTGGGCACGCAGGTGTCCCCGCTGCATATTTTGTTGAGGCAAAAATTTGCAGGATTTACAGACCGGCTAACCCTGTTATTACTGGTCGGGCGGCAGAAATTTCCCTTGCAACGGGTTAAGTGCTGGATAGTGTGGCAAAATCCGCTTGAAAATGGGCAGACAAGAAAGGTTTCGATCTCTAAACTGAGATACGGATCACCCAAGAGGAGGTGCTGTATCGCAGTACCTTCCGAGTTGAAAGGAACACCGAAGTGGCTAATCCCGCGCTTCCATCGTTCAAAAAGATTCTGGTAGCCAACCGCGGCGAAATCGCCGTGCGTGCATTCCGTGCTGCCTTTGAGACCGGGGCAAAGACCGTCGCGGTCTATCCTCGCGAAGACCGAAACTCCTTCCACCGCGCCTTCGCGGATGAGGCCGTCCGCATCGGCGCCGAGGGGCAGCCGGTCAAGGCATATTTGGACATTGATGAGATTATCCGCGCCGCCAAGAAGGCCGAAGCGGATGCCATTTACCCCGGCTACGGATTCCTTTCGGAGCGCGCGGATCTTGCTCGTGCGTGTGAGGACAATGGCATTAAGTTCATTGGTCCGACCCCATCCACACTGGACTTGACTGGTGATAAGGCTGCAGCGGTAAGTGCCGCGAAGGAAGCTGGGCTGCCGACGTTGCAGGATTCGGAGCCATCGACGGACGTCGATAAGCTGGTGGAATACTCTAAGGATTTCAATTTCCCGGTATTCGTTAAGGCTGTTGCCGGTGGCGGTGGGCGTGGCATGCGCTTCGTCGAATCCGAAGATCAATTGCGCGAGAAGGCTGCCGAGGCTTCCCGTGAGGCAGAGGCAGCCTTCGGCGATGGCAGTGTGTATCTTGAGACCGCAGTCATCAAACCACAGCACATCGAGGTGCAGATTCTGGCCGATAGCCAGGGCAATGTGGTGCACCTCTTCGAGCGCGACTGCTCGGTGCAGCGCCGCCACCAGAAGGTGGTAGAGATTGCGCCGGCTCCGTCGCTGGATTCTGAGCTGCGTGACCGCATTTGCCAGGATGCGGTGAAGTTCTGTGAGCACATCAATTACGAGGGTGCGGGTACCGTGGAATTCCTCGTCGATGAGCGCGGCAACCACGTCTTTATCGAGATGAACCCGCGTGTGCAGGTGGAGCACACCGTGACCGAGGAAATCACCGGCGTAGACATCGTGAAGGCCCAGATGAATATTGCGGCCGGTGCCTCGCTGGAGGATATTCACCTCGCGCAGGACAAGATTTCCATCACCGGGTCTGCTCTGCAGTGCCGCATTACCACTGAAGACCCGAATAACGGGTTCCGCCCGGATACCGGTACGCTGACCGCGTATCGTTCGCCGGGCGGCGCTGGCGTGCGTTTGGACGGTGCAACTTCTGTGGGTGCAGAGGTCTCGCCGAACTTTGACTCTTTGCTGGTAAAGATGACCTGCCGCGGCGTCAATTTCGAGCAGGCCGTGCAGCGCGCCCAGCGCGCGCTCAACGAGTTCCACGTCTCCGGTGTGGCCACCAATATCGGCTTTTTGCGTGCTCTGTTGCGTGAACCGGACTTCACTCAGACCCGTGTGGACACCGGCTTCATCAACGCGCACCCGCACCTGCTCAAGGCTCCGCCGGCAGTCGACGAGTCTGGTCGCATCCTCGAGTACATCGCAGAGACCACCGTTAATAAACCCAACGGTAAGCGCCCAACGGCGCTGCGTCCCTTCGATAAGCTCCCCGAGCTGGACCTTTCCGAGCCGCTGCCACGCGGCTCCCGCGATGACCTGCTCGAGTTTGGTCCGCAAAAGTGGGCGGAGAAGATCCGCCAGCAGAATGCGCTGATGGTTACGGATACCACCTTCCGCGACGCTCACCAGTCCCTGCTGGCTACCCGCGTGCGTAGTACCGCCCTGGTTTCTGCAGCCGAAGCCGTAGCCCGCATGACCCCGAACCTGTTCTCGGTTGAGGCATGGGGTGGTGCGACTTATGACGTCGCCATGCGCTTCCTCCACGAGGACCCGTGGGTCCGCCTAGACATGCTGCGCGAGGCTATGCCAAACCAGAACATCCAGATGCTCCTGCGCGGACGCAATACTGTGGGCTATACCCCGTACCCGGATTCGGTCTGCCGCGGCTTTGTCCAGGAAGCAGCCAAGTCCGGCGTGGACGTCTTCCGCATTTTCGATGCGCTTAACGACGTCTCCCAGATGCGCCCCGCCATTGATGCCGTCCTCGAGACCAATACCACCGTTGCTGAGGTGGCCATGGCGTACTCCGGTGACCTTTCGTCGCCGAAGGAGAACCTGTACACGCTGGATTACTACCTCAAGCTGGCCGAGCAGATTGTAGAGTCGGGAGCCCATATCCTTGCCATCAAGGATATGGCCGGTCTGCTGCGCCCTGAGGCCGCTTCCAAGCTGGTTATGGCCCTGCGCAAGGAATTCGATTTGCCGGTGCACGTGCACACGCACGATACCGCGGGTGGCCAGATGGCTACCTATTACTCTGCCGCCCTGTCGGGCGCAGACATTGTCGACGGCGCCTCCGCGCCGCTGGCCGGTACCACCTCGCAGCCGTCGCTGTCCGCCCTTATTGCAGCGTTCTCCCAGTCCAAGCGCGATACCGGTATCGACCTGCAGGCCGTATCGGATCTCGAGCCCTACTGGGAGGCCGTGCGCCAGCTCTACGCTCCGTTTGAGAACGGTATCCCTGGCCCGACCGGCCGCGTCTACAAGCACGAGATTCCAGGCGGTCAGCTGTCCAACCTGCGTGCCCAAGCCGCTGCCCTTGGCTTGGCGGACCGCTTCGAGGTCATCGAGGACACCTATGCAGCAGTCAATGAGATGCTGGGCCGTCCGACTAAGGTCACCCCGTCCTCCAAGGTTGTGGGCGACCTCGCCCTTCACCTTGTTGGCGCCGGCGTCGATCCTGCAGACTTCGCCGCTAATCCGACGAAGTTCGATATCCCGGACTCGGTCAACCAGTTCCTCCGAGGCCAGCTCGGTACTCCTCCGGGCGGTTGGCCGGAGCTGCGCGATAAGGTCCTCGATGGCCGCGAGGAAACCGGCGCCAAGGTGAGCGAGGTTCCTGCGGAAGAACAGCCGCATCTGGAATCCGATAACTCGGATGAGCGCCGCGCCAGCCTGAACCGTCTGCTATTCCCGAAGCAGTTCGAGGAATTCAACGAGTTCCGCCGCAAGTACGGCAACACTGAGGCACTGACGGATACCACCTTCTTCTACGGCCTTACCGAAGGCGAAGAAAAGGTCGTCCACTACTTCCCAGAGGACTCCACCGATCGCGCCGACCTCAAGCAGGTCGTGGTACGTCTCGACGCCGTGGGTGAGCCGGACGAAAAGGGCATGCGTAACGTGGTTCTCAACGTCAACGGCCAGATCCGCCCAATGAAGGTGCGCGACGAGAACGCCGAGTCCACCGTCGCCACCGTAGAAAAGGCCGACCCCTCCAACGAGGGCCATGTCGCCGCACCATTCGCGGGCGTGGTTAACCCCACCGCCAAGCCCGGCGACGAGGTGAAGGCCGGCGACCAAATCGTCGTCATCGAGGCGATGAAGATGGAAGCATCCATCTCCGCCACCAAGGATGGCGTGGTCGAGCGCGTGGCCATTGGCCAGGCCACCAAGGTCGAAGGCGGCGACCTCATCGCTGTCATCAACTAACTGACGCACGCCAGCGCCCCGCTTCCCTCGATTTATCTCGAGGCAGCGGGGCGCCTTGGTGTCTAGCAGCGGTAAAAATCAACGATTTCGCCCATCCAAACGACCAAAACCGTCGACGAATTCGGTGTTTTAGATGGACGAAATCGTTGATTTGCGATGATAGCGGAGGTTTGCCTTAGCCAAGGAGGACGGGCAATGCTAACGAGCCGACCAGGATGAGTATCACGAGGCCGAAAAAGACCTTGGCCTGCCACCGGGCATAATTAAACGACATTCCCGTACCGAAGCGCTTATCTACCAGTACCGCCGGGTCATCCGGGTTGTAATACATTACGCCCCATTTATAGAGGTGGTCATTGTCCGGTGATTCTTTGTCTTCATCGGGAAAGTGGATGCCGCGCAATTGCTCGGATAACCGGGATTGCTTGTGGAGAAGAAATACCACTAGACCGATGCTGCCACCGATGGAGAGAATTAGCATTGTGATGATTGCAGCGCCGTTGAAACGTTGATAGTGCGGGATAGGGCCGGTTACCTGCGTGAAGGCCATCCCAGCGCTGATGAGCAGAGTGAGTACTCCCATTCCGGTGTTCGTGAGGGCGAGGTTTGCTTCGTTGCGCACACGAGCTTTAATGTTGCGCTCAGAGCGTGGGGATACCTCACTATGCGCGATAAAAGAGCAGCTTATGGCAAATAGGCCCAGCAATGCTAAAGCGGCGAATGAGGAGAAAAACACGCTCCCGATTGATTTGTCGCTCCAATTGTCGGCCTCCATGGAGCCATTCCAGTGCACGGGAACGGGGTCCGGAATGGCGGACCAGTGGGAAGCGACGATGATTGCACCGGCCGCGATGCACAACAGGGACGAGAGCATGGTTACCCATGGAAAAGTCGGCGTAGGGAAGCCGTCGAAGTTGGGCGTGCTAATGGATTTGCGGGAAACACGGACAGCGATGGTGGTTTCCACCTCGTCGAACCAGCCGCCCGCTTTTTTAGCGGCGATGATGCGGCGGCGCTGGGATAGATAAGCCCACATGCCACCGAGCGCTACCACGAGGGAAGGTACGGCGGCTAATAGCGGTAGTTTCCAGGCAAAGAGGGACAGGACCGTCGCCGCAATGCCACAGGTCCACGTGCGTACCTTGAATCCGGCAAGGGCGGAGGTAACGGCAGGATCGGAAAGATAAGCCTTGGGCACGCGGACGCCGAGCGGTGTGCCAGGTGAGGCCAGGGAGGGCGTTTGGGCCATAATCCAAGTGATAACAAGGGTGGTGGCGGCCATTAAAAGTGTGAAAATCATGACGATACTTCCAGGTCATTAAGGGAGGAGCTGAGTCGAGCGTGGAGCTCATCCGGGCTAAAACCCTGTGCACGGGCGAGTGCGACTACGCGGTTTAATTGCTCTTCCAGTTGTTTTTCTTGCGCGACGGTGCGAGCACCAGGCCTGACGATGGATCCGGAGCGGCCGGCGGTTTCTACGAGGCCCTCGGTAACCAAGAGGTCGTATGCTTTCTTTACGGTGGCAGGATTAATGCCTATATCTTTGGCAACGCGGCGGACGGGATCGAGCTTGTCGCCATTGGAAAGCTGGCCGCGAGCGATAGCCATGACGATTTCATCGTGAATCTGTTGGAAGACGGGGACGTCAGATTCGGGGTTGAGGGTAATGAACATCTGTCACCTCCAATCTCTTTTCTGTATTACTTATAGTAACACAATCTGTATCATTAAATGTAATACAAAATAAGGTCACAAAGAAACCCCAGGTATGTGTGACTTAAAGCAGTGACATACCTGGGGTGTTGGGGCAGGGAGACTAGAGGAAAAGGGCTACTGCGATGGCCGCAATGCCATAGCCACCGCGCAGGAAATAGCCGAAGACCTCGGGAGAGAAGGAGGCGCCGAAGCCGCCGGTATCGATGATATTCATGGTGGTCACACGTGCGGGGCGGGAACGTTTAAAGGCGGCGTAGGTAAGCCCTACACAACACGCTGCGAGCGTGATCAACGACAGCTTCCACACGAAGGCGATGAAGGCGGTGCCAAGAACTGCGGCACCTGCAGAAGCAGCCAAGGGCAGCCCCCAGTCGGGCCAGGCACCCTCGATGATGCGGCCGAATGAGGCGGCGCGGCCGGTGGCGGCGCCGACGATGGTCCATGCGGCAGCGAATCCTATGAGCGCCAGGCTGCCGAGTTGTGGGGCAAGGCCCAGAGTGAGGCCGATGACGGTAATAGCGCCGAGCGGGATGTACCAGCGGCGGTATAGGCGCCGGAAAAAGAGGCGGCTGGGCGACGCCGTGGCGCGCGAGCTGGGGCGCAGGCGGGCCGACTGGGAGGCAATGGCATCGGCAGAAACCTCAGAATCCAAAAGTCCAAAGGAGGACGAGCCGACGGCACGGGTACGGCCTGCGCGGAGGAGCGAGGCGAGATCGAAGGACCGCCAGCCTATGAGAAACCGCAGAAGCGGCAGGGTTATCGCCGCATAGAGCGGAAGGTGCAGCGACGTGCATAGGGCAAGGCCTAGAAGGCTTATGCCAGCGAGCTGGGCAATAGACAGCTTATCGACGCCCCGCATGCGCCCCCGCGGTCTATCCGTATAGACCCAACGCCCGGGCGAGAGGCTGCGCAGCGGGTAGAGCGCCTCGAGGAGAACGATGAGGGCGAGCGAGCCGAACCCGGCACCAATGATTGCGGTGGCAGAAAGGGCGGCAGCCGGGCGCTGCGCGAGCGAGGGCAGAAGCGCTGCAGCATTGTGCCAGGCGTAAACGCTGACGCTCGCGATGAGCGCCGCTATAAAGGCGTAATAGATGGCTGAGGAGGCGTGGGATAGAAGCTTCATGAAATCTCCACCACCTCGTCGCAGGCATCGAAGATGGCCGGGGAGTGGGAGGCCAGCACTACACAGCGGCCCTCGGCGGCGAGGTGGCGCAGCTCCTCGGCCAAGAAGGCGGTCCAGGTGTGGTCAAGGTGGCGCTCGGGTTCGTCGATAAGCAGGGCCTTGGCCGGCTGATAGAGCTGGGCGGCGAGGTAGACGCGTTGGCGCTGGCCAGAAGAAAGGTCGCTGACCGCGGAGTTCCGGATGGCGTCGTCGATAGCCCAGAGCTCATGGACCTCGGCAAAGTCCACGCCGGAGCGGCGCGAAAGCAGGGTGAAGTGCTCGCCGACGGTGAGGTCAGGCAAGAAGACCGGGTCCGCGACTGCGATGACGGAGCCGGCGGCCTCTGCGCTGCCGGGTGCGGCACCGTCGATGGTAACGGTGCCCTCGAGTGGGGCAATTTCGCCGCTCAAGGTCTGCAGCAGCGTAGATTTACCCGCACCATTGGGGCCCTTCAAGCCGTATACGCGACCGGCGTCGAAGGTGCGATTCAGGCGCCCTAAAGCGGTGGAATGTCCATAAGTTGCATCTATTTTCAGCATCGTAGCTAGGTTAGCAGGAGGGCGGCCGGACCTAGGGGCGAGCTAGAAGCGGCGGAAGAATTTACCGGGTGCGAGCTCTTCAAATCCTGGGAGGGGTTCGGCGGAAGAGATGCCGGGGGCAGTCTGCTCGGCCGCGAGGTCGATCGCGTTGGCAATAAGCAACTCGCGGGCGGCGGGGTCATCGCTGGAGACGATGAGCTCGGGAATGTCTTCGGGGTCGAAGGGGGTAAGCCAGGTGGCGTCGTCAAGCGGGTGCGCCGAGGGATCGCCCAAGAAAGCTGGGCCTTTGTCGGCGGCGGGATAGTAGCGCAGGAGCGCGGCGCCGCGGGGAGCAACGGTCGGGTCCTCGTTGGCGGCCATGGGCAGGGCGATGACCCCGCCGTCCACAATCGGGGACCAGTCCGCAATAGAAGAAGGGAAGAGGCCCGCAAGATAGTCGCGGTCCTCTTCCTTGGCCAAGCGCACGCCGAGGGAAGAATCAGTCATTCTTCCAAGGCTAGCGGGGTAGGCTACTTGATTTCCAGCAGTACGCTGCCCTTGGTGGTAGAAGCGCCTGCTTCCACGACCAAGCCAGTAACGGTGCCGGCCTTATGGGCCTTGACGGGGTTTTCCATCTTCATGGCCTCGAGCACGAGGAGGACCTCGCCCTCGGCGACCTCTTGGCCCTCTTCCACATTGACCTTGATGACCGTGCCCTGCATTGGGGAGGTAACGGCATCGCCGGATACGGCGGCCTTGGCGCCGGAGCCCTTGCGCTTCTTCTTTTTGCGCGGGGCACCGTTGGCGCCGAAGGAGGCGGGGAGGGCAACCTCGATGCGGCGGCCATCGATTTCCACGGTGTGCACCTGGGAAGGCTCGGCCTCGGCGGCCTCTGCATCGGTGGAGTCATCGTGGGCGGGCAGCTGGTTATCCCATTCCTCTTCGATCCACTTGGTGTAGACACGGAAATTGCCGTCTTCTGCGGTAAAGGCAGGGTCAGCAACGACAGCCTGGTCAAACGGGATAACGGTGGGCAGGCCCTCCACCGTGTACTCGGACAGGGCGCGGGCGGAGCGACGCAGCGCGGTCTCGCGGTCTGGGCCCCAAACGATGAGCTTGGCCAGCATGGAATCAAATTGGCCGCCAATAACGGAGCCCTGGACGACGCCGGAATCAACGCGCACGCCCGGACCTGCTGGCTCGGAGTACTTCACGATGGTGCCAGGGGCTGGCATGAAGTTCGCCGCGGCATCCTCGCCGTTGATGCGGAACTCGAAGGCGTGGCCACGCGGGGTGGGGTCTTCCTTGAGCGAGAGCTCGTGGCCCTCAGCGATACGGAATTGCTCGCGCACGAGATCGAGGCCCGTAGTTTCCTCGGAAACTGGGTGCTCCACCTGCAGGCGGGTATTGACCTCTAGGAAGGAAATGAGGCCATCAGCGCCCACCAGGTATTCCACGGTGCCTGCGCCGTAGTAACCGGCCTCGCGGCAGATGCGCTTGGCGGACTCGTGGATGGAGGCGCGCTGCTCCTCGGTAAGGAAAGGAGCTGGGGCTTCTTCGACCAGCTTTTGGAAGCGGCGCTGCAGGGAGCAATCGCGCGTGCCGACGACGACTACGTTGCCGTGCTTATCCGCCAGCACCTGAGCCTCGACGTGGCGGGCTCGGTCCAGGTAACGCTCTACGAAGCACTCGCCGCGACCGAAGGCGGAAGTCGCCTCACGGGTGGCGGATTCAAAAAGCTCCGGGATTTCCTCTGCGGAGTAGGCCACCTTCATGCCGCGGCCGCCGCCGCCAAAGGCGGCCTTGATGGCTACGGGCAGGCCGTATTCCATGGCGAAGGACTGCACCTCATCGGCGCCGGCTACCGGATCCTTGGTGCCTGGGGCCATGGGGGCTTCGGCGCGCTCGGCGATGTGCCGCGCGGTGACCTTATCGCCCAAGTCACGGATGGACTCGGGGGAGGGGCCAATCCAGGTCAGGCCGGCGTCGATGACGGCCTGGGCAAAGTCGGCGTTTTCAGACAAGAAGCCATAGCCGGGGTGGATGGCATCGGCGCCGGACTTTTCTGCGGCGTCCAGAATCTTGTCAAAGACGAGGTAAGACTCGGCAGAAGTGGTGCCGCCGAGGGCAAAGGCTTCGTCGGCAAGCGAGGCAAAAGGTGCCTGGGCGTCTGGCTCGGCGTAGACCGCGACGGAGGCAATGCCAGCGTCGCGGGCCGCGCGGATCACGCGAACGGCGATCTCACCGCGGTTCGCCACGAGAACCTTAGAGATCTTTTTGGTTTCTACTGCCACGGCAGCAACCTCCTGAACACATTAGGTTGAATACGCAATCTATTCTTGCACACAAAAGCATGAGTTAATTTTCACGCACGCGAGTGGGGATGTTTTTGAACAAAAATAAACCCACATCCCTGCCGGATATGGGTTTATGTGACGAAACCGAAAAAGTTAACGCTCAATCGGCATTTTCACCATATTGCCCCACTCAGACCACGAACCATCGTAGACCTGCGTCTTTGTGAATCCCAAAAGATGCGTCAACACAAACCAGGTGTGCGCGGCCTGCGCACCTACGTGGGAGTAGAGGATCGTTGCAGATTCAGGCTCCAACATTCCGTAATTAACCTTGAGCTCCTCGGCCGAGCGGAAGCAGGAGTTGGGATAGTTGGAACGGTCCCACTCGAGGTTGATGGCGCCGGGGATGTGGCCGTGGCGCATGGTAGTGCCGTAGGCGGAATCGCCATTGGGATCGTGCTCGGTGGCCTCGCCCGCAAACTCCTCTGGGGAGCGGGTATCCACGAGCGCTCCTTCGGACTCGCGCACCTGGTCTACGAAGGCACGCAGGACGGAATCATCGCGGCTTACCTCGGGGTATTCGGATTCGGGGAAGTCCGGCACCATGAAGGAAGTATCGCGTTCCTCGGCCATCCAGGCATTGCGGCCACCATCGAGCAGGCGAACATCCTTGTGGCCAAAGAGGGTAAATACCCACAGGGCGTAGGCGGCCCACCAATTGGACTTATCGCCATACAGGACAATCGTATCGTCGGCATTAATGCCCTTATCCCGCATCAAGGCAGTGAACTCTTTGCCATCGATGAAATCGCGAGTAAGTGGGCTCAGTAGTTCCGTGCGGAAGTTGATGCGGGTGGCGGTGGGGATATGGCCAATGTCATAGAGGAGCGAGTCTTCATCGACCTCAATGACGCGCAGGCCCTTGATGCCTAGGCGTGCGGACAGCCACGGTGCAGACACGAGGCGCTCGGGGTGTGCGTATTCCTGAAATGGGGGATAGGGATCAACGTCAGCCACTGTCCGCCTGCCTTTCCTATAAGGGTTAGTAATTTGCTCCCACCACTTTAACCCGAATTTTCCCGTGGTGATCACCCGGGGATCATTCCTGTGGTGTGCGATACAGGGCTCGGCCGGGAAATAGGGGCGCCGGCCGACGGGGTTAGGCGGAGGGGGCAGTTGGCCGCGCGGGGGAGGAAAAGCTGGGATAAACTTGGGATATGGTGCGAAAACGTGCTATGAACACCACCTAAGAAGGGAACTGCTAGTGCACAAGGCAATCGTTGTATTTGAGGTAGAGGGCGGCTCCGATAAAGGCGCAGATGGTCACCGTAAGGACACCATGCCGATCGTCAACGCGATCAAGGAACAAGGCTGGGATGCGGAGGTCATCTACTTCCACCCAGACAAGGCAGAGGAGATCTACGCCCAGGTTTCTGAAAACTTTGATGCTTATATCTCTCGTGTGAACCCAGGCAATATCCCCGGTGGCGAAAAGGGCTATTTCGAATTGCTCACCAAGCTGGCAGACGCCGGCCTGGTAGGCATGTCCACTCCGGCGGACATGATGGCCTACGGCGCCAAAGATGCACTGGTCAAGCTCAATGACACCCCTCTGGTGCCGGACGATACCGCCGCGTACTACGAGGTAGAAGAGCTGCACAATACTTTCCCCACCTCGCTGTCTTATGGCGAGCGCGTACTCAAGCAGAACCGCGGTTCCACCGGTGAGGGCATCTGGCGCGTGCGCCTTGCGGACCAGGAGCTTGCCCAGTCCGTAGAACCGGGCACCGCGCTCCCGCTCGACACCACCCTGAAGTGCACCGAGGCAGTAGATAACCAGACCCACGATTATAAGCTGGGCGCCTTCATGGACTTCTGCGACCAGTACATTGAGGGCGATAACGGCATGCTGGTGGACATGCGCTTTATGCCGCGCATTGTGGAAGGTGAAATCCGTATTCTCCTCGTGGGAGATGAGCCGGTATTCATCGTGCACAAAAAGCCAGCGGAAGGCGGCGACAACTTCTCTGCCACGCTCTTCTCCGGCGCAAAGTACACCTACGATAAGCCGGAATCTTGGCCGGAGTTGCTCGAGATGTTCGAGAAGGCTCGCCCCGTTATCGCAGAGAAGCTCGGCGATACCAAGGACGTTCCGCTAATTTGGACCGCGGACTTCATGCTTGACGATGCCCCCGATGGCACCGACACCTATGTCCTCGGCGAAATCAACTGCTCCTGCGTTGGCTTTACCTCCGAGCTGGATATGGGCATCCAAGAAAAGGTTGCCGCCGAGGCGATTCGTCGCGTGCAGGACGCGAACGCCTAGCGCACGCTGTATTCTGCCAAGTGGCCCCACGGGTGACCGTGGGGCATTTTCCTACCATCCCCTAAAGCATTTTCTAAGGACCAGATTATGGCTGATAATGATTTCAACTCCGACGGGTTCCCGAAGGATTTTTCGCCGCGCGATTTTTCCGAGACCCCGCGTCACCGCGCCGAGGACGCTGCGAAAAACGCCGAAAACGCCGGCGCCTCCGAGGTGAATGAGACCAAGGAACTCGGCTCTACTGATGCCAAGGAGACGAAGCCTTTCGGCCACACCGATCAGCCTGATGAGTCTGGAAATTCGAGTGCTCTTTCCTCCCCACAGCCGAGCGCGGAGAGCAAATCCTCTGACTTCTGGGCCTCCTCAAAGTCCTCCACCCCAGGCGACGGAGCTGCCTCTCGTGCGCATAATCCATTTACGGATTCCCCATCGTCGGATGCTGCTGCGAACAGCAACCAATTCGGTTCCGCCCAGTCCGCTAGCGATCAGCCGGTTTTCGGCGGCTACACCCAACGGCAGGGCACGAGCCAGGGATTCGGACAGTTCCCCCAAGCAGGCGATGCCCCTGCCGATTCCGGCCAGACTCTCGGTAATAAGAAGAACCAGATGAGTGACGCCCTCAAGGGCTTGGGCAAGAAAGACGGCCTATTGGGCGGACTCTTTGAGTTCGAGTTCAAGCACTTCCTGACACTTACCCACGTGAAGGAAATCTACAAGGTCGCCATGATTCTTGGTGGCATCATGTGGATCCTTCACCTCCTCGGTGCCTTCTTATTCGCCACCGGCATGGGCATTTATGGCATTCAGGAAGATTCCGCGTCCGCCATCTTCGGAAGCATCTTTGCGTTCATCTTCCTGGCGGTACTGAGCACTGTCATCTACTACGCAATCATGGTTGCCATCAGGCTATTTCTGGAAGCCATGGTGGCGAACGTGCGCATTGCGCAAAACACCGGCGACATCCTGGACAAGATGGACTAGCACCGTCATGAGCTGATTGCTCAATTAAGCGAGCAACGACATGCGCCCCAGCGGGATTCCGCTGGGGCGCATGTCGTTGCCGGCATAGGTGATTAAGAGCCGGCCTAAAAATTAGTCGTAGGTGCCAAGCTGGTAGCTGGGAAGGTCAACCCACATCTTGTTGAATTCCGCGACTTCGCCGGATACCGGTTCGAGGGAATCGCCCTGTGCCCGCAAGCGCACAGTGTGGTGGGCGGTAATACCCTCCGCGGTGGAGCGGCTGCGTTCTCCCCACGTGAAATCGACCTCGTTGTCTGAGACCGGGGTGACGCTCTCTACCTTGTCAAAGACGGACATGTCCTTTACCGGGGCACCGTTGACATAGAGGGCTAGCCCATCAGCAATCGAGGCGCCGGTGCCTGCCGGACCGTTTAAATCGCCCATTGACCCGCGGAAGATGATCCAGCTAATCGTGGCGCACGGGTCATAGGAGTTATCGATATCGGCGATCCAGTAATTGAAATCGCTGCCGTCATCAGCGGGCATGCGCCCAGGTGCCGTGCCAGAGGCGTAGACCTTGCGCGGGTCGTTGGGCAGCTCCGTGCACTCGCTGTCCTCGCTCTTATCCTGCTGCTGCGTGGTCGCTTCATCGCCCTTATCGGTGGACTCAGACGGGGAGGGTGCTGCTGCGGAAGCTGCATCGTCCTCGCCGGCGGAATCATCTTCGGCAGATGCTTGGCTGGAAAAGACCGGCTGATGGGAGGAAGAAGAATCCTGCTGAGCACCGCAGGCGCTCAGCGCGAGCGGCACGGCAGCGGTGAGCAATACGGCGGCAGAGAAGCGGCGTAGGTAGCGCGGTGTCACGGCAGGCATGCGGGAACTCCAGGATTAGTCGAGGAGGGTGGCGACGGACTCCGGGTCGGCGTCGGAAAGCATCTGGCGAATGCGGTCATACTCGTCGTCCTCGCCGATGGCCTTGGCTGCGTGTCCGAGCGCGGCGATAGCGCGCAGGACACCCTGGTTCGGCTCATGAGAGAAGGGGACAGGGCCCCAACCCTTCCAACCATTGCCACGCAGGCGGTCGAGGCTGCGGTGGTAACCCGTGCGCGCGCAAGCGTAGGCGGTGATGAAAGCGGACGGCTCAGAGCCTTCCTGCTTCTTGAGCTCCTGCTCCGCCAGGAGCGCCCACAGCAGCGGGGAATCGGGGTGGGCAACAATGCCGGCGGCGAGATCCGAGGTGGACTCTGCGCCGGGATCGGCCGGCAGCTCAATGGGTTTCGGGGCAAGCATGTCTTTCATTTCCATGCCACCCCACTGTAGCGGTGCCGGCGCGCGGCTACCAGAAATCGGAGACGTTCAGATCAAAGGCATAGAGCGCGCGGCGCACCACCGGCAGCGATAGTCCGATAACGGAGGAAGGATCGCCTTCGATGCGGTCAATGAACCAGCCGCCCATGGCTTCCAATGTGAAGGCGCCGGCGCAGTGGAGAGGCTCGCCGGAGTGGGCATATGCTGCGATATCGGCCTCGCTGGCGTGGGCAAAGTGCACCGTGGTGGTGGACGTTTCTACATGGCGCTTATCGCCAAAGATAAGGCAGTGGCCGGTCAGCAGCTCGGCTGTGCGGCCGGCTTGCTGGTGCCAGCGCTCAATGGTGGCTTCCTCGGTAAGGGGCTTGCCTTGTAGCTCGCCGTCGAGCAGCAGCATGGAATCGCCGCCGATGACAGGCTCGGTGGGGTAGCGTTCGGCCACCTTTTCGGCCTTGGCGGTGGCGAGGGCCGCCACGACATCGGCCGGCGGGTGGCCTGCGAGCGAGGCTTCGAGAGAGCGCTCGTCTATATCGGCCGGCTCTAAAATGGGCTCCACGCCCGCGCCGCGCAGGATAGACGCGCGCGAGGGTGATTGGGAGGCAAGGATAAGCCGCATTAGAAGTACCGCACGGTATGGAAGGCGGAGGGGTTGTAGACGCGCTGCGCGCCAAAGCGCTCGAAGCGCTCGGCTGGGTTGCCCCATTCATTGCGCTCGCCGGTAGCGCCCGAGTGCTTTGCACTCATCTGCGCTAAGACTGTGCGCAGGGCCGCGAGCTCATCCTCGGTGGGATTGCCCTTTACTACCTTGATTTCAGGTGCAGACATGTCCCCTCCTAAACGGTTCCGTGCTTCTTCGGTACCTGGGCTACGGCCTTGCGCTCTAGCAGGCGCAGGCCTTCTACCAGGTAGTGGCGGGTTGCCGTTGGCTCGATGACATTATCGGCCAGCCCGCGCTCTGCTGCGGCATACGGGTGCAAGAAGAGCTCATCCATCTCCTCTTCCTTGTCCTCCGAGCCATAAATCGCCAGGGAAGCTTGGGAGGCCTGGGTGACGGCAATTTCCGCGGTGGGCCATGCGTAGACCAAATCCGCGCCGAGGTCTTTGGCACCCATAAATACGTAGGCCGGGCCAATGGCCTTGCGGGTGATCACAGTGAGCTTGCCGACGCTCGCTTCAGCCTGCGCATAGGCAAACTTCGACGCTCTGCGCAGCAGTCCGGCCTTTTCCTCTTCCGGGGTAGGCACAAAGCCTGGGGAGTCCACGAATTCCACGATGGGGGTATTGAAGGCATCACAGGTACGCACGAAGCGTGCGGCCTTTTCTGCCGCGGCGGAGTCTAGAGCGCCGGCCAGCGCCAGCGGCTGGTTGGCAACGATGCCGACGGCGCGGCCATCGATGTAGGCAAAGCCGGTAAGGATGTTTTGTGCTGCCTCGGCAGAAAGCTCGAAGAAGGAGCCTTCATCGACGACAGCCTTGATGACATCGCTCATGTCATAGGCCTGCGCGGCGGTATCCGGGATGATGCTATTGAGATCAAAGTCTGCGACGCTACCGGCTTCCACTCGCGGCGCCTCGGCGCGGTTATTGGCGGGGAAGTAAGCCAAAACGTCGCGCACGAGGGACAGAGCCTGCTTGTCATCGCTGGCCACCAAGTGGGCAGTGCCGGATTCCGCGTGGGCTGCGGCGCCGCCGAAGGTTTCCGGCTCCGCGCCGGCCACGTGGCTGGCGGCCTGGTGGAGGGCGGTGCCCTGGGTGACTACGAGGACATCGGCAAACGTTGGCGCGAACGCCGCAATGCCGCTGGTATTGCCTGCGACAACGGAAATCTGCGGGATGAGGCCCGAGGCTTGGGATACGCGCGCCATGAGGCGGGCGTATCCAGCCATGGTGACGATGCCTTCTTGTACACGCGGGCCGGTGGATTCATAGATGCCGATGATGGGCACGCCGGTCTTGATGGCGAGGTCATATACCTTGGTGAGTTTTTCGGCATAAACCTCACCCATCGTGCCATCGAAGATTTCTCCGTCCTGGCTAAAGACGCACACGCGGCGGCCGTCGATAGTGCCGTAGCCGGTGACCACGCCATCGGTATAGGGGCGGTCATGCTCGCGACCGAAATCGGTCGAGCGGTGGCGGGCCAGCGCATCCGTTTCTACGAAGGAGCCCTCATCGAGCAGCTGCGTCACGCGGGTGCGGGCGGCCGGCTCGCCTTCTCCCAACGGCGTGCGGGACTCGGCGAGCTTGGCGTCCAGATCCTCGATCTTGCCGGCGGTGGTTTTCAGGTCAGTCATAGGCCCCCACACTACTAGCGCACCCCGGTCAATGCGGAATGGAACGCTGCGGGGACGCGGAGTGGAAAACGATTGTGTGGTAAATGCCACCACAGTGTGGGTGGTGCATAGAACCTGGGAATTCCTTGGGTGACACCAGGCCCAAGGGCCCTAATCTGGGGGTGGGGTCAACTGTAAACATTTAACGGTGCTGGGCAGGTGAGCGCCGATTATTGCACCTCAGGGTAGGTAAAAGCATTAGAAAGATTTTCATTCAAATATTGATGTGCGTCCTGTAAGCCCTTATGATTGCCTGAGTCTTCATGAATGTTTCCCCTGATTTTTAACGATCTATTAAGGACGGTCTTCTGGTGATTAAAAAGGGACTGCGTTTGATCGCACCGCTCGCCGTAGCGGCTCTCTTCACGCCAGTGGCACACGCGGGAGATGTTCCCCCGATGCCGCAGGCATATCCCATTTCCAACCTCTACAAGAGCTGCAGCGCTGCCGGCGATAATGCTGAGCGTGAATGGCGCTTTGCCGAAACCGGCCGCCGCTACATGAGCGACGGCACCCTGCAGTTTAAAAACACCACCAACCAAGAAGTGCCCTACACCGCCGAGGTAGAAACTGGTACCAATCACGAGATTGAAGCCAATTCCAAGGCCAAGCTGCCTTCCGGTTGGGACACCACCGCTAAGTCCGATATTGGTCTGAAGATGACCAACGGCTGGCGCGATAAAGAAACCTTCGGCCCAGTGAAGCTGAAGCCGGGTGAGTCCTTCCGCGTCGAATACGGCGTCATCGAAAAGGACTTCATCTCCATGTTCGTAGGCTGCAACGATGACCGCTTGGAAAATATCCCAGGCGCTAATGTCATCCGCGGTAAGGGCCCGGCCGAGCGCTACGCCTTTGCTTACATCATCAAGGCGGACGGCTCCGTGTCCGACCTGGCCATGGAAATTCCATCCCGTTCCCCGGGTGCAAACTCCAAGCCGATCGAGGGCAACTACACCTCCGTATCTGGCCCGAGCTTGGAAAAGATCGCCGATCCGAAGAAGGACGAGATCATGCAGCCGGCCGCGGATCTGCAGCGCGATCCCTCCTGGCCTAAGGAAGGCGATAAGTGTGAAGCCGGCGATAGCTCCTGGTACCCGCTGGACATCACCGCTGTAAAGCCGACCTACCGCAAGGCTGGTTACTCCACGGACTTCCTCAACTGGTCCAAGGGTGACTACGAGTTTGCACCGGTAACTGACTTCGTCGTTGGCGCCGAGCACGCCCCATACACCAACTGGCAGGGCAACCGCGGCGATATTCCGAAGGGCTGGCTGGAGTCCGTCGGTGCCGTAAAGCGCGCCTACATGCCGGTCGGCACCGAGCTCAAGCACGTCGACCTCAAGCCAGGCGAGCGCGTGCGTGTGGAGTATGGCACCACCATGACCCGCATTAACTACCGCGAGATTCACTGCGGCAAGAGCGGAGACTACGACCTCACCTCTAACTACAAGCAGACCTCCGCCCCGAGCGGCTTCTGGGCAGAGGCCAAGATCACCGATAAGGCCGGCAATACCCGCACCGAGGACGTCACTCCGGACGACTTCCGTGACCTGCCGGTTTCCACCCAAACCATCTACTAAACCCCACCACACCTACACAAGGAGAAAGTTCCATGTTCAAGTCCAAGATTGCTTCTACCACCGCGGCTCTTGCCGTTGCTTCCGGCCTCATCTTCGCTCCGGCCGCTAACGCCCTGCCGCAGCGCGACCTCGGCCCGGCCAACCCGACCACCATCGGTGAGCGTTGCTCCAACCCGGGTGATACCGGCCAGACCGTTGACATCAAGCGCACCTACTTCGATGGCTCCGCCGGTTCCTGGACCGTGTCCAACTACAACGATGAGCCGCTGCCCGTTACCCGTTCTATCAAGGAAACCAAAACCAAGACCTGGAATGTTTCCGCCGGCGTTGACTTCAAGCTGATGGACCTCATCAACTTCACCTTCTCCTCCAGCTACACCGATAGCCAGTCCTACGAGGTAGGCGAGCAGGTTGGTCCGTACAACATTGCTCCGGGCAAGACCGCCGTCCTGCGCGCCGGCTGGGTTGTCTCTGACTTCGAAGGCCAGAAGACCGTGTGCGGCTCCGACCACAAGTGGCAGGCCAACGGCGGCACCTTCACCGCCACCCTGCCGAAGGAGCGCCACATCGAGGTCTCCACCCGCGATAACAACGATTGGGGCTAAACGTGAGCAAGACGTCCATCGCTAGCGCCCTCGCGGCGCTGAGCCTGGTGGCCGCTCCTGTTGCCCACGCCGCTGATTTCGGTGGGGACTTTGAGCTGCCCCAGCGCTGGAACGACGACTACAAGCCAGGCACGCATTGCTCGACGCCAGGTGAAAACGGCACCTACGTCACCGCAAAGCGCCGCTGGTTCAAGCAGACCGACGCTACTAGCGTGGCAAACCGCAACGCCGAGGAAGTACCGGTCAAGCACACTGTTACCCAGGCTCGCACGCAGACCATCGAGATCTCCGGATCCGTTGAGGGCACCGGCGATCTGGCCAAGGTGCTGACCAAGACCTATGGCTTCAACTACGTCAGCGAGCAGCACTGGAAGCTAAACCAGGTGGTTGGCCCGTACACCTTGCCTGCGAACTCGCAGGGCAAGCTGGTATGGGGCTTTACCATGCTCGACACTGACGGTCAGGACGTGCGCTGCAACTCCGACCAGCAGTGGGAAGCCCAGGGCAAGCCGTATTCGGCTTCTGTGCCAGAAGCGCGCTACTCCGAGCTGCGCCTCGAAGACGCGCCTGAGTGGAACTAGGCCACCACAACTATTAAGCGCCCTGTCGGCCCATAAGGACCGACAGGGCGCTTTTCTCTGTGGGTTGCGCAGTGCGCCAGTAGGAGAGGAGGCTGCAGCTGCGCGCTCAGGCTTAGGCTGGCAGCCAGGCGTAGCCGTACGGCCCGAGCTCTACTGGGCCCAGGTCGATGGAGCGATCGCTGAAGTTGTGCAGGCACAGCAGATCGCCGCGTTGATAGCCAAGGACGGCTTCCTCGCCCGTCTCGACCGGCTCGCACGGAGCGGTGCCGAGATCCGGATGGGCATGGCGCTCGGCAATCATGGAGCGAACGGTGTTGAGCAACGAGGTGGCGTCATCAAGCTGGGCGGCCACGGAGGTACCTCCCACAACCGGAAGGCGGGAAGGTGCTTTGGTGCTGAAACCAGAGTGCTCGGAATCGTCCCACTGCATTGGGGTGCGCACCGCATAGCGGTCTGGGAGCGTGGTGTCATCGAGCATGCCAATCTCATCGCCGTAGTAGATAAACGGTGCGCCCGGCAGGGTCATCAGCAGCGAGAACATGAGCTCCACCTTGCGGCGATCACCGTTCATCAGCGGCATCAGCCGGCGGGCAATGCCCACATGGGCGCGCATTTCATCATCGGGGAGGAAAGCCTCATACATTAGCTCGCGCACGTCATCGTCCACCATCTCCAGGGTGAGCTCATCGTGGTTGCGCAGGAAGGTACCCCATTGGCAGCCATCCGGCAGGGCGGGTAGTTCGTCGAGGATGGAGTAGACCGGGGTGGCGTCGGCAAGCGCCAATGCTTGGTACAACCGCGGCATAACCGGGAAGTTGAAGACCATGTGGAAGCGCTCGCCCTTGCCATAGAACTGCATGGTCTCGGCCGGAGGCTGGTTGGCCTCCGCGATGAGCACCGCGTCCGGGTAGTGGGTGTCCATGAAGGAGCGAATCTTCTCCACAAACTCGATGGTCTCCGGCAGGGACTCGCCACCCAGACCATCGCGTTCAAAGAGGTAAGCAATAGCATCAAGGCGCAGGCCGTCCAACCCCTTGTCCATCCAGAAGGACAAGATCTTGAACACTTCCTCCTGCACGGCCGGGTTATCGTAGTTCAAATCCGGCTGGTGGGAGTAGAAGCGGTGGAAGTAGTACTGGCCGCGCTGGTCATCCCATGTCCAATTGGAGGTTTCCACGTCGGTGAAAATGACACGGATTTCGGGGTAGCGCTCTGGGTCATCGCCCCACACATAAAAATCGCCATAGGGGCCGGTGGGAGCCGTGCGGGAGGCCTGGAACCACGGGTGGTCGGAGCTGGTGTGATTGAGCGCCAGATCCGTCATAATGCGCATGCCGCGGCGGTGCAGCTGCGCAATGAGCTCTTCAAAGTCCTCCATCGTGCCGTAATCCGGATGGATGGAGTAGTAGTCCGCGATATCGTAGCCATCATCGCGCAAGGGGCTGGCATAAAACGGCGAGAGCCACAGGCAGTCCACGCCGAGCCACTGCAGGTAATCCAGCTTATCGATGACCCCGCGCAGCGTGCCTACCTCCTTATCCCCATCGGCCTTGAAGGAGCCGACGAGGGCCTGGTAGAAGACGGCATTGTGGTACCAGCTCATGAAAGGTCCTTTCTTTTCGCCCGCCAGGTCAGGTAGGTAAGGAGGCACAAGACGCCGGCGAGGAGGCCGGGCCATAAGGCGGGGGAGTCGTGGAAGAGATTGAGTACAGCTTGGATAACCGCGAGGAGGCTAAAGAAACCGAGGAAACCTAGGGCGGTATCCCACAGCATGGCCCGGCGCATTAGGCCTTGACACCGCCTGCTGTCAGGCCGGCGACGATGCGGTGCTGGAAGATGAGCACCATGATGACCAACGGGATAGTCACCAATGCGCCGGCGGCCATGGTGGCGGCATAGGGGTACTCGAAAGCGGACGGGCCGGAGAAGCGCGCAATGGCCACGGTCACCGGCTCGGTATCGGTAGTGGAAAGCTGCTTGGCCAGCATGAACTCATTCCACGTGGTGATAAAGGCGATGATCGCGGTGGTAAATAGTGCCGGCGCCGCCAACGGCAATAGCACCAAGCGGAAAGCCTGGGAGCGCGAGGCGCCATCCACCCGGGCTGCTTCTTCTAGTTCCCAAGGCAGCTGGCGGAAGAAGCTCAGCAGTGTATAAACCGTCAGCGGTAGCGCGAAGGAAATATTGGGGATGATCATCGCGCGGTAGGTACCGATCCACTCCAGGTTGCCAAAGAGCTGGAAGAGCGGGGTGACCAAGGCAATGGCCGGGAACATGGAGGCGGCCAGGATAATGCCGGTGACGATTCCCTTACCAGGGAAGTCATAACGGGAGAGTGCATAGGCGGTAAAGACGCCGATGAGCACGGCCACAGCGGTGGTAACCAGGGAGATAAGCAGCGAGTTTCCCAGCGCCGCCAAGAAGTCATTTCCCTTATCGGTAGCCAAGGCATCGCGGAAATTATCCAGCGTGACGTGGGTGGGCCACGGGGTGGTATCGAAGGTGAAACGCTGATCCCGCAGCGCGGTTACCAGCATCCAGTAAAAGGGCGCCAGGCCCCAGAACATGATGAAGACGATGCCGGCGTAGTGTCCGAATTTACGCATTATTTAGCTGCCTTCCTGCCGGAAATATCCGCGCCAAGGAAGCGGATGAGGATAAAGGCGACGACGAAGATGAGAAGGAAAATAAGGGTGGAAAGCGCGGAGGCGGAGTTGAAATTGCCTTGGCGCATATCCTCTACCACTAGCTGGGAGATGGTCGCGGTGGGGGAGTTGGAGGAGCTAGAAATCATGATGACCGGTAGGTCATACATGCGCAGCGCATCCAGGGTACGGAAGAGCACGGCCACCATGAGCGCCGGGCGCACCAGCGGGAGGGTGATGCGGAAGAAAGTCTGGATACGGTTGGCGCCGTCCACGCGAGCGGCATCGTAGACGTCTTTCGGAATCATCTGCAGGCCAGCCAGGATGAGCAGCGCCATGAATGGTGCTGTCTTCCATACGTCCGCGATGATGACGGCGAGGCGGGCGTAGAACGGATCCGTGGTCCAGGCAATGTTCGCACCGAGTAGCGAGTTGATGATGCCCTCCGGGGCGAACATGAACTGCCATAGCTTGGCCGTGACGGCCGTAGGAATGGCCCAGGGGATAAGCACCGCCGCGCGCACCAGGCCGCGGCCGCGGTACTCGCCATTCATAATGAGCGCCATCAGCATGCCCAGGATGGTCTCCAGTAGCACGGTAACGATGGTGAAAAAGAGCGTGATCTTAACCGCGGGCCAGAAGTCCGTGGCGATAACGCCCGGCGGGCAGGTAGAAATCTGACCAGTGCCGGAAACGCACCGGTTATTAATCCAGTACAGATAATTTTCCAGCCCGGCAAAGCCGCCTTCCTCAAAAAGCCCCGTTTGCGGGTTGAGGTGCCTATTGCCTTGGAAGGACAGAAAAATGGCGCGGATGATGGGGTAGCCGATGATGACGGCGAGCACGATGAGCGCCGGAGCAATCAGCCCGGCCACGCGCCCATAATTCTTGCGCTGGGGCTTCGGCACGCTTGCCGACGCCCCCTTCGGCGCCCCCTTGGACGCAGTCGGCGAAGCAATAGCCACGCTGGACCGCCTTTCTGTTCAAGAAATGCTAAGTATTGGCTAGATTCTATCCCCATTAGGGGAGTGAAAACCACAAAGGGTGAGGCGGCGGTGCGCCCGCCTACCTCACCCGGATTGGGCGCTTAGCCCTGGGAAGCCGATTCGATGGCCGCCTTCATATCGGCGGTGGCATCATCCACCGACTTGCCATCCGTCAAGGCAGCGTAGGCATTGTCTTGGATGGCCTTAGAAATCGCCGAGTAGAACGGGGAAACCGGGCGCGGTGCCGCGTTCTCTAGAGACTCCTTGAGCGCCGGCAGGTACGGGAATTCCTGCTGCAGCTGCGGGTCATCGTAGATGGAAGCCAAGACCGGCGGGAAGGACTGCTCCGCAAAGGACTTCTGGTTGTCCTCATTGATGATGAACTTCATGAAGTCGAGCGCGGTGCCCTTATTCTTGGAGTTGATATTGATGCCGTTGTTATAGCCGCCCAGCGTGGACACGCCTACACCGTCCTTGCCCAGCGGGGCCTGAACCTCGACGTCGACGCCGGCATCCACCGCGTTGGAGTACATATATGGCCAGTTCATGGCGAAGGCGGTCTTGCCCTCAGTAAAGGCCATATTGGTTTCTTCCTCGGTGGCGGCGGTGGAGTCCTTGGAAATGGTCTCCTCCTTGTAGGCATCCACCATGGCCTGCAGGCCGTCCTTGGCCTCCTTGGAGTCCACGGTGACGTTGCCGTCCTTATCCAGGACGGAGCCGCCCCAACCTTCCATAAAGCCGGCGGTGTTGAGTGCCAAACCCTCGTACTGCTTGAGCTGGGTGGTCAGGCAGTCCTTGCCCTTGTCCAGTGCCTTGCACGCGGACTTAAGGTCCGCAAACTTCTCCGGCGCCTTATCCGCGAGCTCGGTATTGCGGAAAAGCAGCTGTCCGTTGGTGTTTTGCGGCAGGGCGTAGAGCACGTCGTTATAGGTGGCGGACTCCACGGTGGCCGGCAAAAGCTCATCCGTATTGGTTTCAAAGTCACCATTGAGCGGCTGGAGCCACTGGTTGGCGGCGAACTCTGCGGTCCACACCACGTCGAGGGCCATGACATCGTAGTCATCGCTGCCTGCCTGCAGGGACTGCACCAGGGTTTCGCGCTGGGCATCGGCCTCGCCGGCCAGCTCCTTGAGGGTGACCTTTTCGTCTGGGTGCTCCTCGTTCCATTTCTCGATGATGGGCGTCACCTTGTCCGTGTCATTTTTGCCCATGGCAAAGGTGATGGGGCCGCGCGCATCCGCGCCGGCCTTGGAGGAACCGCCCTCAGCGGAGTCGGAGGAGGAAGAAGAGCAGCCGGCCAGTGCCAAAACTGCGGTTGTCGCAACGGTGGTGCGAAGCAGGAATTTCTTCATGGAATTCACCTTTCGGAAAACTTTCGGTTCTTTAAACCTAAAATACGGAAACCAAAAGGTGGATAATTTTGGCCTATTTAACTCTAAACGGGGGTAGAAAAGGGGCTATAGGTGACGGGGACGCGTACCTGCGTCCCAGCCTTCTTCGCCGCTTAGCCGCCGCTAGAACTAGTCCTGCGCGATGCGGCGGCCCGTTTCCGGATCAAAGCGGTGCGCCTCGCGCGGGTTGAAGGTCAGCACTACCTCCTCGCCGCGCTGCGGTGGGGTACCTTCGGCACGGGCGACCAGGCGATTTTCGCCCACGGTGACGTAGACAAAAGACTCCGCGCCCAGCTCTTCCACGATGTCTACGACGCCCTGGAAGCCCACTGGGCCCTTATTGATGAACATCTTTTCCGGGCGCACGCCCACGCGGGAGCCGTTGTAATCAAAGATATTCATCGCCGGCGAGCCGATGAAACCGGCGACGAATTCGTTCGCGGGGGCGTCGTAAAGCTCGCGCGGCGGGGCTACCTGCTGCAGCTCGCCGTCCTTGAGGACCGCCACGCGGTCGCCCATGGTCATTGCCTCCACCTGGTCGTGGGTGACATACACGGTCGTCGTGCCCAGGCGCTGCTGGAGGCTGGCCAACTCCGCGCGGGTCTGGACGCGCAGCTTGGCATCCAGGTTGGACAGCGGCTCATCCATAAGAAAGGCCTTCGGCTCGCGGACAATGGCTCGGCCCATGGCCACGCGCTGGCGCTGACCGCCGGATAGATCCTTGGGCTTGCGCTTGAGATACTCGGTCAGGCCGAGCGTTTCCGCCGCCTCGTGCACCTTGGCCTTGATCTCGGATTTGGGAAGCTTTGCCAGCTTCAGGGCAAAGCCCATGTTTTCCTCCACCGTCAGGTGCGGGTAGAGGGCATAGTTCTGGAAGACCATGGCGATATCGCGATCGCCTGGCTCCAGGTCGGTCACGTCCTTGCCATCGATGGTGATGCGGCCGCTGGATGTAGGTTCCAGCCCCGCCAGCGCACGTAGCGTCGTGGACTTGCCGCAGCCCGAAGGGCCAACGAGGACTAGGAATTCGCCGTCCGCGATATCGAGGTCCAAGTCTTTTACCGTGGGCGCGCTCGCGCCGGGGTAGGTGATGTTGACCTTTTCAAAAGTGACCTTTGCCATGCGCAACACACTAGCACCATTGGCGGCCGGTATCCTTGAAGCTTATGACTGCACTTGATTTGGAACGCATTCGCACCGCGCTGGCGGACGATTTCACCACCATCGATTTCGTGGAAAAGACCGGCTCCACCAATACCGATTTGATGCAGGCCACCAACGTTGCGGATGGCACCGTGCTGCTTGCCGACGAACAACTTTCCGGCAAGGGTCGCCTCGGCCGCACTTGGACCGCGCCGGCCGGCTCCCAGGTCATCTTCTCCGTGCTCTTGCTGCCGGAATCCCTCGAGCACCTGGGCACACTGCCGCTGGCCGCGGGCCTCGCGGTGACCGATTCGATCGAGGGCACCGTGCTGAAGTGGCCAAACGACGTGCATATCGACGGCAATAAGCTGTGTGGCATCCTTGCCGAGGCCGGTCCCGTGGGCCAAGCCTTCAAGGCCGCGCCAAAGACCGAGCTCACCAAGGTGGAGGTAGGCAAGGCTGAAGTTAACAAGGCGGAGGTTAATAAGGCCGAAGTAAATAAGGCAGTAGGTGGCGCCGCACCATCCGCGCGCGTCGTCGTGGGCATGGGCATCAACGTCACCCTGACTCGTGAGGAACTACCGATTGAAAAGGCCACCTCGCTCGCACTCGAGGGCCGCGATACGGACCGCACCGAGCTGGCCATTACCGTGCTGAAGAACCTGCGCCGTCGCATCGTGCAGTGGGAGAACCAAGATCCGCAGCTTCTTCGTGACTACCGTGCGGTCTGCTCCTCGCTCGGCCAGGAGGTACGCTTAGAAACCCCGTCCGGCGATGTCACCGGGCACGTTGATGAAATCGGCGAAGACGGCCGCATCATGGTCGCCGGCGAGTACTATTCCGCAGGCGATGTCACGCACCTGCGCCCACAGCAGTAAACCACCACAGTAGACACGCGAGGTAGCATCCATAGCTATGGGACTAATGAAGATGGGCCAAGGTGAGGTCAAGCGCGCGGATGTCTCCGCGCCGTTTCGCGCGCTGATTTTCCCCTTCCTCGAGCTCATCCTCATCACCGGCCTGCTGTGGATCGCCATCGGCTGGTGCGATGTCCAAGCAGTAGACCCGATGCTGCGAAATGGTCTCGTCGCGGTATGGGCGCTGCTGGGAATCTGGCGCTTTCTCATTCCCCTTTATAAGGCTCGCCGCAAGCGCTTCATCGTGACTAATAGGCGCGTCATCGCGCGCGAGGGCCGTAATATTGATTCGATTCCGCTGCAGGATATTCGCGGCGCCCGCAAGCGCCGGGGCGGGGTATCCCTAGCAATTCACGGCTGGGACCGGGCCATGTATTTTCCCAACGTGGCCAAGCCCAAGCGCGTGGCCGAGATTATTAATGATCGCCCTTGGTTTTAACCTCGGTGGTATGAAGCTGGCTATCCAGATCCTCGGGGGAGAGGTTGGCGCGGCTGAATTCTTGCGTCAGCGGCAGGCGCAGCTCTAGGTCGGAGGCGGGGCAGAGTTCAACCGTTGCCTTATCCACTACGTAGTCCAACACGTGGCCACCGGAGGTACGGGCGGCGTCGATAAAGTGCACGTGGCAGCCCGGTACCGAGATTCCCTTTTCATAGACGGGGGTGCGGAAGCCGCCGATGACACCCTCGACGTCCTTAAAGTGCAGCTCCTTATCGCCACCAACGGCCTCAGACATGGGCGGGTAGGGCTTTTCTTGTTTGACCACCGTGCGGGTGGTCACCTCCTTAAACGTGCCCACGATGCGCACCGCGTACATGTAGTTAGCGGAAGGCTCGAGCTTATCGATGAACGCGGAGAGCTGATCGCGGCGCAGGCCCGCGGGGGCGTCGGCAGTAATGCGCGGGACAAAGTTCGTGGCCACCGCGTAAGGGGTGCGCTGGTCTAGGTCTGCAATCTGCGCGGAGCCATCGCCGCGCAGCTGGTAGCAGGTGCCATCCAAAATGATCATCTCTCCGTCGAGGCCATCAAAGGTGCCGAGGCCAAAATTGCCCTTACCAAGCAGTTCCGAAATGGTCATTTCGCCGTCATAAATGCCGTCCAGCAAAGCGGTCATGAGGGAATTTTGGAAGATGGTATGACGAGTGAACATAGTATCCAGGCTAGTATTGAGGAACGTGAGTGACTTAAAGCCTATTGTAACTGTTTGTGGCGACGGCCAGCTGGCCCGCATGATGCAGCCGGCCGCCGCGGAACTCGATATTCACCTGCGGATTCTGGCTAGCAAGCCGGATTCCTCCGCCGCGCAGGTCACCCCGGACGTGGTGCTGGGGGATTACACCTCCTTGGAGGAGCTGCGCGGCGTGGCAGAGGGCGCGGATGCCATTACCTTCGAGCATGAGCATGTGCCCAACGAGCACTCCGCCGCGCTTATCGACGCCGGATTTAACGTCCAGCCCCAGCCCACCGCCCTTATCTATGCGCAAGATAAGCTCAAGATGCGCGAAAAGCTCGCCGCGCTGGGCGCTTCCGTGCCGCGCTTTGCCGCCATCGACTCGGTGGCCGATGCCCGCGCCTTTTTCGACGCCGTCGATGGCCGCGTGTGTCTCAAGGCCCGCCGCGGTGGTTATGACGGCAAGGGCGTATGGTTCCCCACCGCCGATAATTGCTTTGAGCTGGTCTCCGAGCTCCTCGAGGCCGGAACCCCGCTGATGGCAGAGGAAAAGGTGGAACTTACCCGCGAGCTTTCCATCTTGGTCGCCCGCCGTCCTTCCGGCGAGGCCAAGGTGTGTCCGATTACCCAGTCCCGCCAGGAAAACGGCATCTGCGCCGAGGCCATTGCCCCCGCCCCTGGCCTTACACCGGAACTTTCCCAGCGCGCGTCCGAGCTGGGCCTGGCCATCGCCGAGTCCCTCGGCGTGACCGGCATGCTGGCCGTCGAACTCTTTGCTTTCGACGGCCCCGAAGGCGAGGATATCTCCGTCAACGAACTGGCCATGCGCCCGCATAACACCGGCCACTGGACCCAGGATGGCTGCGTCACCTCCCAGTTTGAGCAGCACCTGCGCGCCGTGCTCGACCTCCCCTTGGGCGCAGTCGACGCGCTTGCACCCGTCACCGTGATGGCCAATGTCTTGGGCGCCGACAAAGATCCCGCCATGCCCATGCCGGAGCGCGTCAGGGAAGTCATGGAGCGCTATCCGCAGGCCAAGATTCACCTCTATGGCAAAGATCACCGCCCTGGCCGCAAGATTGGCCACGTCAACGTCACTGGTGAAGATACCGACGAGACCCTGAGCATTGCCCGCCAGGCCGCACACTTTCTCGTGCACGCCGAATGGGCTTAAATTCCAGCCTGGAGAAAGGACATTATGCAACCGCATGTAGGCATCATCATGGGCTCCGATTCCGATTGGCCCACCGTTGAACCCGCCGCCCAGGTCCTCGCGGACTTCGGCATCCCCTTCGAGGTCGGCGTGGTCAGCGCCCACCGCACCCCGGACAAGATGCTGGCTTATGCGAAGGAAGCCCATACTCGCGGCCTGAAAGCGATTATCGCCTGCGCCGGTGGCGCAGCCCACCTGCCCGGCATGGTCGCCGCCGCCACACCGTTGCCAGTCATCGGTATCCCGCGCGCACTGAAGGATCTTGATGGCCTCGACTCCCTTCTTTCCATCGTGCAGATGCCTAGCGGCGTGCCGGTAGCCACCGTCTCCATCGGCGGTGCAAAGAACGCCGGCCTGCTCGCCGCGCGCATTCTCGGCGCTGGCGATCCCGCCATCCAAGACAAGATGGTGGACTACCAAAAGCAGATGGCCGAGGAAGTCGAGCAGAAGGATAAGAACCTGCGCGACAAGCTGCTGGGAGAGTAGCTCTCCGGTCTAAGGCCAAACAAAACAAGCACGTTTTAGCCAAAACTACGTAGTTTTTCGGCAGAACGTGCTTGTTTTGCATCGTTGTAGCCTGCGGCGTGAGGAAGCGTGCTTTAAGCTTTCGGGCAGGGGAATAATGCTCAAAGGGGGAAGCATGGAAGAAGTACTGGTTTCAGGCCTAAGCAGGGGAGAGCTTAATACTCATGTAGCGAATGGAAAGATAATCCGAATCGGCCGCGGGATTTATACGTGGCGGGAACCGACTCCCATGGAGGTAGCTCGCATCCTGCACAAGCGGTGGCCTGGAATCATGCTTGCAGGAAGCTCTGCGGTGCAGCTGTACTCCAAGAAGGCGATGACCTTTCCTCTGAAATTTGCCTACAAGCATGTCGTGAGTGGTTCGCAGTGGTTTGAAGCCGAGCCAATTTACGGCTAGCGCCCTTCAATTTCTTCCGTGACCTGCTCAAAAGAGAAGCGTTCGCCGGTATCGGCGGCGCGGGCTTGGCGGAGGGCTTCAGCATCTGCGGCGGCTTCGAGGCGGTCAAGGAAAGCTAGTTCCTGAGGCGAAATGATAACTGCGGCTTCCTTACCGTTGCGGGTGACAACGGTGCGGGTGCCTGCGTAGTGGGCTTGGTCAATGACCTGGCCTAAGCGGGTGCGGAGTTCGGAAAGTGGCAAAGACAATGAAAGCTCCTAATACATCAAAGTACTACTAGTACTAAGTTAGCAAAGAGTACAACTTTTTAAGAGGTCATGGACTACAACATCGCGTTTACGCGGCAGGCTAAGCGAGAGTTACAAAAAATCCATCAGGGAAACCGAAAGCAATATCAACGGATTAAGCGCGCGATCGGTGGACTGGCTAAAGACCCATATCCACCGGGATCTATCGCTTTGTCCGGCAGGAGTGGCCGAAGAATAAGGGTGGGAAATTACCGCGTGCTGTACTCCGTTGAGGAGCAAGAAGTGCTGGTGGAAGTGTTTACCGTAGGGGCACGCGGAAACGTCTATAAGCGCTAGAAGGGCACGCCGGAGCGCAGGATGACATTGGCAAACGGCGTGGTGGAACCGGTGCGCACGACAAAGGAGGCGCGGGCGACCTCGCGCTTGAGGTCGTCATGGGAGACCTCGGTAAGCGGTACTGCGGGAAGCAGGGAGCGCACCTCGGGCGGGGTGGTATCGGCGATGGTGGCGGCTTCGACCACGACCTCCTCAAGGAGGGCCGCCAGGGTATCGGCGAAGGTGGGAATGCCGAAGGTCAGCGTGAGGTCGATGACAGGCACTTCGTGGGGGATGGGCAGGCCGCAATCGGCGATAACGAAGGTATCGGTGTGGCCCAAGCGTGCGATGGCGCTGGTGAGAGCGGGATTGAGCAGGCCGGATTTACGCATCGGTGACCTCCGGCAGGGCGGATTCGGTGGTGGGGTAGGACGGTTGCGCGCCGTTGCCGGTGGCGGCGAAGGCGCCGACGCGGGCGGCGAAAGTGGCGGCTTCGACAAGCGAGGCACCGGCAAGCAGCTGGGCGCAGAAGGCACCTGCGAAGGCATCGCCGGCGCCGGTGGTATCCACGGCAGTCACGCGCGGGGTGGGGATATCCGTGCCGCCCTCCGGGGTGGCTACGTAGGCGCCGTGGGCGCCGAGGGTCAGCACGACGGAGCGGAAACCGGCCTCTACCAGGCGGTGGGCGAGCTCGCGCGGGGCGCCCTGTGCAGGTAGGCCGAATTGGTCCAGGATGAGCCCTGCTTCATGTTCATTGGCCAGCAGGGGATCGGCCTGCAGGAGCGAATCGCGGTCGACCTCGACCACGGGCGCGAGGTTAACCACCACTCGGCCTTGGGCCGCCTCGACCGCGGCCTGGAAACCGGAGGCGGGGATTTCACCTTGGAGGAGGACCACGTCGGCGTCGGCGATGGTGGAGGCGCGGGAGGAGACAAAGGGGGCGTCGACAAGCGCGTTGGCACCGGGGGAGATGACGATGGTGTTCTCGCCATCGGCTGAGACAGTAATGACGGCGAGGCCGGTGTTGGTATCGGCCTGCTCCACGGCGCCCAGATCGATGCCGGAGGTGCGCATGTAGTGCATGGCGGGCTCGGCATAGGGATCGGAGCCGACCGCGCCCACGAAGGCCACGGTGGCGCCCAGCTGCGCGGCCGCGACAGCCTGGTTAGCGCCCTTGCCCCCGGCCAAAATGTCGCCGCCAGAGCCCAGCAGGGTCTCTCCGGGCTGTGGGTGGCGCTCGGCGTGCACGATGAGATCGGCATTGATGGAACCGACGACGGTTAGCTTGCTCATTGGAAATCCTCCACATTGTCGCGGGTGACGGTGATGACCTCGACGGGGACGTTTTTCTCCGCCGCGCCACCGTGCAGGAGCGCTGCGGCTTGTTCGATGGCGCGGGCGCCGAGCTCTGCGGGCTGCTGGGCGATGGTAGCTTCCAGCTTGCCATCTTTGACCGCTTTGAGGCCATCGAAGGTGCCATCAAATGCCACCACCTTGACCTCAGATCCGGCGCGCGACCCTAGGGCCTCGACCGCGCCGAGCGCCATTTCATCGTTCTCTGCAAAGATGGCCTTGATATCCGGGTTGGCCTGCAGCAAATTGGTCGCGACGTTGAGACCTTCGGTGCGGTCGAAATTCGCCGATTGCTTGCCGACGACCCGAATGTCCCCATACTTCGCAATCTGCTCCTCGAAGCCCTTGCCGCGCTCGCGCGAGGCGGAGGTACCAGCGGTGCCCTGCAGGATGAGGATATCGCCCTTTTCCCCGATGGCTTCAGCGAGCTTATCCGCTGCCTGCGCGCCGCCGGCGACGTTATCGGAGGCCACCATGGAATCCAGCTCTACTCCGTTGACGTCGCGGTCCACACCGATGACGGGCACGCCGTCATTTTTGATGCCGCGAACCGCTGGGGCAACGGCATCGGAATCGGTGGGGTTGACCACGACGACCTTGGCGCCCATGGAGGTGGCATTGCCCAACTGATTGACCTGTTGGGCGGGGTCATCGGAAGCGTCTTGGATGTCTAGCGGAACGCCGAGTTCCTTGGCCTTATCTTGTGCGCCGTGGCGCAGCTCGACGAAGAAGGGGTTGGTCTGCGTCGATAGCGCTAGCGTGATGCGGTTGCGGTCTTCTTCCGAGCGATTGCAGGAGGCAAGGCCCAGCGCGAGGGCGGGGACAAGGAGGGTGGCGATGAGCTTTTTCATGGCGGGTGCTCCTTAGTTGGCCGTCTTATTGCGGATGACGTCGAAGCCGACGGCCAGCGCGATGACCAGGCCGATGACGATCTGCTGCCAAAAAGAGGAGACGTTGAGCAGGTTCAAGCCATTGCGGATGACCGCTAGCAAGATCGCGCCGACCAGTGTGCCGGTGGCCTTGCCCTGACCACCGGAGAGCGAGGCGCCGCCGATGACGACGGCCGCGATGGCATCGAGCTCATAGCCGGTGCCGGCCTGCGGCTGTGCGGATTCGAGGCGGCCGGCCATGACCATGCCGGCCCAGGCGGCGAAGAAACCGGAGAGCGCGAAGACGGCGATCTGGATGCGCTTGACCGGCAGGCCCGAGAGGCGGGCGGCCTCCAGGTTGCCGCCGATGGCGTACATGGAACGGCCGAGCACCGTGCGCTCCAAGATGAACCAGCAGATGAGCCCGGCGATGACCATCATGATGATGGGCACGGGGAAACCGGCGATATCGCCACCAAAGGTATTGACGGACGGGGCGGTTTCAATCGGCGAGCCCTGGGAGATGACCAGGGTGAGGCCGCGGGCGATGGACATCATGGCCAGCGTCGCGATGAAGGAGGGGATCTTGCCCCACGCGGTGGCCATGCCGCAGATGGCACCGGCCAGCGCGCCCACGATGAGGCCGAGGAGCAGGGTGAGCCAGCCAGGCAGCCCCGCGGTGGAGAACATATAGGCAGAGACCATGGCGCCGAGCGCGGCGACCGAGCCCACCGAGAGGTCGATGCCGGCGGTGACGATGACAAAGGTCATGCCGAAGGCCAAGATGGCTACCGTGGCGGCCTGGATGCCGATATTGAGCAGGTTCGCCACGGTAAGGAAGTACGGCGTAGCGATAAACAGCGCGATGCACAGGGCAATGAGGCCGACGAGCGCGCCATTATTCATCGCCCAGTTAACTACTCGATTCTTGGTCATGCTTCATCCTTGGGGTTAGTGCCGGCAGGCGCGGCAGCAGAGGCAGAGGTAGAAGAGGTCACATTGGATACGGCAAAGGCCATGACCTCGTCTTGGGTGGAGTCCTTGGGTAGCTGGCCGGCGAGTTGGCCGCCGGACATGACGAGGATGCGGTCGGACATGCCGAGCACCTCGGGCAGATCGGAAGAGGCCATAAGCACGGCGCCCCCGGCAGCGGTGACCTCATTGATGATGTTGTAAATCTCCACCTTGGCGCCAACGTCGACGCCGCGGGTGGGCTCATCGAGGAGGAGGACCTTGGAGCCGGCCAGTACCCAGCGGCCAAAGACCGCCTTTTGTTGGTTGCCGCCGGATAGGTTCCGGATGGGCTGGGAGAGATCGGCCATGCGGATGCGCAGCTTCTCCGCTACGTCACCGGCGCGGCGGCGTTGGCCGCTGCGGTCTGCCAGCCCTGCCTTAGCGGTGGGGTAGAGGGTGGCGAATCCGAGGTTATCGCCCACCGAGGCGTCCAGAACTAGTGCTTGGGATTTGCGGTCTTCGGGGATATGGCCCACGCCGGCACGGATGGCGGCGCGAATATCGCCGCTGCGCAGCTGGGTGCCGCCAACGCGAATGGTGCCGGAATCGTATGGGTCAGCGCCCGCGATGGCGCGAATGATTTCGGTGCGGCCGGCGCCCACGAGCCCGGCGAGGCCAACGACTTCGCCGGCATGGACGGTGAAGGTGACGTCGTGAAAGGCGCCGTCGGCAGTCAGCTCGGAGACCTCCAACAGGGCCTCGCCGCGCTCGGGAGGAACCTCGCGCGGGTACTGGTTTTCAATCTCGCGGCCGACCATGAGGCGCACCAGTTCGTCTTCGTCCGTATCGGCCGGGACCTCGGCGATGAAAGAGCCATCGCGCAGCACGCTGATGGTCTCTGCAATGCGCGCCAGCTCTTCCAGGTGGTGGCTGATAAAGACCATGGCCACGCCCTTGGCCTTGAGTTCCTCGAGCACGGCAAAGAGTGCATCAACCTCCTTGCCGGTGAGCGCGGCCGTGGGCTCATCCAAGATGAGGATGCGCGCGTTCATGGACAGCGCCTTGGCGATTTCTACGAGCTGCTGTTTGGCCACACCCAGCTCACCCACCGGCATGTCTAGGTCCACGTCCAAGCCAATAAGGTGCAGTGCCGCTTGGGCTTGTGCCTTGAGGTGCTTGCGATTGACCAATCCAAAGCGGCGTGGGGTGCGCCCAAGCATGATGTTCTCGGCCACGGACATGGTGGGCACAAGGTTGAGCTCTTGGTGGATGGTGGCGATTCCCAGCGCCTCAGAGGCCTTGGTATCTGGGATCTTCACCTCTGTGCCATCTACCAGGATGCGGCCGGAATCTGGTTCGTGCACTCCGGCAATCATCTTGATGAGGGTGGACTTGCCGGCGCCATTTTCACCCAACAAGGCCTGCACCTGGCCGCGGCGGACGGTGAGGTCTACCCCCTTAATGACCTCCACCGGGCCGAAGGATTTGGTGACATTGTCCAGGCGCAACACGCAGTCACTCATGGCGTGGCTCCATCGAGTTGGTGGGCGGTGGACATGCGCGGGATGTAGCGGGTTTCTAGCACCTCGCCTTCCGGTTGGTGCTTTTCATTGATGGCCGCGATGAGCTTGGCCGTGGCGGTCTCGCCCATTCTGGCAACATCCTGGTCCACCACTGAGATAGGGGAGGGTTGGAAGCGCAGGTAGATGAAGTCATCGAAGCCGACGAGCGCGATTTCTTCTCCGATGCGCTTGCCCGCATTATGGCAGGCCTCCAGCGCGCCGGCCGTCATCATGGAATCGCCGGCAATGAGCGCGGTGACGCCTTCTTGCAGGAGTGCGAGGGCTCCTTTATAGCCCTCGCGGTGGCGGTAGCTGCCGTGGTGGATATGGGTAGGCATGCCGCGGGTGGCGGTCTTGAAGGCTTGGAGGCGCTGGCGGCCGGTGGAGGTTTCCTGCGGCCCGGAAAGGTAGCCGATGTGCGTGTGCCCCTTCTCTTTGAGCTGTTCCACGGCTTGTTTTATGCCCGTGTGGGGGTCCGATAACACTGCTGGAATCTGGCCCAGGGTGCGGTCAATGAGCACGAGCGGGCGGTAAGCGCGCGCCTGCTCCAGCGCTTCTTCGGCGCCTTCGAGCGGTACCGCGATAATGCCGTCTACCTGGCGTTCCATCAGGGCATCGAGGGACTTGACTAGCCGCTGCGGATCCTCGCCGCAACTGGTAATCATCGTGGCGAGTCCCTGCTTATCGGCGGCCTCTTCAATGGCTGCGGCCATTGCGGCGAAGTAGGCATTATCTAGGCTGGGGATGACCAAGCCGATGGCGTTAGATCGGGAGCTGCGCAATGCTCGGGCTTGGGCATTGGGCCTATAGTTGAGCTTGATGGCCGTGTCCTTGACGCGTTGGCGCGTGGACTCCGAGATGGCTGGGTTCCCCGAGAGCGAACGGGACGCGGTGGAAATGGATACTCCAGCAGCAGCGGCCACGTCCTTGAGGGTGGTTCCGGCCATGCTGTCCTCCTTGGTTTAGGCGTATGAGCCGGCTTCCGGCCCTCCAGGGTGCAATCGATTGCACGTTTGAGTTAAAGGTACGGCTATTTCCGTCTTTCTGTCAAGGGTGGGCGAGTCTATGCTGGTATCCATGTCTGACCCGCTCCTCGTTTTGGGCTCCCGCGTAACCCACGGCTACCCCGGCGCCATGCTGCGCTCGCGCCTAGACAAGGCGTTGGCTCTCTATAGCGGTCAGCAGATTATTGTCTCCGGCCGTGGTGAGGCGGGACCCATGGCTACATACCTCATCGAGCGCGGTGTGCCGGCCGAGCGGGTAGTAGTGGAGCCGGAAGCCACGAGCACTAATGAAAATCTAGAAAATGCCCACCGTTTGGCCCCGGATGCCGTATTGCACGTGGTGACCAATGATTTTCATATCCTGCGCACGGCGCTGTGGGCCTGGCACCTCGGCATTGCCGTGCAACTGCATCCCGCGCGCACCCCGTGGCGGTTGATGCCGCGCAATTACCTGCGCGAAGTCCTGGCCACGCCACACTCCGCGGCGCGCATAGTGTGGCGACGGATGCGGGGATAGCGCTCCTGCCTCGGTGTAGCGGCCCGCTGCCCACAGGCGCCTCCAACCCCGAAAGAGGTTAACAAGCGGTTAACTCCACTGCGGTGAGCAGCTGAAATAGAAGGTATTCGCGGGTAGTTATGCAAACGATTGACCGGCGCTTTGCCGTGCTCCTAGGCTAAATCCAACGAAAGTTATAGCCAGAAAGGTCTTTGTTATGACCAGTGGAGGAGCAGCTGGCCCTGACGCTGACTACCCCAGCGTCGCACTTGCCCATGGCGATTATGCGGCAGAGATTGGTCTATTCGGCGGTGCACTCAAGGCGCTGACCTATCGCGGCGCGCCCTTGGTAGAAAGCTACGAGGGCAAGCCGCCGCTGATGGCCGGTGTGGTGCTGGCGCCGTGGCCGAATCGCACCGAAGATGGCTGGTTTGAATGGCAGGGGACCGGACACCAGTTGGAGATCAACGAGCCGGAGCGCAATAACGCCATCCATGGATTCGCGGTGGATTGGTGGCGCATCAAGGAACGCGCGGACAACCGGGTGGTCATCACCTTTGATATTGAGCCGCGCCAGGGCTGGCCGTGGGCGATTCAGCTAGAGGCCACCTACGCCCTCGATGAGCAGGGATTGCACCACCAGCTCACCGCCCGCACCACGGAGCCCGGCGAGGTTCCCTTTGCCTATGGACTGCACCTTTACCTCTCCCCACAGGGAGCTGGGGCGGAGGAAGCGGTGCTCAGTGTGGACGTCGGCAAGCGCTACCTGCTATGCGCCCGCAACCTGCCTACGGGAAAGACGGAGCAGGTGCGCATTGTTAATCAGCCCATCGCCGAGGTGGACTGGGACGATTGCTTCCACGGCGAAGGCCCACTGACGGCCGTGTATTCGGCCGGTGGAAAGGGTGTGCGCCTGGAGATGGGCGAAGGCCTGAACTGGGTGCAGATGTTTACCCCGGCCGATTTCCCACGGGCAGGCGGCCCCGGCAAGGCATTGGCCGTGGAGCCGATGAGCGCGCCGCCGAATGCGCTGCGCAGCGGGGAAGACCTCGTGCGCCTGAGCGCTCAGAACCCGCAGAGATTCACGCTGCGCCTTGCAGCAGAGAACAATAACTAGAAAGGTCAGCCATGGAGACTGCTGAATCCGTATTGAGGCTCGATGCCTCCTGGGTGGACTACTTCTTGGTAGCCATCTACTTCCTCTTCGTACTAGGCATCGGCTGGGCCGCCAAGGCCCGCGTGTCTAGCTCCATCGACTTCTTCCTCTCCGGCCGGGGACTGCCAGCCTGGGTGACCGGACTGGCCTTCGTCTCGGCCAACCTGGGTGCCGTGGAAATCATTGGTATGTCCGCCAATGGCGTGGAGTACGGCTTCCAAACAATGCACTACTTCTGGATCGGCGCCATCCCGGCCATGGTCTTTTTGGGCATTGTGATGATGCCGTTCTACTACGGCTCCAAGGTGCGCTCGGTGCCGGAGTTCATGCGCAAGCGCTTTGGCAATGCCGCACACCTGGTCAATGCGATTTCCTTCGCTGTGGCCCAGCTGCTTATTGCCGGCGTGAACCTGTACTTGCTGGCCACCATCGTGGAGGCCCTGCTGGGCTGGCAGATGTGGGTATCGCTCCTCGTCGCCGGCCTTATCGTGCTGTCCTATATCACCCTGGGTGGCCTTTCGGCCGCCATCTATAACGAGGTGCTGCAGTTCTTCGTCATCATCGCCGCCCTCGCCCCGCTGACCATCATTGGTTTGAACCGCGTTGGTGGTTGGAGCGGGCTGAAGGACGCGGTGGCCCAGGATTCGCACTTCCACACGTGGCCGGGCACGGACATCTCAGGTTTTGAGAACCCAGTGTGGTCCGTCATCGGCATCGTGCTGGGCCTCGGCTTCGTGCTTTCTTTTGGTTACTGGACCACCAACTTCGTCGAGGTGCAGCGCGCCATGGCCTCCGATTCCATTTCCGCCGCCCGCAAGACTCCGATCATCGGCGCCTTCCCCAAGATGTTCGTTCCCTTCCTCGTGGTCATTCCGGGCATGGTCGCCTCCGTATCCGTGGCCGATTTGATGGAGGAGCGCGCGGAGCCCAACGACGCCATCCTGCTGCTCATGCGCGACCTTTTGCCCAATGGCCTGCTGGGCGTGGCGATCGCCGGCCTGCTCGCTTCCTTCATGGCCGGCATGGCCGCGAATATCTCGGCCTTTAATACCGTCATCTCCTATGACATCTGGCAGACCTATGTGGTCAAGGACCGCGAGGATGACTACTACCTGAAGTTCGGCCGCATCGCCACGATTATCGCCACCGCTATTGCCATCTTTACCGCGCTGCTCGCGCAAAACTTTGGCAATATCATGGACTACCTGCAAACCCTGTTTGGCTTCTTCAATGCGCCGCTGTTTGCCACCTTCATTCTGGGCATGTTCTGGAAGCGCATGACCCCGCACGCCGGTTGGTCCGGACTCGTAGCCGGTACCGGTTCTGCTATCGCTTTCTGGTACGTCGCGTCCTTCACTGACCTCATCAACCTGCCGGGCCAGGGCACGGCCTTCGTGGCGGCCGGTGTGGCCTTCGTGGTGGATATCCTGGTATCCATCGTGGTCACCCTGTTCACCCAGCCTAAGCCGGATAGCGAGCTGGTTGGCTTCGTCTCTTCCGTGACCCCCAAGGACCACTTTGAGGACTACACCGAAAAGTCCTTGCCGTGGTACCAGCAGACCGTCCCGCTGGGCATCATTTGCCTGGTGATGGCCGTAGCCCTCAACGTCATCTTCGCCTAAGGAGCCCAACATGTCTGAGAAAAAGCGCGCGGGTGCATTCGACCTGCGCAACGTCATCGCCGCACTCCTCGGCCTCTACGGCCTGATTTTGCTCGGCTGCTATTTCTTCCTTGACCCAGGCATCAACCCGGATACCGGGCAGGCGAAGAACGCCAGCGATAACCTATGGGCAAGCCTTGTTTTGCTGGCCGTGGCCGCCGCCTTTGTGCTGTGGGCACGCCTGAAGCCCATCACCATCCCAGGAGAAAACTAATGGTTGAGATCACCTCCGCCACGCTTGCCGACGGCCGCGAGATCCTCTACTTCGACGACCAGCCCCACCCCGACCGCGTGCTTGTCGACGCCCGCGATATCCCCACCGTCGCCCCCGCTTCCGAAATGCGCCGGGATCCCCTAACGGGGGATTGGGTGGCCTTTGCCGCCCACCGTATGAACCGCACCTTCTTGCCACCGGCCAACGAGAACCCGCTAGCGCCCACGCGCGAAGGCCAGCTGCCTACGGAGATCCCCAGCCCCAGCTATGACGTGGTGGTCTTTGAAAACCGCTTCCCGTCCTTTGCCACCACCGCGGACATCGAGCATCCGGAGGAAGACAACCTGCTCGGCATGGTGCCGCGCCTTCCGGCCCACGCCCGCTGCGAGGTGGTGTGCTTTACCGAGGACCCAGCCCTATCCTTCAAGGACCTGCCGGAATCGCGCATTCGCACCGTCATCGAGGCCTGGGCGCACCGCACCGCCGCGCTATCCCAGATCGACGGCGTGCAGCAGGTATTCCCCTTTGAAAACCGCGGCGAGGAAATCGGCGTGACCCTCCAGCATCCGCACGGCCAGATCTACTCCTATCCCTTCCTCTCGCCGCGCCTGCGCTCCATCGTGGATTCTGCCCGCGCCTATGACGGCGACCTCTTCCAGGATCTCCTCGATCGCGAGCGCGCCGCCGGCACCCGCATCATCGCCGAGACCGAGCACTTCACCGTCTTCGTTCCCGCCGCCGCCAAATGGCCGCTGGAAGCCATGGTCATGCCCAATGAGGAGGTTCCCGATTTCGCCGCGCTTTCCGGCGCCCAACGTGCCGACCTCGCGCCCCTCCTCAAGAAGCTGTACTCCGCCGTGGACCGCTTCTTCGATGGCGTGGACAAGACCCCGTATATCGCCGGCTGGACCCAGGCGCCGGTGGATCCGGACCTGCGCCCCGGCATCCGCATGCACCTGCAGCTCTTTTCGCTCATGCGATCGCCCGGCCGCATGAAGTACCTTGCCGGTTCCGAGTCCTCGCAGGCCGTGTGGATCAATGACACCACCCCGGAGCGCATCGCCGCCCGCTTCAAGGAGATCTGGGATGCTTAACTGGATTGACACCCGCAGCGATGACGAGCTTGCCGCCGCAGCACGCGACCTCTTCGCCGCTTCCTTTCCGGACGCGCCCGAGCCCGCCGGCGTGTGGGCCGCTCCCGGCCGCGTCAACCTCATCGGCGAGCACATCGATTACGCCGGCGGCGCCTCCATTCCCTTTGCGCTGGAACAAAACACCGCCGTCGCCGTCGCACCCCGCACCGATGGCCTTCTCCGGATAGCCTCCGAATTCGACGGCAGCGTCGCCCAAGCCAGCCTCCCACTCTCCGAAGTCCGTCCCGGCCACCCTTCCGACTGGTCCGGCTACGTCGCCGGCACCGTCTGGGCCGCCACTGCCGCGGATGTTCTGACCTGCACCGGCCTCGATATTGCCATCGTCTCCGATGTCCCCGTCGGCTCTGGCCTGTCCAGTTCCGCCGCCCTCGAATGCTCCGTGGCCGTGGCCGCCTACGAGCTCTGCCACGGCAACGCTCCTGATGACGCCGCCCGCGCGCAGCTGGCCCAGGCTTGCATCCGCGCCGAAAACGAGGTGGTTGGCGCCTCTACCGGCGGCTTGGATCAAAATGCGAGCCTCTTCGGTCAGCGTGGAAAGGCCCTCTTCCTGGATTTTGCCACCGGCGCCGTCGAGCGCGTGCCGTTCAATATCGAAGCCCAGGACATGGTGCTGCTCATCGCGGACACCAATGCGCCGCATACGCTTTCCGACGGCCAATATGCCTCCCGCCGCGGCATCATCGACGCCGTTCAGACTGCCGCCGGCCGCTCCATCCGCGAAATCCCGGATGCCGTCGCCTTCGCCGCAACCGTCAACCCCCAGGAGGCTGAACTCTACCGCCGCCGCGTGCGCCACGTGGCGGAAGAGACTGAGCGCACCTTAGCCGCCGCTACCGCGCTCACCTCATCCGACCTGGCAGAGTTCCGCCGCCTCATGCGCGAAAGCCACCTTTCCCTGCGCGACCTGTATGAAGTCACCACTCCGGAACTCGACTCCGCCTTCACCGCGGCTGGCGAACTCGGTGCCCGCATGACTGGCGGCGGCTTCGGCGGCGCCGTCATCGCGCTCATCCCGCGCTCCGCCGTGGAGTCCACCGCCCAGGCCATTTACGACGCTGCAGCATCCCGCGGCTTCCCAGAGCCCACCTTCTTGGTGGCCCGCCCGGGAGACGGCGCCCGCCGCCTGGCTTAAGCTCCGGCTCCCTCCAAGCGCGCTTAGTGTCATCGCGCCTCTCGTCGTTAGGTCCATACTGATCAGGCTGATCTGAAGGCTGGGCCGCCTCAGATCGGCCTTAACTCCCTCAATTCGGCCTGATCAGATCAGCCCTAAGCCTGCCCCCAAGGCCCAAAGCGTTCGAATCACAACGCCGAGAGAGCTTTCTGAATCCCCTCGCGCAGCGTCTCACGAGACTGCTTCATCGGATGCGCAATCGCGCGCAACCCCATGTACGCAATCTGGTCGGCCGCCCGATTCAGCGGATCGCCCGCATGCCCGAGCACACGGCGAATGTCGACCTCGCATTGGCCTTGGATATCGCCCCAAGCTTGCTGGAATCGGGACCGCGCACCCGAAGACACCCCTCGCCATGTGCGCCCCGGCCGCGATGCTTTAGAGCCGCGCTTATGCACAATCTGCTCGACCGCCTCCAATGCGGCTACGGAATCTGACTCAATGACCGCCTTGCGCGCACCCACCTTGAGCAGGTATTTCAGCGCGAGCGTCAGTGCTTCGAGCTCGAGCTCATCGGTGCTCGCCTTGGTTTCTCGAGTCCGTAACCGGTAGTCGCCGTTGCCCGCAACGAAGCACATCGACCCCTTGAATACGGTATCCGAGGAAGCATCGGTGGCTATGCGCACCACGTCGCCCTCGGCCCACGAGGAGGCGCGCGAGAAGTTCGGCCACCAGTGTGCTTTCGGCGTCTCTACCTGTGCCGCTTGCTTCTTTTTCGGCGCCTCACCCATCTTGCGCGCCTTGCGTGCGGTGATGCCGGCTTGTTTTCTGCGCACGGAGCTCGCGCTCTTCGAAGCCCTATTTTCTTCCGCAAAGCTTCCCGTCACCGTGAAACCGTCGGCCGTGAGTGCCGCTCGCAATGCATTTTGCCTGCGACCAGTGACAATCCACACTCGTCCGTCGAGTCCCTTGAGCGCGCGTTTGACCTCGCGCACGGCGATATCGACGATATCGCCCTTCTTCGTTTGGCCGCGGCGCACAAAACGCGTCTGCTTGGTATTGACCGCGATGACCCAGCCTTCGATGGTGCCGTTGGGGGCGGAATCCCAACGCTCGTCCCAGAGCGCGACCGCAACGTGGATTGGTGCCGAGACCATATCCGAGGTGATCTTGCGGGTGCCGTAGGTGCGCGATTGCGTACCGGTTAGTTCTGAGAGCTCGATGGGTTCCATTATCTCTAGTAAAGCACGGTTAACCGTGCTGCTGAATTATCCCCCACACCGCCGCTGTGAACTGCTTCTCCTTAGGTCGAATGTGATCGAGCCGATCTGAGTACAACCCACCCTCAATTCAGCCTCAACGCCCTCAATTCGGCCCGATCACCTTGGACCTAATATTCCGACCCTCACTCAAGGTCCTCGGAAATTCACCTTCCTGAGCCTCATGACGCGTGCCCCGCCCCGCCAGCCGCGAAGATGAAACCATGATTACAGATCACTTCATCAACCTTCGTTACGCCGGAGCCGAAAGTCCGCACCATTTAGCCCTCCAGCGCGGTGAGCTCACCCAGATAGCGCCCTGGGTCGCCGTTCCCACGGCCACCTGGAGGCAATGGGTTCGCCATAAACAACAATTCGCCAAAGTAGTCGCTGCCGGGTGGAGCACCCACCGCGCCGTCCTCATCGGCAAATCGGCCGCGCGGCTGTGGGGAATGTGGGTAATTTCCAGGGAAGGGGAGGAGGTGGAGTTAGCGGTGCCTTCGGGAAGCATTCCCCCACGCAGACTCACCCCGAAAGGCTACCGTTACCGCCGGGTAAAGTCCCTTCAAGAATCCACGGTGTCGATAGCGGGTGTGCGCGCCACGAATCCCGCCCGCACCTGCCTCGAAATCGCCCGGCTACACGGCTTCCCAGATGGCCTGGTAGCTACCGATTCTGCCCTCAGGCAACACGACGTCACCACATATGACCTACGTGAAGAACTGGCAAAGATGCAGCGCACGAGGGGACAAGCAACCATGCGTAAGGTTATCGAGCACGCGTATGGCGGATCGGAATCGCCCTATGAGTCCTATCTGCGAGCCCTCATTATTGAGCGTTTCCCGCAGGTGAAAGTTGAGCCGCAGAAACCACTGCTCGGGAAATATCGGGTGGATCTCTGTCTCGATGGCTGGCTGGTACTCGAGGTCGATGGCGATGCCAAGTATGACGGCACCTATGGCGAGGTACCCGCCCATGTGGTCAAGCAGCAGATAAAGAGGCAGCGAGCGCTAGAAAACCGCGGATACGTGGTGCTGCGCTTTGGCCCCAGCGATATGAAAGCGCCGGACGAGGCATTGCGGATAATCGCTAGCCACCTGGGAAAACGCGGCAGAAAAGTAGCCTAGATCACCCCCGCGCCACCCCACAACGCATAAAAGTTGTTGAACAAAAGGCATAGCAACCTTTAAGATGATGCGCATCACAAACTAATGCGACCTGCATCACGAAAGGTGAAATCTAGTGAGTGCTGAGACATCACACGCCGCTCCGGCGCAGGCAGGGGACAAGACCCCGCCCAAAGGCCTCGGCGCCATGGCCGGTGCCATGTTCCTTATGGCCACCTCCGCCATCGGTCCGGGATTTTTGACCCAGACCTCGGTCTTTACCGTGCAGATGGGCGCATCCTTCGCGTTTGCGATTATGCTGTCCATCCTCGTGGACATCGCTATCCAGCTCAATGTGTGGCGAGTTCTCTGCGTGACCGGCATGCGCGCCAATACCTTGGGCAATACCGTGCTCCCCGGCCTGGGCTGGGTGCTCGCCGTATTCGTGTTCATCGGCGGCGCAGTCTTTAATATCGGCAATATCGCCGGTTCTGACCTGGGCATTAACGCGATGCTGGGCATCGACTCGCGCATCGGTGGCGTCATCGCCGCGGCCATCGCGATCTTTATCTTCCTCTCCAAGAAGGCGGGCATGGCGCTTGATCGGCTCGTCGCGGTTCTGGGCGCGGTCATGATCTTGCTGATGCTCTACGTTGCGGTGGTCAGCCAGCCACCGGTGGGGGAGGCGCTCAAGAATACCGTCGCTCCGGGCGAAATCGACTTCTTCGTCATCACCACCATCATCGGCGGCACCGTGGGCGGCTATATCACCTTTGCCGGCGCGCACCGCCTCATCGATTCCGGCCACACCGGCGTGGAAAACGTCAAGAACATTACCTATACCTCGGTAAGCGGCATCGTGGTAACCGGCATCATGCGCATGCTCCTCTTCTTGGCGGTCCTCGGTGTGGTGGCCACCGGCGTGGCGCTCTCGGACGACAACACCGCGGCCGATGCTTTCTACAATGCCGCCGGCGAGTTTGGCCTGCGCGCCTTCGGCGTAGTCCTCTTCGCGGCCGGTTTGTCCTCGGTTATCGGTGCCGCCTATACCTCGGTATCCTTCGTGACCTCCCAGGAAACCTCGACGCGCACCCGCAATATCCTCACCATCGTCTTCATTGCGGTGTGCACGGTAGTCTTTGTGGCCATCAACTCCGCGCCACAGAAGTTGCTCATCTTCGCCGGCGCCATCAATGGCCTGATCCTGCCCATCGGTTTCGCTCTCGTGATGTGGGTGGCCTGGTTCCGCCGCGACCTCCTGCAGGGCTATAAGTATCCCAAGTGGTTGCTGGTTATCGGCGCCCTGGCGTGGGTACTTACCATCTTCATCGGCTTCAAGGCTTTCTCCGGCATTACCGAACTGTGGGCATAATGCAGGCCCCAGAGCAGGTGCGAGAGTATGCACGCAGCCATGACATGGCCACCACCGCCGGGCATGCCCGCGGCTTCATGCAGGCTAACCTGCTGGCCGTGCCGCAAGAATACGCCTTCGACTTCTTGCTTTTTGCCCAGCGCAATCCCAAGCCATGCCCGATTGTGGGCGTCCTGGAAGCCGGTCAGTACACCTCCGAGCTGCTGCCGGGCGGGGACATCCGCACCGATATTCCGGCCTACCGCGTCTTTGAAAACGGCGAGCATACAGCCACGCTTGCCGACGCCACCCCGTACTACACCCCAGACATGGTCAGCTTCCTCATCGGTTGCTCTTTTACCTTCGAGACTGCGCTGCAGGATAACGGCATTGAGGTCGCGCACATTGCTCAGCAGCGCAATGTGCCGATGTTTAAAACCACGATTCCCACCACCCCGGCCGGTATCTTTTCCGGCCCCATGGTGGTCTCCATGCGCCCGATTCCGGCCGCGCAGGTCTCCGATGCCGTGCGGATTACCTCCCGCTACCCATCGGTCCACGGCGCCCCGGTCCACGTGGGTGACCCGGCGGCCATTGGCATTGAGGATCTGTCCCGCCCCGACTTTGGCGATCCGGGCGAAGTGCCAGAGGGCTGCCTGCCGGTCTTTTGGGCCTGTGGTGTGACCCCGCAGGCCATCGTGATGGAATCTAAGCCGCGCTTAGCTATTACGCACGCACCGGGCCAGATGCTCGTGACCAACGCCCGCGATCAAGATTTTCTCATTCCTTAATCGTCCAGCACGGCGAGGATCTTCTCGCAGGTATTCATGAGGCTGTCATGCGAAAGCGTGGCGGCCTCGAGGCGTTTTCCATCTGCGATAAGCGTGGCCAAGGTGATATTGCCTTGAATGTGGTCCGCATGCAGCTGCGGGTAGCGCGGGATTGCTAGCAAGAAGGTGAGCCGCATGCGGGCGAGCAGGTTATCCATCTGCTCATTGAGCGTAGGCGAGCCCAGCGCGGCCACCAGCGTGCGGTGGAAGCGTTGGTTGATGGCGGAGACTTCCTGGTGCTCGCCGCGTGCCGCGTAATCGAAGGCGGAGGAGGTGAGGGTGACGAGCGAGGGGGCGTCGGCAAAAGCGCCCCACCGCACCGCCGCTGGCTCGATGGCCGCGCGGGCGGCAAAACGGTCGCGGATATAGTCTGCATCCGGCGTCGCGAGGAAGACGCCGCGATTAGGGATGCGCTCGACAATGCGCTCCGCGGCAAGCCTGGTGAAGGACTCGCGGAGGGTATTGCGCGAGCAGTTAAAGCGTTCGGCCGCTTTGACCTCGCTGAGCTGCTCGCCCGGCTGAAACTCGCCGGCGGAGATGGCCTCGCGCAACTCGGAGGCGACAGACTGGGAAAGCATGACCACAACTGTACTAAAAAGTTATGCACCTCACATTGAAGATGGGGTGCATAACGATGGCGAGAGCGCTAATCGATGGTCGCGATGACCTTGGAGGAATCTAGACGGTCACCCTCGGAGGCCAGGAGCTTGATGGTACCGCCGCGTGGAGCCTTGATGGCCGATTCCATCTTCATGGCCTCGACGGTGGCGATGGCATCGCCCTCGGCCACGGTATCGCCGTCCGCAACGTTCCAGGCCACGAGGTTGGCCTCGAACGGGGAGGTGACCGCATTGTCATCGGTAGACTGTGCGCCGGCCGAAGACGGCGCGGTGGAGGCAGAACCACCGGCCGAGGCGGCGCCCGGCGCGGCGAGGAAGTCGACGGGGACGCCGACGTTGACCAGCTTGCCGTCGATTTCTACGGCCACATTGCGGCGCTGGGTATAGATGGCTTCTACCTTTTCCACCTGGTTGGCGGCAGACGGACGGTAGTTGTGATCCACCCAGTCCGTAAACACGCCGATTTCGGAGGCACCAGCGGCAGCGGTGTCCTCGGCCGGTGCGGCAGTGCCGATGAGTGCAGGCTCATCCATCATGTCGCGGTGGAACGGCAGCACGGTGCGCACGCCGGTGACGGTGAACTCGCGTAGGGCAAAGCGGGCGCGGGCCAGGGCGATCTCGCGGGTCGGTCCCCACACCACCAGCTTGGCAATCAGGGAGTCATAGTACGGCGGGATGATAGAGCCAGAGCGCACCGCGGAATCCACGCGGATGCCCGGGCCGGTGGGCGGCTCGAAGGAGACGATGGTGCCGGGGCACGGCGCAAAGCCATTGAGGATATCCTCAGCATTGATACGGAACTCAAAAGCATGGCCGTGGGACTGCGGATCCTCATCGAAGGACAGCGGCTCCCCGGCCGCGATGCGGAACTGCTCGGCGATGATATCGGTACCGGTGACTACCTCAGTAACGGGGTGCTCGACCTGGACGCGGGTATTGACCTCCAGGAAGGAAATGGTGCCGTCCTCGGAAACGATGTATTCCACGGTGCCGGCGCCGGTGTAGCCCACCTTGGAGCAAATGGAGCGGGCGCCTTCGATGATGCCGTTGCGTTGGGCGTCGGAAAGCGCGGGCGCCGGAGCCTCCTCAATGAGCTTTTGGAAGCGGCGCTGGGTGGAGCAATCGCGGGTACCGAGCACGCGCACATTGCCGTGCGTATCGGCCAGCACCTGGGCCTCGACGTGGCGCGGGTGGGTGAGGAACTTCTCCACATAGCACTCGGCGCGGCCGAAAGCCTCCATGGCCTCGCGGCCGGCGGAGTTGAACGCGCCCTCAATCTCTTCCATATTGTCCACGACCTTCAAGCCGCGTCCGCCACCGCCATAAGCGGCCTTGATGGCAATGGGCAGACCGTGCTCTTCGGCGAAGGCGCGGGCCTCCTGCCAGTCATCGATGGGATCGGAGGTACCCGGTGCCAGTGGCGCGCCGACCTCCTCGGCCACGCGACGCGCAGCGATCTTGTCACCGAGCAACTCGATGGACTCTGGCGACGGGCCAATCCAGATCATGCCGGCCTCGGTAACCGTGCGGGCAAAGTCGGCGTTTTCGGACAAGAAACCGTAGCCCGGGTGGATGGCATCGGCACCGGCGCGCACCGCGATATCAAGCAGCGCGGGCACGTTCATGTAGGTATCGGCCGCGGTATTGCCCGGCAGCGCATAAGCTTCATCCGCTACCTGGGTATGCAGGGCACCTGCGTCCGCTTCGGAATAAATGGCGATGGACTTAATGCCCAGGTCGCGGGCGACGCGGGCGATACGCACGGCAATCTCGCCGCGGTTAGCAATGAGGACGGTTTTAATCTGCATTCTTATCTCCAGTGTTCAAGGCTTGGGGTGCTACGAGTTCAAAGTTCACGCGCGCGCCGGGTGGCAGCTGCGCGGCAATATCAATATCTTCTTCCAAGACGGTGGCGATGACCGGGTAACCGCCGGTCACGGCATGATCGCGCAGGAAGACCACGGGCTTGCCATTAGGTGGGATTTGGATCGAGCCGGCGACCATGCCCTCGGAGGGGAGCTCGCCGTCTTTAACGCGTTCAATCGTCTCTTCGCCATCGAGGCGCAGGCCCACGCGGTTGGAATCCGAAGTGACGGTCCATTCGGTATCCAGGAAGGCGGAGACATTATCGCCAAACCAGTCATCGCGCGGTCCGAGCACGCAGCGCAAGGTGGCGCGGGTTTTGCCGTCGGAACTTTCACGCACGCGCAGTGGGTTGGCCAGCTGGGCGTCGGTCATGCCGGTAGAGCGCGGCAGCACACCGATGACATCGCCGGTGGTGACCGGGTCCGGGCCAAGGCCAGAAAGGACGTCGGTGGCCGCGGAGCCGAGCTCGGATTCAGCGATGATGCCGCCGCGGATGGCCACGTAATTGCGCATGCCTACCGTTGCAGGGTCCACCGTGACGGTGTGCCCGGCCGTAACCAGCACGGGGCGGGCGAGGTGGACCGGCATCTCGCCGAGGCGCACACGCGCGGTCGCGCCGGTAACGCAAATGACGGTATCGGTGAGCGCGTGGAGCTTAATGCCGCCGATATTCTCCAGCACTGTTGCCCCGCGCGGATTGCCCACGGCCACATTGGCGGTCGCGGCCGCGGCGCGGTCGGCAGCACCGGAGGGGGTCACGCCGAGATCGCCCACACCGGGGCGGCCCAAGTCCTGGTAGAGGGTGAGCAGGCCGGCATCGATAACCTCCATGCGCGGCAAGCGGGCAGGGGCGCGCTTCGAGCGTGCAGAGTGATCGACTAGCTCCGGCAGCCTATCCACGCTGCGATAGCGCACGCGGTCTCCCGGCTGTACCAGCGCCGGTGGGTTGGCATTGGAATCCCACATCGGCGTATTGGTGGTGCCCAGCAGCTGCCAGCCGCCCGGGGAAACGCGCGGGTACACCGCGGAAAACTCGCCCGCGATACCTACGGCGCCGGCCGGCACCGCGGTACGGGGATTGGACCGGCGTGGCACAGCACGCGCCTGGGAGGGGTCCGACGGCGCACAGTAGGTAAAGCCCGGGGCAAAGCCACCGAATGCTGCGGTCCACTCGGTAGAGGTATGCCAGTTAATGAGCGCTTCGCGCGAAAGACCCAGCAGGTCTGCGGCCTCGTCCACATCTTCGCCGTCATAGAGCACATCGATTTCTACCGTGCGGGCCTCCGCAGCAGTCGCTGCGGCGGGGGAGAAGTCCTGCAGGAATTCGGCCGCATCACGTGCCGAATCCGGCGCTTCAAACGTCAGCAGCAGGGTGGTGGCGGCCGCGATGCAGTCCACCTGATTCTTCAACGGCTTGGCAGAAAGCGCCGCGTGCCAATCCATCACCTGGTTCAATCCATCCAGGTCAATGAGCAACGCGCGCGTACCCACAAAATTAATGTGCATTAGATAAAGCTCCGAATCTCGATGCCTTCTTCCCGCAGGCGCTCCACCACGCCGCGCAGCAGCTTCACCGCGCCGGGCGAATCGCCGTGGGTGCATACGGATTGCGCATCCACCTCTAACTTCGTGCCATCCACGGCCGTAATCGACCCGGTCTGCGCCACCTCAAGAACTCGCTGCACCACCTCATCGGCACTGCCAAGCACCGCATTGGCTTCCTTGCGTGAGACCAGCGTGCCATCGGGGTTGTAGTTGCGGTCCGCAAAAGCCTCACGGATGACGTTAAGCCCGCTGCGCTTGGCGACGTCCACCGCTACACCCCCTGGCAGTAACATCACCGGCAAGTCTCCGAAGGCCTTAATGCCCTTGATGACGGCTTCTGCTTGCGCCTCATCTTTCACGATTGCGTTATACATCGCACCGTGTGGCTTCACATAGGAAACCTTGGTGCCATTGGCGCGGGCCAAAGCGTCGAGCGCGCCAATTTGGTAGGTCACCTCGTCTGCAAGCTCGTCCGGGTTGTAATCGATAAAACGGCGGCCGAAACCCGCGGCGTCGTTATAACCCACGTGCGCGCCTACGGTCACGCCTGCTTCTGCTGCCGCCTTGAGGGTGCAGGCAATCGAGTGCGGGTCGCCCGCATGGAAGCCGGTGGCCACGTTTGCGGAGGACACCATCTCCAGCATTGCCGCGTCATCTGCGACCGGGTTGCCTGCAGTAGTCTCTCCCAAATCCGCATTGAGATCGATATGGAGCGAGGACATTCAACACCGTCCTTAAGATTGTTGAACAATTCGAATGTCATTAAGTGTAACCCTCGCCACTGCCATTTGTGAAGGCGGTTACGTTTCATTTACCCGCGTGCGCACCCCCACCTAGGTACGAGAAAACCGCCCCGCCCCGGGTAAGAGGTCCGGGAGGAGGCGGCGTGGCCCGCTAGAGCCCAAGGGCCCGAAGGCCCTAGCTTGTGAAATCTTTAGCGGCCGTAGTTCTGGACAGCGTAGAGCTTGCCCTCAGAGTTGACGGCAACACCAACGCCGATGGTCTTGGCACGCGGGTCGAGCATGATCTTGCGGTGGCCCGGGGATTCGTACCAGAGCTTAACCAGCTGTGCATCGGAGTAGTCGCTCCATGCCTGCAGTACGTTCTCGCCGCCGGCCGGGATATTGGAAGGGTAGTAGTTCCAGTGCTGTGGGCGGTGGCTGAGCTTATTGGCGCGAACCAGCTGGTTGGCCCAATCCTGAGCCAGTCCATTGAGTGCGGCGTTGGCGCGAACCGGGCGCAGGCCGTGTGCCCGGCGGTAAGCGTTGGTGTGATTGATGATGCTCTGTACGCGGTTGGAGGCCGGAGCAACTGGCTTTGCAGCGGCAGCCGGAGCAGCAGGCAGGTTTACGGATGGTACCGGAAGGTTCACGCGACCGAAGTTGCCGAAGGAGCTGGACGCCTCTGCAGGGGCTACGCCAACACCGAGTGCGACGGCTGCTGCGAGTGCAGGAGCGACGAACTTCTTGGCGGAGAAGTGAACTTTGGGGGTGAACATGAGCGGTACCTTTCTACTGGAACCTAGCGGGAATCTATAAGGCGGGGATCTTGGAGTGTTAACGGCTAACTTCCGTTCCCCTTCACTTAAAAGTTAATCAATTCTGCCCGGGTAAAATCCAGCTGGCCAGCAAATATTAGGATTCTTGAAGTTGATTTCGCGCAAAACTAATTGCCTCTTAGTTATTTCTCGATTTGAGCTAGGAAACCCCTAAATTCCCTCAGTGATGGCGCTCAGCTCCCCGCCCCCACGGGGGTAGATTTCAACCAATATCTCAGGTTCCCAGGGAAATGAGATTGTTTTAAGGTATGTGGGCCTAGTTTTAAGTCCCCTTCTGGCAAAACTGGCCAGTTTCTTGATAGAGCCTATGAGAAACCTTGTGGTTCTCTGGCTGTCTAAGGATCATAAGAGGGCACCAGGGTGATCCGTGATCTTGCTTGAGCCTGCCGCGCTGCCGCTACCACTCCCTCGAAACCGTCCCTCCGCCCCATCCCTGCGCAATATTGGCATAAGAAAAGCGCCCAGCGGGAAATCGCTGAGCGCTTGCAGTTGCAAGACTATTTAGGCCTGAGTGGTTGCGGCCGCCTTGTCAGTCGCTGGTGCAGGGGAGAGTACCTGGGAAATGATGTCGGCAGCTTCCTTGCGGGTCTTCGCGCCGTGGAGTTGTGCGCGGAAGTCCTCCTTCATGATGTTGCGCGCCAGCTTGGACAGCAGCTTGAGGTGCTGCTTTCCAGCGTTATCCGGAACAGCAATAAGGAAGGCCAAGGTGGTCGGGTCTTCGCCCTCTGCCCACGTGACGCCGTGCGGCAGGCGGGCGAAGGCGAGCGTTGGTACCTTCACTCCGGCAGACCGAGCGTGCGGAATGGCCACGCCGTGGCCCACACCAGTGGAACGGGTAGATTCGCGCTTCAATGCGGCGCTAGCGACCGCCTCGGCATCAGACATGCGCGCGGAGGTGAGCTTCACCATGGAGCGAATGACCTCTTCGCTAGAAGAACCCAGATCTTTATCGAGGCTAATCGTATCGACTGCAACAAGTGGCTTATCCTTGCGCTGCGTCAATCCCACCAGCAGGAGAATAAGGCCAGCGCAAACAACGATGCCGGCAAGCATGGCGATAAAGAAGCCAACGACGTTATCTACCGCGCCGAGCACCGCGACGATCGGGCCGCCGTGCATGACGTGGTCTTGTGCACCGAAAAGACCGGCGAGCGCACCGGCTACGGCACCACCGGCAACATTGGCGGGGATGACCTGTAGCGGGCGTGCAGCCGCGAGCGGAATGGCGCCCTCGGTAATGCCGAAGAATCCCATGAACAACGCGGCGATGCCCGCATCCTTTTCGGCCTTGGTAAACCAGCGGCGGCGCAGGAGCGTAGCTACGCCCACGGCGAGGGGAGGTACGGCAATCGCACATGCCGCCATGCCCATCGGCGCCGCATTGCCGGCCGCGATCATGCCGCCGCCGAAGAGGAAAGCCGTTTTATTGAAGGGACCACCCATATCGAAGGCGATCATGGCGCCCAGGATAAGGCCTAGCACGATGACGGAGGAGCCCTGCATTCCAGCGAGATAGTTGGTCATTGCCTCGAACGCGGCCGAGACCGGTGCGCCAATGAGCAAGATGAAGATGAGTCCCACGATGAGCGTGGTGAAAATCGGGATGACGATGATGGGCCAAATCGGTGCGATGAACTTGTGCACCGGAATCTTCTTAATGGCAAGAGCCACATAACCGGACAAAATACCGGTGACAATGCCGCCCAAGAATCCGGCACCTGCCTCAGAACCGTAAAGGGAGCCGGTGGTGGCGATGAGTCCGGTAATAAGGCCAGGGGCAAGGCCTGGGCGATCCGCGATGCCCACCGCAATGTAGCCGGAGAGCACCGGGACCATCAGTGAGAACGCCAGGGCGCCGAGCTCATTGACCGTGTTCCAGAAGCTATCTTCTGGAATCGCCATGCCCTCAGGCGTGGGCGTGCCGCCGATGGAGAGGGCGACCGCAATGAGCAGACCACCGGTCACCACGAACGGGATCATGTGCGAGACGCCGTTCATCAGCGCCTTGTACAAGGTTTGACCCACGCTATTCTTGCGAGGCGTCTCTTCCTCCGTCTTCTCGGAAGAGCCCTCCCAGCGCGAGGCGCTCAAGGACCTGCTGAGCAGTTCCTTCGGATGCTTGATGGCCTCGTCCACGCCGGTGGCCTCGAGACGCTTGCCGTGGAAGCGGTCCTTGGAAATGACCGTATCGGCACCAATGACAACGGCGTCGGCTTCCTCGATGTCTTGCTTGCTAAAGGCTCCCTCGACGCCGATGGAACCATGAGTTTCAATCTTGATGCGGTAGCCAAGTTCTTGGGCTGCGGCCTCGAGGTTCTCGGCCGCCATATAGGTATGCGCGATGCCCGTCGGACACGCCGTGATGGCGAGGATGAGGGGCGATGACTCTGTAGTGCTCATGGTTCTCATTAAACGGCAATCGTTTGCGTTGGCACAAGAACCGGTGCGTCTATTCTCTGCGGATCTGGTAAGTCGTGCGTTGCGAGCCACGCTGGCCCCGCATGACAATCCAGCCCTTCCTCTCCAAGGCCTTGAGCGCGTAGCGCGCTTGCCCGGGACTGAGTTGGGTGCGTTCCGCGATCTCGTGAAGGCTTAAGGCGGGAGCATAGTCCGCCTCCGCGCCGAGCTGCATACTGTGAAAAACTTGCGGGACGTTTTTACCCAGCTGACGAAGCTCGTCCTCTACGCTGGCTTCCACTGCTCTCATCGCGGGACGGGCAGAAACTCGATGCGGGCTATCCGGCCTGGTGCGGGGGAAGATGACACGAAACTCGGTGCCAGTATCTATAAGGCGCGGCGCAGCTAGGCCTGCATCTAAACAGGCACGAATCATCTCTCGGATTCCTCCGCCCTCGCCTTCAATGACCGGGTGTCCTTCGCTGGTGCGAACTAGTTTGGCAAGCTCATAAAGGCGCTGATTTACTGCAGCTTTGGATAAGGTGGTGCTGGTCAATTGGGAGACCGAGACCCCTCGCAGCCCACCAGGGCTAGTAATGATCACTGCCTGCCGGGTGATGCGAACCTCAATTCTTTTTCCCACGCCTCGCGTGTGCGGTCCTAAATCCCGGTGCACTAACGCGTTGGCTACAGCCTCCCGAAGGGCGGCCGGCGGAATTTCCGGGATCTCTTCCACATGACCGCTTTCCGCATAGCGCAGGTCGGCCTGCAGATTGGCACGCAGCCAATCCACCACATCATCGAGGAGAGCGGGTAGAGGGCCGTCGAAATGGGTGAGGTTCCGCGTGCGCGCGGCGTGCTCCCGCGGAAGCTGCACCGCCGCGGTTACCCCGAGGGCAGGTACTTTTCCCTGCGGCAAGAAGCCGAGGGCATAATTTCCGGCTACGGTCAGTTGCCCGTTTACGGTTGCGCCAAGTACCTCGAGGAGGCGCTTGTCCTCCGTGATGGTGGATAGGCGCCTACTGCGTGAGCGGGCTGCGCGTAGCGCCTCTGCCGTAATGCTTTCATCCATGTCCCGCAGGTCGCTGCCAGGCACTGTCTGCTGGTCATAAAATTCTTGCTCAGATTCGTGGAGTGCCGCCACCTCGAGGATGCGCAAGTCGTTAGGCCCCATCACATAATTGCCATCCGCTTGCCGTAGGTAGGCCTCTCCTTTGATGCGGGCTGGTTTAAGCATGGGTGAAAGGGGCGCTACCGTCACTGCGATTACTACCGCTTCATCGATGCTGATGTGGGTAAAAGAGAGCTGGGGCGCAGGTTCTATTAGCGTTCTTGCTTGGTCCGCCACAGCCTTTTCTACCTGTGCAGGGTGTGCGACGCCGGTGGCGGCAAAGTTGAGGCTCTGATCGACACCCAAAAGGATGTCACCGCCCATTGGCATGTTTGCAAAAGCACATATGGTGCGAGCCAAATCATGCGGTGCGCGAAGGAAGGAGCGCTTACATTCCAGCATCGTGCGGTCATCGCCAAAAAGCCGCAGCTGCTCAAGTGCCTCACGGAGGCTAATTGCATCCCAACCCATGGCGTCATTATAAAACCCTCATTGCAAAGTGGCAATGATTTTTTAATGAGGGGAAGGAGCTTCTCGCTCATTGTGATGAACGGTACGCTGGAGGCACTTCGCAACAGAAAGGGAACGCTCGCTCGTGAGTAAAGCATCGCCGGATAATATCTTGCTCTACCTGCCGCAAAAGCAGGAAGATCAGGTGCGCGACATCTTTGCGGGCCTAGCTGAGCGCGGCTTTCCTGTCCAGCAGCAACGCCCGCACATTACGGTCACCTTTTCGCCGCACATGCAGCCGGAAGTGGTGGATTTGGCGGCCCAGTTGCTGCCGGCCGTTATCCCCGCGGATTTCCGGCGGGTAGGAAACGTTATTTTTGGCACCAAGCGTAAACAGACGGTGGCCTGGCTGCTGGAGACTACCGACGAGTTAGAAATCGCCGCGCGAAAAATCAGCGCCGCAAACCCGGACGGGCGCGGGCCGCGCTGGACCCCGCACCTGACCATGGGGTTGCGCCTGCCGCGCGAAGAGGTCCCCGGCTATATCCAAGCGATGGACGAGCTCACCTCAGCGCACTTTAAGGAACTTACCGCCGTCGAGGCCGCCTATTGGCGGCCGCGCACGCAGGAAAAGACCCTTCTAGCAGGGGCTTAGAGTAAAGCGCGTAGGGCCCGGGCAACGCGCAGGACGGTCAGGTCCTCGCCCGGCTTGCCGACGACCTGCACCGCATCACCCACGCCTTCTTCCTCTTCGCCGCGCAGCGGCACCGTAATGGCTGGCCAGCCGAGCACATTGAACGGCTCGGTCCACCGCCGCAGGCTCGCGGCCGACTCCGCGGTATTGTCCGGGGTGATATCGGACCACTTGAGGGGGCCGGAATCGAGGGTGGGGGTGAGGATAATGGGGGCGTCGGCAAGCAGGGCAAGGGCGTCTTCGCGCAGCTTTTCTACGCCCCGTGCGGCCGCGTCGTAATCTTCCTGGCTGATATTTTCCCCGCCCAGGACGCGCTGCAGAATCACGTCCTGGTACTTCTCGCGCTGGTCCAGCAGCGGCCGGTGGACGTCGTAGACCTCCTTCAAGCGCATCGGCTCGTAGAGCTCGGCCGTGGCGGCGATGGTGTCTTCCAAGTCCGCGCCCTCGGTGAGCTCAAAGTCCGATCGCTCCAGCGCGGCCAGAAGATTAGCGAAGCGCTCGCCCTTGGCCTTAAGGGCCGTGACATCAACAGCAGAAACGTCCTGCGCCGCGGCCGGTTCCTCCTCCGCAGTGGCAATAAAAGCCTGCTCAATCAGGTCAATCGAGCTGGCGAAGAAACCAATGCAATCAAAGCTCGGGGCAAAGGGGAAGACGCCCTCGACCGGAATCACCCCAAAGGTGGGCTTGAACCCCAGCACGCCTTGGCATGCGGCCGGCACGCGCACCGAGCCGGCGCTATCGGAGCCCACCGTAAGCTGCAGCGCCCCGCAAGCTACCAGCGCCGCCGAACCGGAGCTCGAACCGCCGCCGCATACCTCCGGGTCACGCGGGTTGATCACGCGGCCGTAGGCTGAGGCATCGCCCAAAATGCCATAGGAAAACTCCTGCAGGTTCGCCTTTGCCACCGGCAGGGCACCCTTCGCCGTCAAGCGCTGCACCACTGGTGCATCCTTGACCGGAGTGCGGCCCACATTCACCTCGGTGCCGCAGGTGGTAGACACCCCAGCGACATCCACGATGTCCTTGAATGCCACCGGCTGTCCCTTAAGCGTGGGCGATTCATCCAGCGCGTGCTCATCAAACGGGATGACGGCAATTACCGCATTAAAGTCCTGCTGGGCGTGGTGCAGGCGATCAGAAACAGTAGGCATATCGGGGAGCTAAGTCCTTTCAACGTCGGCGTTCTTTGATGCTAACGATGTCGTAGAAGGATGCAGATGTTACTACCGTACATCAGGGGTTGGTCAATGAGCTTTTGCTTTGAGGCAGTTGAACTCTGAAGTTCGTTCAGCAGGGAAGAAAGCTGTCCATTGGGGTCCTAATATATTGGGTGTAATACGGGGCCAGACGGGTAGTAAGGTATCAGTGTTCCCTATGGGAAATTAGTTGTTTCTACTTTCTTTCCTCACGTTTGGAGTAAGACCCGTGCAGTTAAATGCTGATAAGGCATCACGCCTTTTCATGTTCTTGTCCGCTATGCAAAAGAAGAAAGAAAAAGTAATTCTTTCTACGGCAAAGTATGAAAAGGACGGCGGAAAGGTACTCAGACTAGAACGGCTTAAGGAAGTTGCAGAAGAGTCAGGGCGCATTCAATTTGGCGGGTACATTCAAGAAGCCCTCCAATTGGATGAGAAATTCTTGGCTGATGATGGAGCCAACCCAAATCTAATTGCGGTATTCAAAAAGCCCGAGCCGGTTAATCTTCCAGATCTTCCTACTGGGATAGAAAACCTGGTTGATGGATCAACTGATGATCCACTCAAAGAGCCACATCTAGTTACTGCTACTCAGATCTCGGACGATCAAGCAGGGCAATTTCAACGATGGCTGGGACAGTGGCGCCATTGGGCTGTTGCTGAGAAATATGCTCTGGCGTATCAAAAGGCCTTCGAAATCCAGACGAGTGCAAACCAACAAGCGGACGAGTTCGAACTCATTCTGGGATTGGGAAACCTTGCCTGGCAAGTGAGTGAAAAGGAAAAGGTAGACCGGCAGCTATTCTCAGTCGACTTGGCAATGGATTTGGATAAAAGGACCGGCGATATCCATCTTGAGCTTGGAGAGGGGGCACTGAAAGTTGAAATGGAACCCGTTCCTGCACAAAAGTTGGATGACAGTACGTTTTTGACCGATGTAAAAGGAGAAGTTGCCGCGATAGAAGGCGACATCCTGGATCCTGAAACCTTCGCAGATTTAGGCGCGGTAACTGCAAATGGGTTAGATACCAATGCGATATACACTTCCGAATGGCAGCGCCAAGTTCCCTCGGAGAAAGCTGTGTTGGCATGGCAGCCAACCATCATTTTGCGTAAACGCCAACGTACAGGCTTTGCAACTGCGCTCAAAGATATTGCGGTAGCTATTGAACAATCCGAGGAAATTCCGACTGGGCTGGCGCCGTTGATCGATCCCAACTCGCAAGCGGAGCTGCCAAAATCGAATGAGCCGGGTGCGACTTTTGAATCAAACGAAGAGGTCTTCACACCGCTACCGCTCAATGAGAAGCAAATGCAGGTTTTGAATCGAGTAGATTCTCACCCTCAAACCATCGTCCAAGGCCCTCCGGGAACTGGAAAAACACACATGGCAGCTGCCTTGCTTTCTCATCTGTTGGCTCAAGGCAAGCGTGTCCTAGTAACAGCAGAAGCGGATCGTGCTTTATACGAGTTACGAGGAAAGCTACCTGAGGAGATTCGTGAGCTTGCTGTTTCCGTGATTAGCTCTGGACAGTCTGACTTAGCGGAATTGAAAGTAGCCGTCGATACAATAAACCGACGGTCAAGTGATTATGACGAGGTAACATCTTCTCGAAAGATCCGAGATCTGGAGCTGAGGCTAAATCAGCTCCGTGAAGAGCGAACCGCAGAGTTGAGACGTTGGACTTCGCTAATGGACTCTGAGAAGGCTTCGCTTGGTGTATTAGGCTACGACACGCAAATGTCTCGAGCTGTCGCGAAATGGGTGGACAGCAAAGAGGATTATGGGTGGATCGAAGCTTTACAGGTTCCTGATCTTGAGCAGCCATTTCCTTTGGACGCACAGGAAATTGACGAATGGTTCTCACTTTTGGCTTCCCCAGAGCTCGCTCAAGGTGGAGTGAGCTCCACCGGAGATTCCTTCGACTTCGGTGCAATTCCCACCGTAGATGAGCTCACGCAGGCAATCGAAGCCAAAGCTGGTGAAGAGGCCGTGAACCTCTGGATCGAAAATGAGACACCGGTTAGTGAACGGGCGGCTTGGGCCGATCTTGATGAGTCATCCCGAGTCGATCTTGAACAATCAGTCGAACAAGCCATAAATCAATTGGCGAAAATTCAGCAAATTTCCGCACCGTGGATGGACGACCTACTCCGTGATTCAATGAACGGAAATCTTGCGCAGTGGAAACATAAACTAGATTCTCTTGCCAATGATTTTCATGGAGCCCAGCAGTCAGGTGGAAACCTGGCTGCTCTCCGGCACATTGAGATTTCCGGCCAAATTAATTCCTTCGTACCGTTGGCGAGGTCAGTGCAGACTTTCCTTCAGAATGGGGGTCAAATTAAGACGAAGGCGGACGGTCTTCCAAAGACTGGTCTACTTACAAAGCCAATAATCAAAGAAGCAGCACCGTTTTTTGAAGGAGTTCGAATAAACGGAATGCCGCCCACCGGCTTGGCCGAAGTGAACCTTTACCTAGAGTATGTGGAGTTTGAATGGGCGCTCTACTCACTACAACAGTCGTGGAGGTATTCACGGCCGGCTGAGCATTTGTCTCCTATGGAGAAGCTAGGCTTCTGGAGAGGCGAACTTCAGAAATTCTCGGAATCAATTTCCCAAGTCGAGCAGCTCGGATATGCCTTGGGAAGAATCGAAAACTTTGGATTCAGGGCCGATTTAGGAGAGCTAAATCCGCTATCCAATCGAATTGAAAAGCTTCGAAAAGCTTCAGGAGTCCAAGCCACTGCTGCACGATTTTCTAACCTCATTTCCATGGGAATGGCAACCATTCGCGACTTTAAGCAGAATTCGGATGCCGTGGAATGGATAGACAGATTAGAAGCAGCGCTGGACCAGCAAAATGCCTCTGAATATGAACTTGCTCTTGAGGCAGCACAGTCTGCTGCCTCGTATTCTGGTGCAATTCGCCGTCGCAATGAGCTTTCCCAAAAAGCGAAAGGTTGGTCTGCGTTACTTGTCCAAGCACTAAAGGACTCCAATGACTTCGGGTTGTGGCGGCACCGTGTTCAAAATATCGAAGAAGCTCGGTACTGGGCATTGGCAGGAGAAAGAATCGCTGCCCGAACAAAGGCGGATCCTCAGGAAATCTCGCGTTCAGTTCGATTTATTGATCAAAGAATTTCAAAGACGATCGCGGAGCTCGCCGCGGCCCGTGCTTGGTCTAAGGCTGTAGGAAAAGACCGAATCGATCCAGCAACTCAATCGAGCCTTGTAGCGTATAGCCAAGCAGTTACTCGCCTGGGAAAGGGAACTGGAAAATATGCTGATCGACGTAAGCGAGATGTGCGTAAGCACTTAGATGCTTGTCGTTCCGCGGTTCCAGTGTGGATCATGCCGATCTACAAGGTCGTTGAGCAGTTCGACTTGGAAGAAAACATGTTTGATGTCGTTATCGTAGATGAGGCATCACAGTCGGGTGTCGATGCCATTTTCTTGCAGTATTTGGCTCCGAGAATGGTAGTTATCGGTGATGACAAGCAGGTTTCACCAACCAGTTTCCACGACTTGGAAGAAATTGGAAAGCTAGCTCAGCAGTATTTGTGGGACTTCGACAAGATAGATTCTTGGTCGGATCCCGCTCGCTCACTCTTTGATGAAGCTAATATGCGCTATGGAGGACGGATCACGCTAGAAGAGCATAGGCGCTGTGTTCCGGAAATCATCGGGTTCTCGAACCAGTTTATCTATGAGCCCGAAAACATATCCCTTAAACCAGTGAGGGAAGTTGAATCTGACCGGCTTGCACCGTTCAAGATTACTCAGACTCCCAATGCTTTCTTTACCGGAGCGAAGACAAAAAGAACTAATACAGCCGAGGCAGATGTCCTGGTGGAACGTCTTCTTTCCGTCTTGGGTGATTCGCAATACGTAGGAAAGACTATTGGCGTCATTTCGCTACTTAGTACTTCCGGCCAGGCGAAATATATCCAGGCACGACTTTTGGAAAAAGTTTCCCCCGAGGTGTGGGAGGAGCGCGAGCTAAAGGTTGGAAGCCCTGCTGACTTTCAAGGTGCTGAACGAGATGTCATATTCCTCTCGATGGTCCAGCCGTATACGCCGGGTGAACGCACGTCAACGTTGACTAAGAAAGAATACCTGCAGCGTTATAACGTTGCAGTTAGTCGCGCGAAAGACCAAGTTTGGTTGTTCCATTCTATTGGTTTCGAGGAATTGAACCCAGTCGATATTCGTGCCAAGTTGTTGCAGTATGCCTACAGCGTTGCGGAGAAGCAGCCAGAGAAAACAGAATGTGTAGTAGTTCCGAACGATGAACGGGTTGAGCCCTTTGATTCGCTATTTGAGCAAAGGGTCTATAACAGAATCATCGAAAAGGGATTCAAGGTAATTCCGCAATTCGAAGAGTTTGGATACCGCATTGACCTCGTCGTTGAAGGCGCGCAAGGACGGCTTGCAGTTGAATGTGACGGTGACTATTGGCACAGTGATCGCAATGCTTTGCAGGATCAGCATCGGCAACGCGAACTGGAGCGTCTCGGCTGGACATTCGTCCGAATTTTTGAATCTGATTTCTATCTAGACTCGGACGAACAGATGCAAAAGGTGTGGGTGGCGCTAGATGAATTGGGTATCAAACCATTCGAGGCAGATGCACCAACCTTTGAGACTTCCGACAACGTCGAGATTGTCGAGGACGTCTATGCAGAAGACAATCCCATTGAAGTACAAAGTGGAGTAGAGGCCTTCCTCTCAACCGAAGAGGACCTTGAAGATGCTCTTTCGGAATCTGGAGAAGCCCATGATAAGCATGATCTAGAGATGGCAGAACAAGGCTCGGAGATTTTAACGCAGGGTTTTGAGAACAGCGATCTTCGAGAAGAAACACATCTCGACTTCTCTTTTCACGGTACGGAGCTTACTAAAGCCCCAGCTGAATATACTGCTTTCGAAGGAACGACTGTAGCGACAAATATCGCAACTGATGCTGAAGTCGCTCAAGGACTTCTTGAGATCTTGAGAGCTGAAGGCCCAATGTTGGGCGACTTCCTATTCTCTCGTTACGTAAAATCCAGTGGCGGCGTTCGTGTTACTAAGCCTGTCCGTACGATCCTTATACCAGTTTTGAATCGCTTAGTCCGAGATGGTTCGATAGCGATGGTGAAAAGACCAGACATAGAAGATCTGGGTCAGAGTACATTCTTTCTTCCTGATCATCCCCGGGTAGAGGTACGAACCCTAGGGTCGCGTTTGATCCATGATGTTCCCTACGAAGAGCTGCGGATGCATACCGCTAGAGGGTATCTTCGCGCGGGTATTCGCGACCGCGAAACTGTGATGCGGTCAACACTTGAACTTCTAGGATTAAAGAAGCTCACGACGAAGACAGAAAACACCCTTCTTCCGCACTATCGATGGGTCATGGAAAATTTGGGTTCTTGATCGAAGATTGGTATCTGCCTTCGCCAAAAGTCTCCTTAGCTGAAAGGTTCTCTAGCTATGAGAATCCCTATTTAGCAAAAATCCCCAGCGCATCCCAAGCTAGCCAACCGCCTTCGAGCAGGGTGAAGACCAGCTGATTTTCACCTTGCTGCAAAGTGTTCTCGGGAAGATCAAACTCGATTGCTACGGGGCGAAGCGAGGTCGGCTCCCTGCGGGCATCGCCCTGGCGCGACCCCTTCGTTGCGCCCTGTGGGAGCTCCACTTGCTTATGAAAGTCATTGATCGTGACGTCGAGAATGCCGCCGAGCTTAGTGGTATCAATGAGCCACAAGGCAAGTGCAGTTTTCGCAGTGGGTTGGTTCAGGTTGACGGTCCATTTCAGCGTATAGGCCTTGCTGCCAGCCCACTTATCGCCGGGGCCGGGGAGGAGATAGGGGACGTCGGCAGGCTTAGCATCCGGTCCAACAGTGATTGTCTGGTCTGGGTGCGCGGTGACGATCTTCTTGTAATCCTTTGGGGAATACTGAAACTCCGTGCCCTTTCGGTCAAAGGAACCAATCGTGGCTAGCGCTGTGCCTGCAGTGACCGAAGGCAGGGAGGTAGACGTCGCCTTGCCAGAAGGAGAGGACTCAGCGCCAGCAGCGTCGACTACCTTGACGTAATAAGTCCACTTTTCACCGGCGACATCGCGCCGGGAGTGGCGGAAGAAGGGAAAGATAGTCTTGCCCAACAGCACGTCTACACCATTAGGATCAGTACCGATGACACGGTAGTGATCCAAAACGACGTCCCAGGAGGCAGGCTCCCAGGTGACGTAATTTTCCATGAGCTGCGGTTCTGCCTGAACACCGGTTGCGGCTGGCGGAGCAGCAACCGCACCAGGGGCTGGTGTAGAGGAATCCTGGTCAGAAGAGTTCTTGCGGGAAGAACCGCGGCGAGAGGAAGAAGAGGAAAGCGAGCTAAAAAGTCCCATGTTGAATTGTCCTTTCGGGGTTTAGAGGGAGCGCAGCGTGTGCTCGCCGGCATTGGTGCGGAAGGAGAAAGCAGTCTCGCGCGGGGCGGTATCATCGCGCTCGATCCAGGGCACGACGACGAATTCGGAATCGAGGTGCTCACGGGTAGCGCGCACCTTGATATAGCCACGGCGCTTGTCCATGGCCTTCACATAGGGCTTTTCTAGCCACTCGGTGCTCTTGGAGCCGGCGAAGCCATCGCCATCGGAAGCAATGGAAGTGGCGACCAATTCCACGCCTACAGGCTGGCCGGAGTCTGTTTGGATCTCCGCAGCGCAGTGCTGATGAATATCGCCGGTGAAGACAACGGGGTCACTTACCTTAGAGAGGGATTCGATAAGGCGGCGGCGCGCTGCAGGGAAACCATCCCACTGGTCGGTGCTATCGGCGATCGGCACGACCACCACGCTGTTAACCGCCACGTTCCACTGTGCTGGGGAAGTGGCGAGCTTATCGTTGAGCCACTGCTCCTGCTCCGCGCCCAAGATGCTGGCATCTTCTGCGGCCTCTTCGCGGTATTGGCGGGTATCGACCAGATTGAAACGCATTAGCGTGCCCACGTCGAAGGAATCATAGATGCGGTTATTGGGGCCATCGGGAAGCGCGGGCGGGGCAACCGGCAGATTCTCATAGAAGGCGCGGTAGGCCGCTGCGCGCTGGTAGAGGAAGTGCTCGGCCTTGGTGCCAATCTCGGACCACTTACCGGCGTAGTTATTTTCTACTTCGTGGTCATCCCACACAATGGCCATCGCGGCTCGCGCATGCGCGGCCTGCAGGTGCTCATCGGACTTGAAGAGCGAGTAGCGCAGGCGATACTGCTCCAGGGTCTCCACCTTTGCCTTGAAGACATCGGGCACACTTGCGCCTTGGCGCCAGAGATTATCGCCTTCCACAATGCCGTATTCGTAGATATAGTCACCCACGAAAATTGTCATATCTAGGTCCGGTTCCTGCGCAATATGCTTCCACGGGGTGAAATAGCCGTGGTACCACGCCTGACACGAAGCCACGGTGAAGGTGAAATCATCCACCTTTGCACCTGGTGCCGGCAGAGTCTTAAACCGACCTACTGGGCTCACCTTGCCATCCACGCGGAAGCGATAAAAATACTCAGTTGCAGGCTCTAGTCCAGTTACCTGCGGGTGCACCGAGTGTGCCAGTTCGCGTTGAGCTAGGGCTTCGCCTTGCTTGACGACGTCCCCAAAAACCTCATCCGTCGCAACTTCCCAACCCACGCGGACATCGCCGCCGGTCATTCCACCGTGGCCATCCTCGGCCAGCGGTTCTGGGGCCAGGCGGGTCCACAGGATCATCGAATCATGCCGCGGCGTTCCCGCCGCTACGCCTAGGCCAAAAAGCTCCGAATCCTGTGGATGATCCCCAGCTTGCGAGGAACCCCATGAACTCAGACTCGACTGTGCACCCGCCTTGGCCGGTGCATTAATTCCCGCAGCCACTGCTGCTGCAGAAACACCAGCAATCTGCAGGAAATTTCGACGATTAAAAGAGGAACGACTATTTGAATCAGACATACAAAGCTCCACAGAGGGTTTAAAAGGAACTTTTCCAGCCTAAGTAGCCGCGGTGAATCGCTGGTTAAATCAGCGTGAAATCTACTGAGCCCATGGATCATTCGCAAGACAGAACTCCGCCGAATGTTCTGCCTGACAGTCAAACCACCACTTCTGGTTTTCAGCGCGCATCTGCTCAACTTCAGCTGATCGAGTCATGTACGCGGGGATGCTGGGATCATAATCGGAACCACCGGTCCCGCTGTCCACAGGTGAGGAGCACTGAGATGGATCGGAGACGTAGTGATCCGTTTGCGGGCACCGGTAGGGGTACTTTGCCATCTGCTCGTCGTGGAGGTTCTGACATTCTTGAGCCCAGCGGATAGTTCCATCGCTGTACAAGCCGTTGGTGGTCCAGCTACCACCACCATAGACACACTCGGTAAGGGTGGGTTCTGCGGTGGATTCGGCAGTGTTCGTTAGGGGAGCGTCGGCAAGCGAAGGCTCAGCTTCCGCTGCCGGCTGTGGCTCTGAAGAAGACGTTTCCGGGACAGAGCTTGTGGAACTAGAGCTGATAGTTGAACTATTGGCTGTGCTGGAGGTGCTAGGCGTCGTCGTTTCTTCCGTCTGTGACTCCGGAGAGGAACAGGAAGCTAAAGAAAGTATCACCGTTGCGACAGCGACGATGTAGGAGAGAATCTTCATAATCTATGGATAGTAGACAATGAGAAAATAGCTGGTGGCGCTAAGTGGGGGTTTCCTGCGCAACGCCAAGCAATTGAGCCACGCTCTCCACTATGGAGCGCAGGATTCATCAACTACATTTAAAGCCATGACTTCCATCACCTCCGAGCCGCCAAAGCTCCAGCCCAGCTCCTATATCCCATTGATGTTCGCACTGCTGACGGCAGTGTTTGCCTTCCAGCTCAATGCGTCGATGCTCTCGCCTGCCTTGGCGACGATGGAAGATGAGCTGAGTGCCACCACCGCACAGATTGGCCTAACACAGACGGCGTTCTTCACGGCCGCGGCATTGTTCTCGCTCTTCCTACCGCGCTGGGGCGACCTTATCGGCCGCAGAAAGGTTCTTGTCGGCATGATGGCGGTTGCTGCGCTGGGCTGCGTGGCTTCCGCCGTCGCGCCCAACGTCGCCGTGCTGCTTATCGGCCGCATCATCCAAGGCGTGGCCGGGCCGACCGTCCCGCTCTGCCTCATCATGCTGCGCCAGCAGGTGCTCAATGAGAAGCAATATGCACTGCTGCTGGGCATTGTGACCTCGGTAAATGGTGGTATTGCGGGCGTGGACGCCTTGGCCGGTGGCTGGCTGGCCGGAAACTTTGGCTATCGCTCGGTGTTCTGGACCATGGCCGTACTATGCGCCATTGCGGTAGTAGCAGTGCAGGTATTCACTAAGGAATCCACGGCCACCGAAACCCCGCGAATGGATTGGGCGGGTGTGCTGCCTCTGGCCGTGGCGCTGGGCTGCGTTCTCACCGCGTTCAACGAAGCCGGCAAGCTTGCCGAGGCCAATTGGTTCCTCGTCATCATCCTTCTCCTCATCGGTGCCGCCGGCTTCTGGGCCTTCTGGAATGTGGAGAAGAAGGTCGCCGATCCGCTTGTACCGGTGGCCTACCTCAAACAACGCCGCACGTGGGCGCTGCTTTCTACCACGCTGCTCACCATGACCGGTGTCTTTGCCGTGATGAATGGCCTTATCCCGAACCTCGGGCAGGATGCAGGTGCTGGCGCCGGAATTTCTGCCAGTACCATTTCTTGGGTCACGCTTACCCCGTACGCCCTGGCCGGCCTGGTTTTCGGCCCCATTGCCGGCTGGATGGCTTCCAAGCTGGGCTATAAGTACGTCCTGCAAACCGGCCTCGTAGGAACCGTCGCTGGCCTGATTATCTCCATTTTCGTAGTGGGTGCTCCGAACGCGTGGACCCTGCTTCTCGTCTCTATCTTCTTGGGCGTGACCTATGCGGGTATTGCCAATATCATGCTCAACGGTTTAGGGATTGTGCTCTCGCCGGCCGATAACCAGGGCTATCTGCCCGGCATGAACGCCGGCGCCTTCAACCTCGGCGCGGGACTATCTTTTGCTGTGCTGTTTGCGGTCTCCGGCTCTTTCGAGCATGGTTACCGCGCGGGCATGATCGCCGGCGTCATCATCCTGCTTGCAGCCCTAGCTTTGTCCTTCCGCATTCCGCGCCCCGAGTCTATTGATGACACCGTGGCGGCCGTCAACGCCCGAAAGTAGGCTCGTGGCATGACGCGAAAAATCATTCTGGACTGCGACCCCGGCCACGATGACGCGGTGGCCCTGCTCCTAGCCATGGGCAACCCCACCATCGAGCTGCTGGGCATTACCACCGTAGGCGGAAACCAGACCTTGGATAAGGTCTCCCACAACGCCCTGGTGGTCAAGGAGATCGCTGGTCACCCGGAGGCTCCGGTCTATGCTGGCTGCGACCGCCCACTCGTGCGCCCCGTCGAGGTTGCCGAGGCTATCCACGGCTCCACCGGCATGGACGTCGAGGGCGTCCAACTTCCGGAGCCAAGCACGGCGCTTGCCGACGCCCACGCTATCGACTTCATCATCGACACCGTCATGTCCCATGAGCCCGGCACCATCACCCTGGTGCCCACCGGCCCGCTTACCAATATCGCGATGGCTGCGCGCAAGGAGCCGCGCATCGTCGAGCGCGTCAAGGAAGTCATCCTCATGGGCGGCGGTTACCACGAGGGCAATTGGTCCCCAGTCGCCGAATTCAATATCAAGATCGATCCTGAGGCCGCCCACATCGTCTTCGAAGAGCCCTGGCCCGTCACCATGGTGGGCCTCGATCTCACTCACCAGGCGCTTGCCACCCCAGAGGTCGAAGCCGAGATCCAGGCATTAAATACTCCTGTCTCGGAGTTCGTCGTGGGCCTCTTCGGTTTCTTCCGCAAGGCCTACCAGGCCAACCAGGGCTTCGATAACCCACCGGTTCACGACCCGTGCACCATCGCCTACCTCATCGATCCGGACATCGTCCAGACCCGCAAGGCACCCGTCCACGTCGAGCTCGCCGGCGCCCTTACCACCGGCATGACCGTCACCGATCTACGCGAGCCCGCCGACGCCTCCTGCCACACCCAAGTCGCCACCACCCTCGACCACGCCGGTTTCTGGCGGCTGGTTACCGACGCCCTCAAGAACCTCGTCTAGGTCACATCTTTGCCGCGCCCCCGCTGCGTGGGAACCCAACTTTCAGCCACGTTATCGCCCTTGAACCACCAGTTAGAGGAGGCAACGTGGCTGCTTTGGCCCTTATGTTTCACCTCTTCTAGGCTTGCGTACCTTGGAGATTCTTTAAGGAATATCGTGAGGTTCTTTCTGGGGAAATTCGAGATTCGGGGCCACAAGATGAAGCACTTTCTGGCGAAACTCGCGAATTGAGGTCTCGAGACCGACGCTAGCGAAAGCTACAGGGTGTCCGTCGAGAAGGAATGAGATCGTCTCATCCTGTTGGTTTCGGCCCGAAGAAGCATAGAGCATGATGCCCTTTGCGGTTTTCCATTCTTCGCCGAGAATTTCTTGGCTGCGTAAGTAGGCGTAAAGCTGATAAAGGTGCGGGCTTTTTAAGGATTCGTTTCCTACTCGGTTCTCAATGAGCATATGCGTGAACTTGGCATCGATAACGGAAATTTCACCTACTGGTGATCGCAAAATGATATCCGTTTGCATGCTCGGTAATTCTTTGGGCACCTGTTGAGCATTCCAGTACAGCCATTCGCCGCTACTTACTTTCCAACCTAAAGGGCAGAGATGGTATTGGAACAGACCAAATAGAGCTTTTTCGAAAAGCTTGCGGATCTCGTGCTGCGTGAAGTGCTTTCTGCTGAACAGAGAAAGGGCATCGTCCCCGCGCGTGGGGACGGCAAATTCTAAAAGCAATCTAGCTACGGCAACTGGTTTCTTGTCTGCAGGGGATAGCCTGGAGTGAGGAAATACCGTCGACTTTGGTTCGGAAATTCCCATTTGAGAAAGCCTTCGAGAAAGCACCTTACACCGTCGGGCACTGGCGTCACTGTCCACGCTGGACAGTAGTTGCGCTGCGTATTCGAGGGCGTATCGAAGGAATTGGTTAACTTCGCTGTTGATGGTGAGCTCATTGAACTCACAGGCAATAAGCCCCTTCTCAAGGAGTTGGCGGCGGGCAGTTTCGTACATGTTAATTCGGCCTCGCACCCGAGTTATATTTCGTTCGGTCAGCGTAAATCCGATGCTTAATTCTCTCCGGAAACGCTTTTCTACAGCGTCACACAGCATTGTTCCAATGAGCTCTGGAAGCTCAACGCCTGCGTCTTCCACCGTGGAACTAGATATATGCCCATCAACGAAAGACTGCGAGGCGTATAACTGGAGCATCCATATACTACGGATAGGAACGTATATGTCTTCCGGTTGTAGCGAATTAGCCGATGAGGACATTGAGAGCCTGCTCTCGCTTCGCAGGATTGTCGAGGTCAAGTCCTGGGTAGTGGTGTATCTGTTTTCGAATCTGGGGTTAGTTTCATGG